>JAFQHQ010000199.1 GCA_017397885.1 Clostridia bacterium | reverse complement strand
CTTTGGAGTTTTAAAATAATAAATTTTGTCTCAGTCAAGGCAAAAACGCAGGAAATATGGTTATATTTCCGAGTATTTTAACGACGAGTGAGGCGAAATTTATATTTTAAAACCGCCTTTAGTGTCGGTCGTTAAGGCTAAAATTATGCATAAGCGGCCCCGAGCCCTGTCCCAAATTGAGTCCGGCAGAGAGAGCACCCGAAATATATTCCTTTGCCCTTTCTACCGCCTCGGGAAGTGCATAGCCTTTTGCAAGGTTTGATGCTATGGCGGCGGACAGTGTACATCCCGTACCATGCGTGTTGGGATTGTCTATTCGTCTGCCTTCAAACCAACGATATTCTCCATCTGCATACAAAAGGTCGTTGGCATCATTAATACTGTGACCGCCTTTTAAAAGAACAGCACATCCATATGAATCGCCAATATATTTTGCCACCGAAAGCATATCGTCTTTAGTTTTAATGACAGTTCCCGACAAAGCCTCTGCCTCCGGTATGTTGGGGGTAACGAGGGTTGCTATGGGAAATAGTTTTTGGGTAAGTGCGGCAATTGCTTCTGTTTTAATAAGAGCCATTCCGCTTGATGCAACCATAACGGGATCTGCAACAATGTTTTTAGCTCCGTAAAATCTCAGCCTGTCTGCAATTACGCTTATCAGTTCACCCGATGATACCATACCGATTTTGACGCTGTCGGGGAAAATGTCCTCGAATACCGCATCCAATTGCTGTTTGAGAAAATCGGGTTCGGTTTCCCGAATTGCTCTTACGCCGGTTGTGTTCTGTGCGGTCAGTGCCGTTATTGCACTCATGGCATAAACCCCATTCATTGTCATTGTTTTAATATCTGCCTGAATGCCGGCGCCTCCGCTTGAGTCACTTCCTGCAATGGTCAATACTGTTTTCATTTTCATTTTCGTTTCAATTCCTTCGCTATTTTAAGAAGAGTTTCGGCTTCGCCCTTGGGGTCATCTGCCTTCATAATTGCAGAAACCACGCAGATGCCTGCAATATCAATCCCTTCAAGGACATGTGTATTGTTTTTGTTCAGTCCGCCGATGGCATTTACGGGAATCGGCACTGCTTTGCATATTGCATCAAGGGTTTCGGTTGATGTGAGAACGGTTTTAACCTTTGTTGTGGTCGGATAAATTGCACCTACGCCAAGATAATCTGCACCCTGTCTGTATGCTTCAAGAGCCTGCGGAACTGTTTTGGTTGTTGCTCCGATAATAAAATCATCGCCAAGGATTTTTCTTGCAATATCTATGGGCATATCACTTTGCCCGAGATGAACACCCTCTGCCCCCATGCCGAGTGCAACATCCACTCTGTCGTCAATGATGAGGGGTACGTTATATTTTTTTGTAAGTGTGTGTACCTTTCGTGCAAGAGAAACATATTCCCTTGCGGTTTTGTCTTTTTCCCGAAGCTGCACTATTGTTGCCCCGCCTTTTAAGGCTTCTTCGGTTCTTCTTAAAAATTCTTCTTCACCGAATCCGGTGCTGTCTGTTATAAAATAAAGTGTTGTATCAAAATCTCTCATCTTCTTTTTCTCCTACACATAAAGATAGTCATTCAAAATGGGCTGCAGACCTTCATCCGAAATGTCTTTATACATTTTGTCAAGACTTCTGTTATCGTCAATCTCAAACTGTTCATCGCCCTGAACCTCGTCTGTTTCTTTGCCGTTATATTTGCTTTCGTGGTCGCCAATCCCGGTAGAAACCCCTGCCGACACCTTTGTTGCGGCAATTTTTACAATGCCGTTTCTGAATTCTGCACTTTCACGGGAAGATACGGTAATGCCGACAAAGGGTAAGAAGATACGGTATGCACAGATTATTTGACAAAGCTGTTTTTCATGAACGTCCAATGGATTGATTTTATCGTTATTGATAATCGGTCTGAGTCTGGGGCATGACAGAGACATTTCTGCGTGAGGGTATTTTCGTTGAAGATAGTACACGTGAAGCCCGCTTGCCAAAGCATCCTTTCTGAAATCCGAAAGTCCCAAAAGGGCGGAAAATGCCACACCTCTCATGCCGCCCATAAGTGCCCGTTCCTGTGCGTCAAAACGGTAAGGCCACACACGCTTGTGACCGAGAAGGTGAAGCTGTTCATATTTATCTGTATCATAGGTTTCCTGAAATACGGTTACATAGTCAGCACCGCATTCGTGAAGGTACTTATATTCGTCGGTATTGACAGGATATATTTCAAGACCAACCATACGAAAGTATTTTCTTGCAAGCTTGCAAGCTTCACCGATATAATCAATATCACTGTGAGCACGGCTCTCGCCTGTAAGTATCAGTATTTCTTCCATACCGCTGTCTGCAATAACCTTCATTTCTTTTTCAATTTGTTCCGGAGAAAGCTTCATTCGGTTAATATGGTTATAGCAATTAAAACCACAATACACGCAGTAATTCTCGCAGTAATTGGCTATGTATAAGGGTGTAAAAAGATATACTGTATTTCCGAAATGCTTGCTTGTTTCAAGTCTCGCTCTCTGTGCCATTTGTTCCAAAAACGGCTCTGCCGCAGGAGAAAGCAGTGCCTTGAAATCGTCTATGGTACATTTTTCATGGTCCAATGCCGCTTTTACGTCTTTAGCAGTGTATTTTGAGTAGTCAAAAGAATTCATCTGCTCCATTACATTTTTGCAAACATCCGATTCTATTTTCTCCATACCCGGCAAATATTCCATGTGATTTTTTCGTGAAGATGGATCGGTTTCTATCAGATGCTTTTTTGCAAGTGCTTCCAAAGATAAATGCTTTGAATCCACAAAAAATTGATTTTCCATTTTTCATCCCCCTTAATCACGCAAAAATCCCGTTAAAGGATCGGATGCGGAGGCACCTCGGCTAAGAACCCTGCCAAGACCCGAAAGATATGCTTTTCTGCCTGCTTCAATTGCCTGACGAAAGGCAGATGCCATAAGAGGAAGATTGCCTGCGGTCGCTAAGGCTGTATTTGCCATAATTGCAGCAGCACCCATTTCCATAGCTTCGCAAGCCTGTGACGGCTTGCCGATGCCTGCATCAACAATAATCGGAAGGTCAATCTCGTCAATAAGAATCTGAATAAAATCCTTTGTTGCAAGACCTTTATTCGACCCCATGGGTGATGCAAGGGGCATTATGGTTGCGGCGCCGGCATTTACCAAATCACGGGCAACATTCAAATCCGGGTACATATACGGCATAACAACAAATCCGTCATTTGCAAGAATTTCCGTTGCTCTGATTGTTTCCTGATTATCCGGAAGAAGATATTTTGAATCGCGCATAATTTCAATTTTTACAAAATTACCGCACCCAAGCTCACGGGCAAGTCTTGCAATTCTCACTGCTTCCTCGGCATTTCTTGCTCCGCTTGTGTTGGGGAGAAGCGTAATTCCCTTTGGAATATAATCCAAAATATTTTCCTGTTCCTTTGTGTTTGCACGGCGGACAGCAAGTGTTATAATCTCCGCTCCTGCATCCTTTACGGCAGCTTCAATCAAATTAAGAGAATATTTTCCAGATCCCAAAATAAAACGGGAATTAAATTCGTGACCTCCGATAACAAGTTTGTCATTGTTCATTTTCATTTCCTTCTTTCCATTCTTCTGCTATAATTCTTAAAACCGTATGTGCCTGATGTGCGGCACACACCATAACCCGTGGTGATAAAAGACCGATTCCGTCTTTTATATCGCTCACTTCATCACCGCAAAGATAAAACCGTTTTGAAATTTTTCTTGTTTTTATAAGGTTGGCACTATCCAAGCCTGCCATTCCCGATGCGGCAACAATGTATTTTTCACACATTTTTTCCAAAACAAGATTTGTCAGCATTGCTTTACATTCCGGGTTGTCAAAAGCTTCACAGACAATATCTGCATCTGAAAGCACACTCATTGCATTGTTTTCATTAACATAAACATTGTGTATTTCCGTTACAATATACGGATTTATTTCTTTCAAATTATCCCGCAGGGCTTCGGTCTTTCTCATTCCGATTTGATTCGCCTTGTACTGCTGACGATGCAGATTTGTTATATCCACCTTGTCAAAATCAATGAGTATCAGTTTCCCTATGCCCAAGCGGGCAAGTGCTATGGCTATGTTTGAGCCGAGACCGCCAAGACCGCATATGGCAACGGTTGCAAGTGATATTTTCTTTTGAAGCCCGATGCCGTGTCGGTCATTTAGTGCTTTAATCCATTCTTCTTTAGTCGGTATCACATCAACCACCTCCCACAAAGCTTACAACCTCAACGCTGTCGCCATCCTTAAAAACGGTATTTGCATACTGTGCTTTGGGAACAATTTCGCCATTGAGTTCCACGGCAACACGCTTTAAGTCGTAGCCTGCAAAATCGAGATATTCCGCAACAGACTTGCCGCCAATATCCAAATCTTTTCCGTTAATTCTTACCATACAAATCCCTCCCCCGAAAAATTACAACAAAAAAAGGAGCTACCGATTTGGTAACTCCTAAAAATACATAGATTATATGACATTCCCGAAGCTATTGTTCAGGCATCCCTACGTTGGCATTATCCAAATCAGGTTCTCGGTCGAAGGTTATACCTTCCTCTCAGCCTGTAACACAAGCTCCCGTCTTTATTTTTTTACAGTATAACACGTTTGTTAAAAAATTGCAAGTGTTTTTCTTTTTTGTTTTATATAATAAGGAATCATAACAAACAAAAGTGCGGCAAGCCATGCAAGGGGTTCTGTCCAATAAAGCACTCCGACTCCTGCAAAGCCAAAGACAATTTTTGACATGCCCGCACGCACAAAAAGCTCTCCGAATCCCGAAATGAGTGACCATGTGGAATTGCCTGCCGACTGCAAAACACTTCGGTATACGTATATGAGATACAAAACAGGCAAGCACAAAGCCATAATCATGAGATATTTCTCGGCAATATCAAGTGCTTCAAAGGCACCCGCCTCCGATGTATCCAAAAACAGCATAAGCAAAAATCTTCCCAAAACAAAAACAACAAGCATTATCACAAGAGATGCCGCCAAAGAAAGCAAAATTGCAGTTTTCATTCCTCTTTTTATGCGTAATTCGTTTTTGGCACCAAAGTTCTGGGCAAAATATGTTGAAAAGGCAGTGCCTAAAGATATGGCAGAGCTTTCCAAAAGACCGTAAAGCTTGTTTGTTGCGGTAAAACCTGCCACAAACATGCTTCCTTGGCTATTTACCGTAGACTGCAGCACAATTCCGCCCAAATTTATTATCATATATTGTGCCGCAAGCGGCAACGCAAATGCAAGAAGTTTTCTTATGAGCTTCCCGTCAGGCTTCCACATTTCCTTTGAAATGTTTATGTAATCGGATTTTGCAAGAACGGCAAAGCAATACAAAAACGAGAAAAGCTGTGATATAACCGATGCAAAAGCCGCACCGAATATTCCCCAATTAAACCATATAACAAACAGCAAATCGAGACCCACGTTCAAAACAGCCGAAATAATCATTGCCACAAGGGGAGTTTTTCCGTCGCCCACAGCACGCAAAATTGCCGATGCCATGTTGTAGGCGCAAACAATGACCGTACCCGATATCATGGTGTTAAGATAAGTTGCCGAACCGTCTGTTATGTCGCCCGGAGTGCCGAGCAGATTAAGAACCGGTCTCACGGCAAAAAGCCCCGCCACGGTTAAAATCACGCCGAAAAAAGCACAAAGCTCTGTTGACATTGCAACAACTCGGTTCATATCGGTCATGTTTTTTTCACCGAAGTGCCTGGAAACAAACATCGAAAAGCCCTGAGTGAGCATCATAACCGTCCAAAGTACCATCCAATATACCCAGTCTGCGGCACCCACCGAGGCAAGTGCCTTTACGCCAATTCCCCTTCCCACAATTGCCGCATCGGCAATCATGTAGAGCTGTTGACCCAAGTTTGTTACAATAAGCGGCAGGGCAAAGTTTAAAATGAGTTTAAGGGGTTTGCCCTTTGTCATGTCTGTTGTTTTTGCCATAAAAATCTCCCTTGGTATAAATCATTGTTGAAGTTTTTTGACTCTTTTATAGTTAATCCAAAACAGCATAACCACCATAGACAGTGTAAGAATCCATGTTACGGGATAAACAAGATACAGTGACCTGATTGTACCGAAGTGTCTGAAAATCGTAACAACCCAAATCATCCTGACCACACAAACACCGAAAACTGTTGCAATCATGGGCTGAACAGATTTGCCCATGCCTCTTAAAACCGAGCTTGTTATGGTCATGGCAGAACCGATGCAGTGGGGGAGAAGAACCCACATGAGCCTTTCACAACCTGCCGCAACCGCCTCGGGATTGTCGGTGATAAAAATCGAAATTACATTTTCTCTGAAGGGAATAATTATTGCCGCAACAAGTGCTACAATGATAATCCCCGAAAGATTAGTCTGCAGGAACACTGTTTTAAGTCTGTCATATTTTTTTGCACCCATATTCTGACCCGAAAATGTTATTGCGGTTTGGGAAAAACCTTCGGAAACAAATGCCGCATAGCTATCCACCGAAGCCGCCGCACCGTTGCCGGCAACCATGGCAGGACCAAAGGAGTTGATTGATGACTGAAGCACAACATTTGATATGGAAAACATTCCGCTCTGAATGCCTGCAGGAACTCCGAGGGCAAGAATGCGTTTGAATTCTTTAAATGAAATGCGTATATTTCGGGGAAAGATTCTGCACACATGGTGACTGTGAATCAGAGTGTATAAAACAAGAGCCGAAGCAATAACATTTGACGCAACCGTTGCTATCGCAACACCGTCGGAATCCATTCCGAGACCGAGAACCATCACAAGGTTAAGAATTACATTTGCAATTCCGCCCGTGGCAAGGAAGATAAGCGGTCTTTTTGTATCACCCACAGTTCTTAAAATTGCACTCCCGTAGTTATAGAGAAGTAAAAACGGTGCACCCGCAAAATATATGCGCATATATTTTACGGCATAATCAATGTTTTCTTTCGGTGTACCCATAAGCTTTAACAAGGGTTTTGATAAAGCTATTCCCAAAATGCCGAGAAACACACCGCCAAGAAGGGCAGTTGCAATTGCTGTGTGAGCTAACCTTCCTGCTTTTTGCTCGTCCTTCGCCCCAATTGCCTGAGATATGGAAACAGTGGCACCAATGGACAAACCACCGAAAATGCAAATTATCAGATTGATAAGTGATGAACAGGCGCTCACTCCGCCAAGCGCTTCGGAGCTTGCTCCGCGCCCAACTACAATGGTGTCTGCAGTGTTAAAGGTTTGCTGAAGTATACCGGAGAGAATTATGGGAATTGCAAAGCTGAATATTTTTCCAAGCATTGGACCCGATGTTACATCCAGACTTCTTCTTTGGTTTGAATTTTTAAACACAATCATTATCTCCATTCATATTTTAGCCTTAACGACTGTAGCTGATGTTGTCCTTAATGTTGGTTGTTATGGCTACATATATTATACCATATACAATGGGTAATGTCCAGTTGGAATAATTAAATTTATTTAATTGAGATTTTTTTGTTGATATTATAGCTTTTGTGTGATATAATACTAACATATATAAAAATTTGGAAAGGATTTAAAAATGAAAATAGATCAGAAAAGTGCATTTACTCTCGTGGATGATGCGTGCAAAAAACAGTTTGGCTGTTCCATTGCCGATGCCACAAAACAGCAGGCATACAAAAGTCTGTGTCTTGTAATAAAGGATATTTTAATTGAAAAGAATGTTGAATTCACAAAGACTGTTAAAGACAAGGAATCCAAGCAGGTTTATTACATGTCCATGGAATTTCTTGTTGGAACATCACTTCGCAACAACATATGCAATCTCAAGCTTGAAAAGCAGTTTACTGCCGCTCTCAAAAAAGCTGATATAAACATTGAAGAACTCTACGAAATGGAGCCCGATGCGGGTCTTGGTAACGGTGGTCTTGGCAGACTTGCCTCCTGCTACATGGATTCGCTTTCGTCTCTCGGAATACCTGCCACAGGCTATTCAATTCGCTATGAGTTTGGCATATTCAAACAAAAAATCATAGACGGCTGGCAGATGGAATTCCCCGATGACTGGCTTAACCTTGGTGATGTGTGGCTTTCTGCACGTACCGATGAATCCGTTGAGGTTAAATTTGGCGGAAGAGTAGAAGAAAGTTTTGACGAAAACGGTTACAAGGTAAATCACGTGGACTATAGCTCCATAATTGCTGTGCCTTATGATATGTACATCTCCGGCTATGATTCCAAAGCCGTTAATAAACTTGTTCTCTGGAGTGCAAAATCTCCGAAGAGCCTCGATATGACAGCTTTTTCAAGAGGCGATTATGCAAAAGCTCTGGAAGAAAACACAAAGGCAGAGGTTATCTCAAAAATTCTCTATCCTGCCGATGACCATATGGACGGAAAAATTCTCCGTATCAAACAGCAATATTTCTTTGTAAGTGCATCACTGCAGACAATTGTGTCAAAGCATTTCAAAAAATATTCCACACTCGATAACCTTGCGGACAAAGTGTCTGTTCACATTAACGACACCCACCCTGCACTTTGCGTGCCCGAGCTTATGAGAATCCTCATGGATGACTATGGCTACGGCTGGGACGATGCGTGGGAAATCACACAAAAAACTCTTTCCTACACAAATCACACCGTCATGAGCGAAGCTCTTGAACGCTGGAGTGAAGGGATGTTCCGTGATCAGCTTCCCAGAATCTATCAGATTGTTGCCGAAATAAACAGAAGACTCCTTCAAAAGCTTCACGAAATTTATCCCGGTGATTATGCAAAAATTGACTATATGGCAGTCATTGCAAACGGTGAAGTGCGCATGGCAAACCTTTGTCTTGCATGCTGTCACACCATAAACGGTGTTTCAAAGCTTCACTCAAACATCCTCACCGAGAGCATTTTCAGAGACTATTATAACATTGACAATTCAAAATTCACCAATGTAACAAACGGTATTGCCTACCGTCGCTGGCTCATGCAGGCAAATCCCGAGCTTAGTTCATATCTTGATGAACTTATCGGCACAAAATACCGCAAAGACTCAAAGGCTCTCGAAGATTTGATGCAGTTTAAGGGTAACAAGGAAGTTATTGACCGTCTCTTTGAAATTAAGAAAAACAACAAAATCCGCCTTGCAGAATACATCTCTTCGGCAAACGGCATTAATGTTGATCCGGATTCAATCTTTGACATTCAGATTAAAAGACTTCACGAATACAAAAGACAGCTATTAAATGTACTTCAGATTCTTTATATGTACAACAAAATCAAAGAAAATCCCAACCTCGACATTCCGCCCCGAACATTCATTTTTGCGGCAAAGGCATCAGCAGGCTATTTCATGGCAAAACAGATTATCCGTCTCATTGTTGCGGTTTCAAACACCATTAACAATGACCCAATAGCAAGAGAGAAAATCAAAGTGGTGTTTATCGAAGATTACCGTGTATCCCTTGCCGAAAAGATTATTCCTGCTGCCGACATTTCCGAACAGATTTCCATTGCCGGAAAAGAAGCTTCGGGAACAGGTAACATGAAGCTTATGATAAACGGTGCGGTTACCCTCGGCACACTTGACGGTGCAAATGTTGAGATTTTTGAAAACGTGGGCGAAGACAACATCTTCCTCTTTGGTATGAAAGCTCACGAGGTTGACGAGCTATGGAGAAGAGGATATTCACCTCTTGACTACACACGAAACAACCCCGAGCTTCAAAAAGTTCTGGATATGCTCACATCCAATGTTCTCGGTGCACGCTTTGACGATGTGGCAAAATCACTTCTCACAAATGCCTACGGCACAGCCGATGCCTACATGGCACTTGCAGACTTTGACTCCTACGTTAAAGCTCAGCAGAGAGTGTCCGAAACATACACCGACAAATATAAATTCGGTGATATGTCTCTTACTAACATTGCAAAAGCAGGCGTGTTCTCCTCTGACCGTGCTATTATGGAATATGCTAAAAATATTTGGCATTGTAAATAATTATAAAAATCAAAACAGCAAAAATTGGCAGGCTCATAAAAAATGAGTCTGCCAATTTGTTTATATAATTATAGTGACAAACAAAGCAAGCTGTGATATACTGTATAGAAGAAAATTAATAATTCAGGTGACAATATGCGTATTTTATATGACAGCAAAAAAATTGAATATAAAAATCCTTTCGGCGCTCTAAAGACAAATGAAAAATGCACTATGAGCATAAAAATTCCGCAAAATTGCAACACCAAAGAGGTATTTTTGTGTTTTGAAAACGACCACACAAAAAAAGAACTCCGCATAGCCATGGCAAAGGATATTTCCTGCGATGGTTACGACTCTTTTGGTGCAGAGTTTTCTCTCGATGAACCGGGGCTGTATTTTTATCACTTTTTCATACGTACCGATGAAAGTGATTTTGAGCTTTTTCGCTATGGCTATGCTGACACAAACATTGGCGAAGGCGAGCTTTGGCAGCTCACCTGCTATGATGAAGCTTTTGAAGTGGGCGATAACTTTTGCGGAAAGGTCATGTATCAGATTTTTCCCGACAGGTTTTTCAGAGAGACCATTCAGTGCAAAGGAGATAAGCTTGAACCCTATTGGATTCATGAAAACACATCCGATATACCGCACTTTTTGCCCGATGACAGCGGCGAGGTTAAAAACTGTGACTTTTTTGGGGGTAATTTAGCCGGCATAACCTCAAAGCTTGACTATATCAAATCCCTTGGTGTGTCAATTATTTATCTTAATCCCATTTTCATGGCATATTCAAATCATCGATATGACACTTGTGACTACAAAAGGATAGACCCGCTTCTTGGTGATGAATCCGATTTTGTGAAACTGTGCAATGAGGCACACAAAAGGGATATAAAAATTATTCTGGACGGTGTTTTTTCGCACACGGGTTCAAACAGTGTGTATTTTGACAAAAACAAAATATTCTCAAACGGTGCTTACGAAAATCCGAATTCGCCTTATCGGAGTTGGTACAGCTTTGGAAGTACCGATGATGAATATGGCTCTTGGTGGGGAATTGAAACCCTGCCTTGTGTAAATGAACTTGACGAAAACTATCTGGATTTTATCATTCGTGACGCCGACAGTGTCATTGCTCACTGGCTGAATCTTGGTGCCGACGGCTACAGACTTGACGTGGCAGATGAGCTTCCCGATGAGTTTATAAAGCTTTTGCGAAACCGTGTTAAAGAAATAAAACCCGAAAGCTATGTTGTAGGCGAAGTGTGGGAGGATGCATCAAACAAAATCAGCTATGGAGTGAGACGAAAATATTTTTCTCATGCAGAGCTTGATTCGGTTATGAACTATGTTTTTAAAAATGCCATAATTGCACTTTGCACCGGCAAAATGACTTGCAGTGATTTTGAAAAGGAAATTATGACAATTGCCGAAAACTATCCGCCCTGTGCTCTCCACAGTCTCATGAACAGTCTCTCAACTCACGACACTGCACGAATTATAACTGCACTTTCGGGCGAGGGAGAAGGCTTTGATAAATGTGACATGGCAAAATTTCGTCTTGAAAAGGATGCACGTTGCAAGGCTCTGCAAAGATTTTATGTTGCGGCGTTTTTGCAATTTGTTCTTCCGGGAAATGCATGCATATATTATGGTGATGAAATCGGCATGGAGGGCTTTGGTGATCCCTTTTGCCGCGCATATATGGACTGGGATAATGCAAACATTGCAATATGTGACTTTTTTAAAGAGCTTGGAAAAGTTAAGACTGAGTACGAACCGCTTTTAAAAGGAGATATCAGTTTTGAAAAATCCGATGCGGATGTTCTTCGTTTTTCGAGAATTTCAAAAAAAGGCAGGATAGATGCAGTTATAAACTTTGGCTATGATGAAATATGCATAGATTCGGATAACATCATTTTCGGTCACAACGTCGATGTGAAAAATAACCGCACTTACATTCAGAGAAACGGATTTGCGTTGTATGAACCAGGGAAATGCAAATAACATATGCTCAGGCTTGCTTTAAAGATGCGGCATCAATTAACCCGTTTGTCATTAATTCAATATTTTTGTGCGTAATTTGGCGTAGATAATGAATTGATTGTATGATAAAATCATGTTATAAAATTTGAGTTTGTTTGTATATAAGAAGGGAGAATTTTATAATGAAAAGATTAACGGCAATTGTTCTTGCGTTAATGATGCTTCTGTCCTATGCACCGACGGGAATTTTTGAAACCGTTGCTAAGGCAGAATCGGAGGTTTTAACGTTCAAGCCCACCGATGACACATGGTCAGGCTATTCAACATCATACCGTAATGTTATTCAGGGTGTTGAAATAGAAGAAGAGGAAAGCAACATCCACGACCGACTCTTCTCCATTGGTGCATCGAGCAACGGTGACCTCAGCACCAAGATATATAACTCTGCATTGGTGTATATGAAATATGACCTTGCAGACTGTGCAGACGTTAAAATAAAGTCTGCCAAGCTAAAGCTCTATGGTAAGAGTTTTACTTCAACAGCCGTTAACAATATGAAGCTCAATTTCTTCAAGGTTGACAACAACTGGGCAGAAAATACGCTTATCTACGGTAAAACTCCCATCGATCCGTTGAAGGATGGTGTACCAAACATCGACCTTATCGCTTCAAATGACCCCGACCGCATTCAGCCGGATTTTGTGAGTCAGCCTTTTAATATGTGTTCAACCGATGACGGTTTTGAGCTCAAAGAATTTGACGTGACAGAACTTATCAAACAGTATAATCTCATGGAAGATTCCACTGTTTCCTTTGCTTACATAGTATACCCCACAGCTCACGTATTTCAAGTTGTTTCAAAGGATGCCGAAGAAACAGACATGCATCCCGTTCTTGAAATAACAACTGAGCCAATCCCTGAAATGGAAGCAGTGTCGGGGCCGAGCGGTGATGTGGAGTTTGATTCCTCGGTTTCGGTTAAGTTTTCAAACAACATAGATGCCTCAACGGTTTCTGCTTCTTCGGTAAGTCTTTTTAAAGATGGTGACGAGATTGAAGTTTACGATGAAGATATTGCGGTTGAGGATGATGAACTCATAATTTCCACTCCTTTTAGCGGATATTGTAATTATGACCTTGTTTTGTCAACCGATATAAAAGATATTTACGGCAACAATCTCATTGATGAAACAAGCTTTTCGTTTTTCACTGTAGGTGTACACACCGAAAACACCTACACCCATAACGAAGGTCTTTCGGGTGCCGAGCCCGACATTCTTGAAGCGTCACTTTTGCTCACAACCGCTCCCGATGCAACCCGTTCAACAGCAACGGGCAAAACGCCGATTATGGGAGGCGGCAAAAATCACCATGTTTACTATGTTGAAATTGACCTTTCAACAATAGATACAAGCGTACCCTTTGCATCCTTTATATATAAACTCAAATTTTCCATAGGAAAAAGCGGTCAGGTGTTCAATGTTATTGAAATAAACGAAGACTATGACACCGAAACCGTTACATATAACGAAATCATCGATTCCGTGAATTCGGGGAAGGTTATTTCTGCACACCCCATAGGAATCCGAAACGCAGAATATTATGATTTTGACATAACGGAGTTTGTTAACGGCAAGCTTTCTGAACTTCCCGATAATGACAAGGTTGTTCGTTTTGCAATTCGTTCGACCGTTACAGCAACAACCAACTTCTATACAAACTTTTCATCTAATTTAAGCAACAGACCAAAAGCGGTCATTGTGTTTGATGATGATAGTTTCACCGGTGTAAAAAGTGCCGACCCTGCTCACGGTGCTACAGACGTTTCTGTTGACTCACAGCTCAAAATGACATTCTCTGTTCCTATGGACAATGTAACATATGAGAATTTCTCACTCACAAAGCTTGGCGATTCGTCAAAAGTAATCCTTTCTTCTGATGATGTGGTTTATGATGAATCAACCAAAACCGTCACAATTACTCCTCCGGGTGGACTTGATGAACTTACAACCTATGAACTTAGTGCATTTGGTGCAACTTCTCTTGAAGGTAATCTTATGCACACCAAAAAAATCAAATTTGTAACAGGTTCACGCCTGAGTGTGGGTGAAATAACTGTCACCGGTGGCGATGATATTGACGAAGGCAGCGTAATCAGTGCTTGCGTAAATCTTGAAAATACCACAGCGTCACAGGCAAAGAGCCCCGAGCTTATTCTCGCAATCTTCAGCGGTGACAATCCGGTAAGGTTTTCAAAAGCCGGTGTGGATTCAATTGATGCATACGAAACTGCAACACTTGAAACATCTCTTGCGGTTACTGCCGATGAAAACGGCTATAAAGACTACTTTGCAAAAGCATTCCTTTGGGATTCCACCGACAGCATGCTTGCACTTTGTGAGCCGGCAATCGGAGGCTCGGACGCATCGGGTGCATTGGAAGGAAAGTTTTTTGGAATACACACTTTAGAGGGCAGTTTTTCCAATAGCAGTGAAGCTCAAATCACAGCCATTGTTGAAAACTTTGAGGGCGAAATTTGCTGGCTTGGTCAGATGACCGGCGGCATGGACGGAGAATATTCTTTCAATGTTTCTCTTCACGAAAGCGGAGACTACATTGCTTATGTTATGTCAAGAGGCTCGTTTGGCGAAAAAATGCAAATTGCCGTTGACGATTACGTTTCCTATGAAGACTATCTTTCCGTATGGGAAGACATCAATTCTGAAAACAAAACACGCATATCATCTGTAATCACAAAAGCTGTTGATATTTTTGATTTTGATGAAATAAACTACAGCATCGACCATGTTACCGACAAAATTGCATCGGACATAAAAGAATATGGTGACTTTGGAAGCTACGGTGAAGAAAATATTTCCGATTTTTATGAATTCCTTAAAGAGTCGGCATATGAGCATTATTTGGTTGCCGATCTTCTTGCACAGATTGCCGATGCATCAAATCACTCCGAATTAACCGGAATTCTTGATAATGAAGAAAATGCGGAGTATCTCGGCATAGATGACTCTCTTTCAAAATATCGCAAGAACTCCAAAAAAGTTAACAAAGCTCTTGTGGGCAAGGAATTTGAAGACGTAGAAGACTTTGAGGAAGCATTTAACAAAGCACTCAAGGATGCCGAGGATGACCACAAAGACCCAGGTTCCGGCGGTGGCGGATCTTCCGTAAGTTTTGGCGGTTCGGGCTCAGGCTCCATATACATGGGCGGTGAAGCACCAATTTTGCCGAGTGAACCTGTTCAACCGCAAAATCCCTCAAGTTCATCCTCAGAGCTTGTTCAGACAGAGGAAAATTATTTCCTCGACCTTTCAGCTGTTCCCTGGGCGGAAAAAGAAATAGAATTTCTCTACCGCATGGGCGTTATAAACGGAAGAGGGGAGAGAGCCTACGCTCCCAACGAAAATGTTTTGCGTGAAGAGTTTGTAAAACTCATTGTGGAAGCTGTTGAAGTTGACAAAGCCACTGCAACATCAAGCTTTGAAGATGTGAGCAAAGACTCATGGTGCTATCCATATGTTTCGGCAGCTTTTGAAAACAAAATTGTAAACGGTGTTTCAGACACAAAATTTGGCGCAGGCACACCCATAACCCGTCAGGATATCTGTGTTATGACTGCAAGAACTCTTGAGCTTGCAGGCTTTAGTGCAAAGCCCGAAAAGGAAATGACATTTACCGATGCTTCTGCAATTGATGACTATGCAAAAGAAGCAGTGGGATATCTTAACGAAATCGGCATTGTAACAGGCATGACAGACGGTCACTTTAATCCCAAAAGCTATGCCACAAGAGCGGAAACCGCTTGCATCATTTATCGAACACTGGATTTTATCAAAGCAAATGGCTCCACCTTGTGGAAAACCGAAGCCGCTCACGGCTCCGAGAATGAAAACACGGGCGATTTTGTATTTAATTCTCCGACAACAGAACAGATTCAGGCAGACATCGAAAATGTTCTGATGAAAAAATCTCACCCCTACATTCACGCAACCCGTGAAACCCTGGATAGCATCAAGGCTTCTCTGGTGGCAGGGGATGACGAATTCATTGCAAAGGAATATGCTCAGACAAAGGAAACAGCAGACGAATATCTGAAAACAAAACCTGCTGTAAAAACAGCAGTTTCTCAGTCATTTTCCAATGTTCAGCCACTCATTGTTTCGTGCATGACGGTTTACTATATTGAGGGTGGAGAAGAATATCTCAACCGTTGTCTTGCAGAGTTTGAGAACTTCAAAAATATTGAAGTTTGGTATACAAGTTCACAGCTCAACACCACAATGACAATGATGTCTATTGCCATTTGCTATGACTGGCTTTATGATTATCTCACCGAAGAGCAGAAAGCATGGGCTGTTGATGCAATCAAAACTCACGGACTTGAAATGTCACGAAAATATTATGAAACTCCCACAGCACTCAAATCAATCCGTGCAGAGTATAACAACATAAACATTCAGTGTGGATACAACTCCTTTAACCATGCTGTATTCAACAACTCCCACAACGTAATTGCAGCTCTTGCAATTGCACCGGAAATGCCGGAATACAGCGCATATATCATTTCAAATGCACTGCACAATCTTGAATGCTATCTTGAACTTGTTAAAGACGGAGGATTTGAAGAAAGTTCAACATATTACGGATACTGTACAGGCCGTTATGTGTTTGCGGTGAGTGCTCTCAAATCATCCCTTGAAACGCTTTACGGTTATGAAAAGAGCCCCGGATTTAAAAACACAGCATGGTGGGGACTCTATATGTTTGGTCCAATGGTATTTGGTGACTGCGTACCCACAAAATCACCTTTTAACACCGACTCACTCTACATTCTTGCAAAAGAATCCAAAAACGATGCAATGATGAAGAGGATCATTGACCTTGACCAGAACAGCAGTATATGGCCACTTCTTTGGTATGAAAAAGGCGATCACGATCATCTTGGCGACTATCCTGTTCCTCTTGATCACATATTCCGTGTTCCCGATCAACACATTTTTGTAATGAGAAATCATCCCGATGATAAATATAACACCTTCATAGGTATGTACGCCGGAAGCGGTAACGCAACAGGTCATTCCGATGCTGTGTCGGGTCTTTTCCACATAGAAGCCTTTGGCGAACGCTATGCAATGGCTATGGGCTACGGTGACTACGACCTTGAAGGTTACTTCGATAACCATCAGACGGGTAAACGCTGGAACTACTATGAACGACGCACCGAAGCCGGAAACTGTCTGGTAATCAACCCAAGCCTTGATGTTGGGCAGGACGTTACAACAACTGCTACAATCATTGACCATCAGTCAAGCAATGGTGCGGCATTTGCCATTGCCGATCTTCAGCCTGTTTATCATAGAGAGGTTAAGAGCTACAAGCGTGGACTTAAGATTCACAACAACAGATCTCAGATTGTTGTTCAGGACGAAGCGGTTATGAAAAAACCCTCCGAAATCTTCTGGTCATTCAACACTCCTGCACAGCTTGAAATTGTTGACCGGTCAACTGCAATTCTCTCTCACGGAGACAAAAAGGTTGCGGTTAAGATATATGCAAATGTTCCTTATGAACTCTATGAAATGCCTGCCGAAAAGCTCCCCACATCTCCTGTTGTTGACACACAAAGAGATTGGAAAGAATTCCGCAAGCTTGCAATTAAAGCAAAAGGTGTGGAAGAACTCAAGCTTATGGTAGAATTCACTCCCTATGTTTCCGATCTTCAGATGCCCGAATCTATTTCCCAATGGATAGATCTGGATTCATGGACCGCAACCGAAAAGGGTGCAGATGTTCCAAAGCTTAACTCAATCAGTTTCAACGGAACTCCCATTGAAGGCTTTGACCCCGAAAATTATTTCTATGAGGTTGATGCCGGCAATCTCGAAAAACAACCTCAGATTACTGCCGAAGCCATGGAAGGCTATTCCTATGAAGTGATTTATCCCGAAAAGCTGCCCGGTGCAGTTGACATTGCAGTGGGTGACGAAGAAGGCGAGGTTGTAAGCTACTACAGAGTAAGAGTTGTGGGCAAAGGCGAAGCTGTTGATGTCACCAAATATAACAAGATTACCGTTAAAAAGGTTACTGCTCCTCAGCATGACGGAAACGTTCCCGAAAATGTTATCGACGGTCTGCTTACAACCAGATGGTCTGCAAGCAGTGAGAAAGGTGACACCTATCTTGACTTCGACCTTGGCTCCGAGTATAACCTTAAAGCAATAAACATTGCCATCCACTCCGGCGACACCCGAAATGCATATTTTGAAGTACACACCTCGGTAGACGGCAAAAAATGGGACAAAAACATTGTGTTTGGTCGTTCATCGGGCACAACCACAGATTTTGAACCCTACGCGCTTGAGGCTACAGGCGTGCGTTATGTACGTTTCGTGGGTCAAGACAACAGTGCAAACCACTGGAATTCCGTTTCCGAAATTGAGATTTACGGTGAGTAAGGAGGAGACAGAATGAAAAAAATAATTTCAATATTATTATCGGTATTGCTGATTTTTCCTGCATTGCCCGCATTTGCAGAGGGTGAAACCCCCTCTGCAAACGATTATGAATATTTTCTTGAAGCACACGAGCTTCTGACAGGTCTTGGCTGTCAGAAGGTTGACACAAAAAAGGACGGCATCATAACCCGTGATGCGTGGATAAATCTTGCCACAAAGTTTTCGCACTATGAAAACGTCAGCAGACTCAACCTTGCCGGTGCAGGAATCCATTCGGATACCAACTATTATTTCTTGCCCGAAAACCCCATAAAGGTGAGAGATGCAGTTGTTATGCTGGTGAAACTTCTCGGTTATCAGCCGGGTGTCGAATATGCTGACACAGTGTACATCAAAACAGCAATGACCTTGGATATTGACGAGGGTCTGAATGTGAACTTTGATGACTATGTTACATATGAAACAGCATACATTCTGCTTTATAATTTTCTTAAAGCAGACACAGCCGAAGTTTCTTACTCAACTACCGATGTAAACATCAAAAAAGGCGACACAAACCTTTTGTATGAAAAGTTTAATATCGTAGAGCTCTACGGTCAGGTAACTCGGTCTCCCTCATATTCTATTTCATCACAGGAGGGGGCGGATGATGGTTACATCAGAATTGGTGATAAGCTATGCACCAATCTCCGCTATGACGGTGACGAATATTTCGGTCGCTATGTAACAGCATATGTAAAAAATTATGATTCATCAAATGCGGAGGTTGTTTCACTTCATATTGATGACAAATCAAAGGTTAGTATTTTAAAAAGTGAAGATTGTGTATCCTTTGATGATGGAACGCTCTCATATTATGAAGAATCAGGAAAAACAAAGAGTATAAAAATTTCTCTCAGTGCCGATGTATATCAGAACGGCGAACCCTTTGACTTTGACGAAAGCATTATTCCGGAGTCGGGAAGTATAACGATTATTGATAACGATGTATATGGTGACGGTGCCGATGTTGTTCTCATAGACAGAACCGTTGATGTAAAAATCAGCGCACTTACACCGTCTGACTACACTGTATATTCGTCGGATGTTCCCGGCACAAAGCTTGTTATTGACGAAGACGTAAAGCTTCTTGAACCAAGCGGCATACCCTATGATTTTGAAAATCTTACCATCGGTGATGTGCTCACGGTATGGTACAAAAACGACATGTCAATATGGAAAGCGGTGTGGAACAACTATTCATTTTCGGATGTTATTTCGGGAGTAGGCGACAAAGGAGTTGAAATAGCCGAAAAGAAGTATTCTTTCTCAAAATCGAGATATGATTTCTTTAAGAACAAAATTATCCCCGGCGAAAATGTGACCGTGCTTCTTAACATCTATGGCGAAATCTGCGATGTGACCTCAAGCGTAACAACAGACGGCACCCCCGGTGTTATGCTTGCACTGGCTAATATGAAAAAAGGACTCTCCCAAAGCCTTTCTATGAAGCTCTACACCGCATCCGACGGAATCATAGTGTATCCCGTGAGTGAAAATGTTTTGATTAACGGCAAAAAATACAAAACTATGGATGAAGTTGACAATGCATTTGAGAAATTTGCGGGAACTCAAAACGAAGTTCAGAAGTTTGTGGTCTTCAAGCTCAATGAAGACAAAACCGTCATAAACTCCGTTGATTTTGCAAGCGAAATTCCAATGGATGTAGATGGTGAATCGAGTGTATACCTCACAAAAACGGTTGAAAATTCCGACAAGGTGACGGGAAAATACAGACGTTATTCAAAGATTTTAGGCTATGACATCACCGTTGAACCCTCAACAACCACTCTTTTCAGAATTCCCAAGCAGTCCGAAACAGGTGAGCTCTATGACGAGCCCGAATTCTACAAAAATTCCAAGTTTGCATCGGTTCAGAGCGGAACAATTTACGCTGAATGCAAGATAAAAGCCTACACCCTTGACCCCACAAGCAAGGTTTCGCAGTTTGTAACCATAGAATATGATGTTTCCGACGGCTCAAGTGATACTCCCGAAGCAGGCACAAGGGCTTCCATGGTAGGGGAAATATCAAAGACCATTCACGACGATGAAGAAATCGAAGCTGTCGTGATTTATAACTACACCAATCCCACCGGTGTAACAGTATACGGAAAAACTCCCACTTATTTCACTGACCTTGGTGTTGAAAGCGGAGACATTATCCACCTTGACTATAACTCCACAACAAAAATTGCAAAGGCGGTTCGCATTCTATGGAAAAAAGGCGCAGACACCCTTGCCAATAACACGTTTTCTTTTGGTGAAGAGGGCGGCATAACCGACATCAGATATTGCAAGGTCTACAAGCTTTGGGGAACTGTTGCGGATATGTTCTATAATAATGAAGATATGTCGAACATGACAACCGATGATGCAATGATATTCAGAACAGATCTTTTCCAGATTTTCAAATATGATGAGCGCACAAAAACCGTAATTATCACAACTGCCAACGAGTTTATGCCCTATGTTGTTGCAGGTGAAGAAAACTGTTCGAGAGTAATTGTTGAAGTAAGATACCGCGAATCTGTGTCAATGTTTATTGTTGACTGATTTTAGGCGGGCTACCTGCCAAACAATTCACAGTTTTTTAAAATAAAAACTAAATAAATTAAAGAAAAACAAAGAACCCATATATGCTATATGCAGTCTTTGTTTTTCTTTATAGTTTCTATTTATTCCGAAGTTTTGGATATATCCAAGTTTTGGATATGAAATATACTTGGAGTATACAAATTCAAAGATTCAATACACAAAAAACTATATACAATTAAAATTGGATATGATATAATGTCGGCAATCAAATTAATGAATTTTATGGAGTTGATAAATATGAAAGAACTCAGATGTCTGATTGTCGGCGGCGGTCAGAGAGGCGACGGTATGTGCGTATATCTTGGTGAAACTCCCCGTGTGCGCATTGTTGCAACCTGCGATTTATATGAAGACAGAGCAATTGCTCTTGCCGACAAATGTGAAAAGCATTTTGGTTTTCGTCCCACACCCTACACCGACATTGATGAAGCCGCAAAGCACGATATTGATGCGGTATACATAGCTTCTGCATGGGAAACCCACATTCCCTTTGCCATCAAATTTATGGAGCTTGGCATTCCCGTTATGCTCGAAGTCGGCGGTGCCTACAGCGTTGACGACTGTTTCAGACTTGTTGAAGCCTACGAAAAAACCAAAACTCCCATAATTATGCTCGAAAACTGCTGTTTCGACAAGGCAGAGCTTCTTGCAACAGGCATGGCACGAAACGGACTCTTTGGCGAAATTGTTCACTGTGAAGGTGCCTATGCCCATGACCTTAGAGAAGAAATTACATTTGGTGAGGAAAACAGACACTATCGTCTTCGCAACTACATCAACCGTAATTGCGAAAACTATCCTACCCACGAGCTTGGCCCCATTGCAAAGCTTTTAAACATTAACCGCGGAAACCGTTTTGTATCTCTTGTTTCAGTTGCATCAAAGGCCGCAGGTCTTGAGCATTACATCAAAAATAATGACAAGGTTAATCCTAAACTTAAGGGCCAAAAGTTCAATCAGGGCGATGTTATAACCACAATCATTACCTGTGCCGGCGGTGAAACCATCACCATAAAGCTTGATACCACACTTCCCCGTCACTACAGAAGAAACTTCACCGTTCAGGGAACAAAGGGACTTTATGAACAGGATGCAAACCTGGTTTACTTTGACGGCATGGAGGAAAACTTCCACACCATTGAACATTATCTCAAAGAGATTAACAATGCCGAAGCTTATGAAGAGAAATATCTTTGCGATGCATGGAAAGAGCTTACCAACGCAGACAAAGAGGGCGGTCACGGAGGCATGGATGTGCTTGTGCTCAAATGTGCGGTTGACTGCATTCTCGACGGCAAAGAAATCCCCATCGATGTTTATGACATTGCCGCATGGATGGTAATCACTCCTCTAACCGAGCAGTCCATTCAAAACGGTGGTGCACCTCAGGCAATTCCCGATTTCACCCATGGCAACTGGACAATGAGAAAGCCTTTGGACGTTGTGGAATTCCCTATATATAATGAAGAATAACTATAAAAGAGGTTGTAAGAAATTCTTGTGAATTTCTTGCAACCTATTTTTTGCTGTATGGGAAATTTCGTAAAAATCCGTTCGCGAGATATGATGTACAGCAAACTACGCCCGCGATGTGGGTGCAGGCTCAGAGTGGTGTTTGTTTGCATTTTTCTTAAAATACAACGGCAAGCATCCGAAATGCTCTTTAAATGTGTTGTAAAACCCGTTCAGTGAACTGTAGCCCACGGTGTGTGCAATTTCGGTTATGGACATATCTGTTATTTTTAAAAGTTGAGCCGCCTTTTCCATGCGGTATTTTTTTATAACGCTGTTAAAAGTCATTCCGTAGTGCTCATATATGAGTCTTGATGTCTGCCTTTCCGAAAGAAACAGTGCATCTGCAATATATTTCAGTGTGATGTTTTGAGTGTAATTGGTGTTTATGAGAAGTGTCATCTGATATTCACGGCTGGGAGTTCCCGGATTAGCAACATTTGCCTCGGCAACTTCCGAAGGCACACTGTTTTTCAAATTGTGAACAAGCAGTGTAATAAAGCTATACACGCAGTTCATCATCAGTTGTTTGTTTGTGACGGTGCTGTTATCTGCAATGACATCAAGCTGACTTATGATATATTCAATTTCGCTTGTTGCCTTAAAAAACGTGTATGGATTTAAAAGCCTTTTTTTGAGTGAAGAAAAAATCGGAAAATCCGATTTTATTCCGTTGCTTTCGAGAGTGAATCTTACAGTGCAACACTTTGATTCCTTGAGGCATCGGGCGGTGTGGTGGACCTTGGGATATACGCACAGAATGTGGTTTGGCGGTACGGTAACAAATTTATCTTCAATATAAACCTCAAGATCTCCCGATTCGCAATAGAACATTTCGAAAAAATGATGTGAATGAACCTGAGACATAAAATGCTCATCACCGTCAAGGTCTAGGCTGTTGTATACGGGTGTACCCAAAACATGGGGTGCAACAAACGAAAATTTCAAATCTTCCAGATTGAAGATATATTCAAAAGGATTATATCTTGATAAATTTGCCGTATCTGGTTGAACGTTCACTTTTTCTTCCATGCTTAATCCCTCCTATGCTAAATCTTAATATGATATTACACCAAAGATTATGCTCTTGTCAACATTTTTGGCGAAAAATATTTGTCTTTTAAGACATGTTTTTACTCAAAACAGACACGCAAACTCAAACATGTCAACACTTACCATTGAAAACAAAAATTAAAGGGGATAAAATTATAATATACAATGTAATTATGGGAGAGAACATCTATGAGCAAGCTCGTTTGGAATAAAAAAGGATTTGAAGAATTTTCAAAAGGCACCTTTGGAAACGGCGGACAAAACCTCTATGTGTCAGCTGCAGGAGTTCTTCAGAGAATCCATCAATATGATATAACAGGAAACGGATATCCCGATCTGATTTTTTCAAACAGTCAGTCCATGGGCGAAAGACCGCCCATATTTGTTTATGATGCCATGCCTTCGGGTGAATGTGAAACAAAGCTTCGAAACCGGGGAACCTTTGACGGCATCATGGCAGACCTTACGGGAGACGGAAAACAAGACCTCATTGTTGCCTGTCAGCATGACGGTGTCACTTCGGATGTGACTTCAATGATATATTTTTCGAGCCCCGAAGGTTACACCGAAAAATATATGACCGAGCTACCCGCTCCCGGTTCGGTAAGTGTTGCGGCAGGCGATTTCAGAGGAATCGGCAAAAAGGACCTCGCTTTTGCCGGCAAGAGCCGCATTAGATTATTCGAACAAACAGAGCTTGGCATAGAAGCCCCGTGTTTCAAAGATTTTGAAATAAACGCCATCAGCATTTGTGCAGATGACCTTGACGGAGACGGTTTTGATGATTTGTATACTCTCACCAAGGAGGGCAGACTTCGCATATATTGGGGTGCATGCGACGGAATCAATCCCGAAAGATACACAGAGCTTGATGCAAAAGTTGATGTCGGTGAAGAAATGAGCACATCAACACCGGGCAGAGTTTCCCTTGCTTATCTTCCCTGGACAACTTCAGTTGTTAATGTTTACGGTAAAAAGTGCATTTTCAGATATGACGGAGAAAACGCAGTTTTTGAAAGCTTTACGGCGGAGAGAAAACCTGATGAAAAGCTTCGTGTAAAAATAAAAGGTGCGGTTCATGCCGCATCGGGCGAAATATTTGCAAAAGGTAACAGTGATATTGTAATTGCCGTGTGTTCCGACAGAGAAAAAACAGAATATTCGCTTGCTTTCCCGGAGCATGAGGACTATTCAGCTGACAAAGCACTGAAATTTGAAACGCAAAGTGCTCACACAGTTACCGTTTCACCTCTTGAAAAAGACGGAAAAAGCTATGTGTTTTTTGCCGGAAGCGGATGCAGAAATACCAATGAAACATACAACCGCATATACAGCATTGAGGCGGATGCGGCAAAGCTCGAAAAGGAGGTTAAAGGATGCTGCACCACAAGAATTCTTGCCGGTGACACGGGAAAACAAGAAAACTATCAGTGTGTATTTTTGAATCATGAGGGAGGAAGTCCTTCGGGAGTTGAAAACATTTTCATATACACCGGCGACAAAGACGGCTACAGTCCCGACAGAAAAATAGAGCTTCCCGGGCTTTCTGCCGTTGAAGGTCAGATGATAGATTTTACAGACAACGGAAATCCCGATGTTATTGTGGTTTGCTGTGCCGAAAACTGCCCCAATCTTTGCACCGGGCTATATATATATCACAACGACGGAAACGGCCCCGACATAAACAAGCGTGAAGATGTCGGCGCAATTTTGCCCCACGGCATTGCAGTGGGTGATTTCAGACACAGTGGTTATCTTGATATTGCAGTTGGCGGCATACACAACCGTGAAATGAGGATATATGAAGGTGGACCCGACGGTTACAGTGACGAAAGAATGAAAAAGATTGTTCTTGGTCCAAATCCCGAAAGCTTCGTTCCGTTTCACTGGAAGGTTGAAGACCTTGATGTTCAGGCATATCCCGATGAAGAGCTCGACAACATTCGCGAATTCGGTGAATTCAGATGGATGTTTACGGCAGATTTAAACGGTGACGGCTACCTCGATCTTATTGTTCCTCAGATTGTCGGCAAGCACAGCTACATATTCTGGGGCGGACCCGACGGTTTTAGTCTCGACAATATGCAGATTCTTGCCACCGATGGTGCCGGTTGTGCCAATGTGGCAGACCTGAACGGCAACGGTTATCCCGACCTTGTTCTCGGCGGACATGTCAGCCTGGGCAAGGTGGAAATGAGAGAATCCTACATAACAATATATTGGAACGGCCCCGAGGGTCTTTCAGAAAACAGAAAAACCTGCCTTCCTGCATGGTGTGCAAATTCATTGGCAATAGCCGATTTCAACGGTGACGGCGTTCTTGATATTTTTGCCACATCCTATTCCAACTCTCGTGTGAGAGACCTGGATTCCTACATATATTACGGTGATTTGAAAAAAGGCTTTTCCGTGGACAGACGTGACCGCATTTTCAATAACTCGGGTTGCGGATGCATTGCCGGTGACTTTAACGGTGACGGCTATGTTGACCTTGCCGTGGGAAGTCACAAAAAAGAGGGTAATCATGTTTGTGAATCCTTTGTATATTGGGGCGGTCCCGACGGCATAGACGAAAACAGAAAAACTGTACTTCCCACCGTGGGAGTTCACGGCATGACAACCGTGGACATAGGCAACATAATGGACAGAAGCGATGATGAATATTATTATTCGGAAATTTTTGAAATCCCGGACGGTAGGACAGCCAAAAAGGTATTTTGGGAAGCTGAAAATGAAATCAGCACATCCGTTCACATGCAGTTGAGATGCTCCGACATTGAAAATGAGATTTCTCATTGCCAATGGAGCAGAGAATATGAATGTGATGAATTTTTGGACAAAGATAAACTTTGCGGCAAATTTATTCAGTATAGACTCATTCTCCGCGCAAAAAGCGGTTGCGGTACACCGAGAGTAAAGTCGGTAAGTGTTGAGTTTGATAATTAGCAAAAAATATTATTCGAAAGGTGTGGTTGATATATGAAGAAACTGACGGCTGTATTTTTGGTTTTGTGTATGATTGGCGGTTTGTTGCCGATTATTCGTACACCGAATGTCAAGGCGGCAAGCTGGTATTTTTCGGAGGATTTTGAATCCTGCGTTGACGGAGCAATCCCCAAGGATATATCCGTTTCGCCCAAGGGAAATATTGTTGAAACCGTCAAAATGGACGGAAACACAAGCATAAAGGTTGAGATTAACCCCGAAATTGCCCCCATAGATGCTCATGTCAACAAGGTTTTTTCGGAGCCTCCCAAAGGCAAAATAATTATTCATGCCCGCATAAGAATTGACAATATGTCGGGTTCAAGAAAAATAATTGAAATTCAAGACACAAATTCGAAGTTTGCAAGACTTCTCATTGTGGACGGAAGCGGCGACCTGATGAATGCATCGGAACAATATATCACCGATGCTCCAACTCTTCTTGAAGGCAAGTTCTACAATATTGACCTTGCCCTCGATCTTGAAAATGACAGCTATGATGTTTATGTTGATTCAAAGCTTCGCGGCAGTGATTTTCTCATGAATGCAAAGCTCACAGGTCCGCTTTCGGATATTTCTCATGTGAGATTTCAGGTTGGCAATGTTTCGGCAGGATGCAAGTCCAAATTCTTTATTGATGACATAAAAGTATATGAAGGCGAAAAACCCATGACCGAAGAAACCATTGATTCAAAGGTGTGGAACGTTGAAGTTGGTTCCGACTCCGAGCTCAATGACGGCATGGTTAAGAAAATGCTCAGCGGTACCTTGTGTTTTTATGACGGTGCAAAAAAAGCACTTTTGGACGGAACACCTGTTTTGATTGGTGATGACGGCACAGGCATTGCAAGAGTGCGCGGCAATGAGCTTCTTGTTCCGCTAAGATTTTCGGTTGAAAAGCTTGGCGGCAAGGTTTCATATAACGCCGAAACACAAAGCTGTGACATAACCCTCGGCAAAATCACCGCTTCTGTAACAAGCGGAAGTGCAAGCTACATCCTAAACGGCGAAAAAGCCGCATTCAACACCCCTGCCGAAAACGTGGACGGAAAGCTGCTTGTTCCTGGATCTTTTGTTGCATCACTCAGCTCAAAGCCCATGTATGAAGAAAAAGGCTTTGTGCTCATTGGTGCCGATTCCACTCTTATGAACTGGCGACAAAATCCCGGTGTCATGTCTGCGGTTTCGGGTCTCATGGCATATGAAAGACCCCGTGGGGCAGATGTAATCAGCACAGTGGTTGAACGTTGGCCCGACAACAAGCATCCCCGTGTTATGGCAACTGCGGAGGATTTTGAAAGAATTAAGCATGAAATTGAAATCAGTGACATAAAACGTGCATGGTTTAACAGCATTGAATCCGCAACAAAGCTTCTTATGGAAAAAACACCCATAAAATACGGCACCACCGACGGAATCCGCATGAGAGACCAGTCGGGTCAGATTGCAGACATTGTTGCAAACTGCGCTTTTATGTATAACATCACAGGCGACACTGCCTATGCCGACAGAGCATGGAAAGAAATTGAGGCTCTGTGCTCATTCCCCGACTGGAACCCAAATCATTTTCTTGACATAGGACAGTTTATGATGGCGATGGGTGTGGGCTATGACTGGTTATATAACTATCTTACTCCCGACCAAAGAACTCTTATGCGTGAAAGCATAAAAGAAAAAGCATATGTGGAGCTCATGCGTGATTATAACAACGACCCCACCCGAAAGAGAACCTATCAGTGGTCCACAACTCCACAGCCAAACAACTGGAGCTTTGTGTGCAACTCGGGCGCAATTCTTTCGGCTCTTGCCATATGCGATGAAGAAAGCGAAATCTGCGGTGAGGTTTTGAGCAATGCCATAAACAACATAGAGGGTGCCATAAACAAATTTGCTCCCGACGGTGCATGGTATGAGGGTGCAAGCTACTGGACCCTGGTTATCGAAACCTTTGCGGAAATGCTTTCGGCTCTCGACACCGCCGCCGGAACAAATTACGGACTCTTAAATGCTCCCGGAGTGGCACAGGCTTGCTATTTCCCCTCCGATGTTTCAAGCTCCTACGGTTCGTTTAACTACAGTGATGCAGGTGCGGCTGTTATCAGTGCACCGGAGCTGTTCTATTTTGCAAAGGTGCTTGGGGATGAAGGACTAAAAACCCTTCGTTCAAATCACATGGAACAATACGGTTATGAAGGAACCTACAGAGACATGC
Source organism: Clostridia bacterium (assembly GCA_017397885.1). GTDB lineage: Bacteria > Bacillota > Clostridia > UMGS1810 > UMGS1810 > RGIG1828. The sequence continues at coordinate 47,370 of JAFQHQ010000199.1, read as the reverse complement.
TCTACTGTGACGGACTTCCCGCACCCGGAAATGTGGAAATGACACTGGACAAAAAATTTGAAACAGCCGATGTTGCAAGCATGAGAAGCTCATGGAATGCCGATGAAGAATTTTTTGCCTCTATACACACAGGCAAAAACAATGCACCTCACTCTCACCTTGACACAGGCACATTTGTCATAGACGCTTTCGGCGACAGATTCGCAATGGACCTTGGTCTTGAAAACTACAATCTTGAAGGCGGCTGGAACAAATATCGAAACCGTGCTCAGGGCCACAATGTACTCCTTGTTAACCCGGGCATGGAGCTTCATGATCAGGTGTATGAGTCATATTCATATTTCTCGCGGTTTGAAACCAACGGCTCGTCTGCTATTGCAGTGACCGACATAACCCCTGCATATGCAAACACATTGGAAAGTGCTGTTCGCGGAATGAAAATGACCAACGGCAAAACAACTGTTGTTGTTCAGGACGAAATCAAAGCAAAAGAACCCTCAACGGTATATTGGCACATGCACACCGAAGCAGACATCACCCTTTCCGATGATGCAAGAGAAGCTGTGCTTGACATAAACGGCAACAAAATGCTTGTGAAAATTCTCTCGGAAGGCGGAAGCTTCACAATTTCGCCTGCTCAGCCCATGGAAGGTACTCCAAAGGTTGAAGGTCAGAACAAAAATGCCGGTGCATCGAGAATGGCAATAAAGTTTGAAAACCTGACCGAGGCAACAATTGCAGTTGCATTCAGACCCCTGGTATTCTCCGAACGTGCGGCAGGTGCTTTCCCAAAGGTTTCTCCCATTGATTCGTGGAAGCTTGAAGATGGCGAAATAATTCTTCCGCGTTTCCCCGAACTTGACTCTCTCACAATTAACGGTAGCGAGGTTCCGGGCTTTGCCCCGTCGGAAAAAAACTATCTCTATGCTGTTGAAAACGCTTCAAATGCAAAGTGTGAGATAGAAGCAATCTCCAATAAGGGTTACAAAACAAATATCATATATCCCGACACGATTCCGGGAGTAGCATACATTGAAGTTGATGACGGAATGTTTACCTCTGTTTATACAGTTGCAATCAACGAACGAATCAAGTCGCCGCTTGATGCTCAGTATAAAGAAATAACAGTGACAAAGGCAACTGCTTTCTCTGTTACTCAAGAGGAAAACCCGCCCAAAAACTCCATAGACAATGACTATTCAACAAGATTTTCGGGCGCTACACCAAACTGGGCAATGTATGACCTTGGTTATTCTCAAAAGGTGGACTGCGTGGCAATGGCGTTCTACAGCGGTTCCACCAGACAGTCGGAAATAAGAATAGAAGTGTCCGATGACAAAATCAACTGGACAGAAGTTTTCAGCGGACATTCATCCGGAACGACCGATGAACTGGAAAAATTTGACATCGGCGGAGTTAATGCAAGATACATCAAGGTTCACGGCTACGGTTGCAGTGACGGCGCAGGTTGGCTCAGTGTTTCGGAATTCAAGGCGTTTGAGAAAAGATAACCTCAAAAATTAACCTTCAGAGAGGAGGGGATAGGATTTTGAAAAAAATAATATGTACACTGCTTTGCTTGTGTCAGATGATGATGCACCTGAGCGCCTTTGCGTGGGGCAGTGCAGAAAGTGATGTTTTCACTTTTGATTTATATTCGGGAAGTGACTATGTGACTTTGCCCGAGGGCGGCAATCTTGGCTATTGGTATTCTTATTATGCGTCAAAGGATGCCGCCTCCGGGGTTATTGCTTCTCGTGATGCAGACACGGGAACGGGAATCAAGCTTGTCTCCGGAAGCACGACGGGAGCTGTGGGACTGCGTTATGCTCTGCATTCTCCCATTGAAAATTCCGGAATACGAATCAAAGCCGCATTAAAAATTATTCAACCGTCCGAAAACAGCGGATTTTCCATTGGTCTGTCAACCACACAAAACTCGGGTTTTAGTATAATTTTTGAGTTTGACACCGCAGGAAACGTGGCATTTTTCAGAAGTAATGTGAAAGATTCTGCCGGTAACAAAGTAGCTGTCGGCATTGATGAAAAATTCTATATCGACATAAGCTACTATACCGACGGAATTTACAATGCAAAACTGACACGCATTGACGGAAGCACCTACACCAAATCAGGCAGCGGAATTAAAATTTCCGACATTGATGTTATAAGCTTTGGTTTTATGGCTACAAGCACCAATTCGGCAGAGGTTTTTGCAGATGACATCACCATTACTCATCTTGACCCCCAAAAAAATGTGTCAATTTCAAAAATTCGCCACGTTCAAAACGATGAAGAAATCAGCGAGTTTTCTTCGGGCAATGTTAAAGCGGAAGCAACAGTTTCAAGCCTTTGGGGAAAAAGTGAAAAACTCTCATTTGTAACGGCACTTTATGAAGGAAATGAACTCTGTGACGTTAAGCTATCTGAAATAAATGCCCCCGACACCGACACGGTTTTTACAAACGAAATAAGTGTTACCGATGCCTCCGAATATCGCATCAAATCCTTCATTTTTTCGAATGACATGAAGATTTGGGAGTCGTCTTCCCCGGTAACAAGCAAACGTCAGGCAAATCTGATTTTCTATGACGATGCAGACTCTGCGGTTTTAAACGGCAGAAAAACCGACATTAGCTCATGCAGAGCCTACAGTGAAAATTCCAAACTGTACATTCCGCTGATGGTTTTTGCGGAGGGCATCGGTGCTAAGGCGGAGATAACCAACGATAGCGTAACGGTTTTTTATAACGAAAAACAATATGATTTTGATATATCCGATTCAGCTCTTAAAAAGAAGGACGGAATAATGTATATTTCAGCGGAAAAGTCTGCCGAAATATATGGCGAAACCTACTGGAACGGCATGGGACTTCTCATGCTCGGAACACAAGAGGAGCTAAACTTCAGAGAGGATGAAAAACAGATTATGTCGACTATAGGCAATATTATTTATGAACGTCCGAGCGGTGAAGAGATCATTGCAAGACTCATTCAAAAGAATCCCGACAATCTCCATCCCAGACTCATGGCAACTTCTGAGGATTTTGCAAGAATTGCCGAGGAAGTAAAGACAAGTCAGATAAAGGGACTGTGGTTTGATGCATGCAAGGCAGAAACCGAGCGTGTTATGGCTCTCACTCCCATTGTGTGGGGCAGACAGCCCTGCGGCATCAGAATGAGAGACCAGTCCAATCAGATTGCAGACATTGTAACCCAGTGCGGATTTATGTACAACTTGACCGGTGAAGAAAAATATGCCGAAAGAGCGTGGACCGAAATAGAAGCTCTTTGTAACTTCCCCGACTGGAATCCCTATCATTTCCTCGATGTGGGTCAGTTTATGATGGCAATGGGGGTAGGGTATGACTGGCTCTACAATTACATGACCCCCGACCGGCGAAAGCTCATGAGAGAAAACATTCTTCAAAAAGCATATGTTGAGCTTATGATGGACTATAACGATGACCCCTCAAGAGCTCGTACATACAAATGGTCAACAACCGATCAGCCCAACAACTGGAATTTTGTTTGTAATTCCGGTGCGGTTCTCTCGGCTCTTGCCATTGGCGATGAAGAACCCGAGGTTTGCGGCGTTGTTTTAGAAAATGCTCTTCGCTCTGTTGAGGGTGCAATCAATCAGCTTGCCCCCGACGGCGCATGGTATGAAGGTCCCGGCTATTGGACACTTTCGATTGAAACTTTTGTTGAAATGCTCTCTTCAATGGAGACTGCCCTCGGCACCGACTACGGATTCATGAAAGCTCCGGGCGTTGCCGAAACGGGTTATTATCCGTCGGATGTATCGAGCACCTACGGCAGCTTCAACTATTCCGATTCAGGGGTAATAACCGTAAATGCTCCCGAGCTTTACTACTTTGCAAGAGTGCTTGGTGATGACGGTCTAAAAACCCTTCGCACAAACATTCTTGTGGACAACAGCTTCGACGGAACCTACAGAGACCTCATATATTGTGTTGGTGATGTAAAAACGGGCAAAGTCAATCTCACACCCGACAAAAAATACTCTAAGGCAGAGGTTGCGGTAATGCGAAGCGGATGGGAGAAAAATAACGAGTTTTTTGCGGCAATTCATGCCGGAAACAACGATGCTCCTCACGGTCATCTCGATGTGGGTACTTTTGTCATAGATGCTTTTGGCGACCGTTTTATTACAGACCTCGGTCTTGAAGATTACAATCTCGCAGGAGGCTGGAACAAATACCGAAACCGTGCCCAAGGACACAACACACTTCTCATAAGCCCCGGAATGGAGCTTTATGACCAGCTTTATGAGGCTCACACCTATGTGGACAATTTTGCTTCAAACGACATAAGTGCCATGGCCCGGGTGGATATGACTCCTGCTTATGCCAACAAAGCACACAAGGCATTGAGAGGCATGAAAATGACCAATAACCGAAAAAGTGTTCTCATTCAGGATGAAGTGAGCCTGATTGAAGAGTCAACTCTTTATTGGCACATTCACACCCCTGCTTCCGTGACAATTTCCGATGACGGCAAGAAAGCCATCCTTGACATATCGGGAAACAAAATGGTTGCAAGAATTCTTTCGGAAGGCACATTCACCGTGTCGGAGGCAAAGCCAATGGATGGAACTCCCACGGTTGAAGGTCAAAACGAGAATAAGGGAATTTCCAGACTTGCCATAAAGCTTGACAACACAAAAGATGCAACGATTGCAGTAACGTTTACACCGTGGAAATATGCAAGTGAAGGGTATGCACCCGAAATTATCGCACTTGATGAGTGGATTCTCGATTGAGAAGAAACTTATTGATTATTATAGATTCACAAATTTTAATTAATTTGAAAGAGGGATTATTATGAAAAAATTATTAGCTATCATTCTTACACTTGCAATGGCAATTTCGGCTATGCCTGTCTTTGCCGAGGATGTGACAGTTGCATCGGACTATTTCGGCTTCGATGATTTTACAAGCACAACCTACTCCGCATCTCCTGCAAACGGAGAGCTTGGAAGCTGGTCACTTTACGGCTACGGTCAGGGTACAAAAGCCGGAATTCTTGCCGACACAACCGTTGAAGGCAAGGGCGGAACCACTGCAATTAAAATGACAAGCGGAACCAACACCACTCACCCAACACAGATGAGATATACACTTAATAATGCCATCGACTCCTACGGTGCACAAATTAAGGTAAGCTGCAGACTTGAAAACGCACTTTCAAGCGGAACAGGTTTCAGCGTATATGCTAACGGAACAGTGTTATTTAATATAAGACACACTAATTATGAATTGTCAATTGCCGGAAGCAACGTAAAAGATGCAAACGGAGCAAATGCCTATTTTGCTTTGAATGAATGGCTGGATTTTACTATAAATCTCTATTTTGACGGAACCTACACCGCAACCATTGTAAGAGAAGACGGCACTGTTTACGAAAAAAGCGGCACTCACACATATACCAATCTGACATCGTTATATTTTGGTTATAATTATAAACAGGCAGACACCGAAAGAATTGCATACATCGATGATATCACAATTGCTCAGCTTGCCGAAAAAACCGAGGAAGAACCTCCGGTGGATAATACCAAAAAGGATTACTTTGATTTTAACGAATTTGAAAGCACTTCATATACCGTTATGCCCGAAAACGGCAACCTCGGTACATGGGACAGATACGGCGCAGGTCAGAGCACAAAAGCAGGCATACTTTCCGACAGCACAGTAAGCGGAGCAAACGGCACAGCCTTAAAACTTACAACCGGTTCATCAACATATCCCGTTCAGCTCAGATATGTGCTCACAAGCCCCATAACAACAAAGGGCATAAGAATCAAAGCAAGAATCAATCTTGAAACAGCTCTTGCTACGAGCACATCCTACGGAATTATGCTCAGCGATGCTTCAAGCACATCATACAACATGTTATTCTCAATAGCTCACACAACACACAACATGGCAATCGCCGGAAGTCAGCTCAAGGACTCATCGGGCAATGTTGTAGCGGCAACTCTCGGTGAGTGGTTTGATGTTGAAATCTATTATAACTGCGACAAAACATACAAACTTATCGTAACAAAAGGCGACAATACATATGTTAAAACAGGCACAAGCACCTACGGCTTTTTCTCCAACAGTGTAGATGCCATAGGATTCGGTTATGCAAATGCCCAGGGCGGAGAAAAGATTTCATATCTTGACGACATTGTTGTTGAAGATTTAAACGGTGCAGAAGGAATGACAATTTCAGACGTGACCTATTCAAACGGTTCGGCGGATATTACAAACCTTGAAGCGGGAAATATCACCGCAAGCGCACTGTTTTCAAGCGACGACGGAAAAGACTACAATCTCACATTCTATACTGCAGTGTATGAAGTGGACGAAAACGGAGAAAAAACACTTCTTTCCGTTGGTGTGGATTCGGGCGTGATTAAAACATCGGAACACATCTTCTCCAACACGGTTAAGGTTGACAATGCCGAAAACTGCGTTGTAAAAAGCTTTGTATGGGATTCAAACATGAACCCCGTGAGAACCTTTGAATCCCTCGAAAAATGATTATGGGGTTTTTAAACTGAACACAGGAGGTTGCAATGAACAAAATAATAAAATATATTTCTGCATTTATAATTTGTACTCTCATAATAAACACCATTGCATTTGCAGCTTCGGATATATTTGATTTTGAAAATTACGAAAGCACCGATGAAACCTTTAAAAAGCTTCCGCCAAACGGTGAGCTTGGCACATGGTCCATCTATCCCTCTGCTTCTCAAAGCGACACGGCTCCTCACTACGGTGTGGCACCCATTGAGACAGAGCACGGAACTGCAATTAATATGATTATCCCAAAGAATCATCTCAAAATGAGGAGCTATGCGCTTACTTTGAGATACAATTTTAATCAGTATGTCACAGACGGCATTGAGATTAAAGCATCGGTATATATGAATGATGCCGCTCAGGGCAGAGGCATTCAGCTTCGTGAAAATGACGGAGCCGACAACAAACAGCACCTTTTCTGGCGTGTGGATAAAAACGGACAGCTCAGCGCTTTCGGCAGTTCCTTTAAAAACAGTTCAAATCAAAATGTATATTTGAGCACAAAAAAATGGTATGATGTCCGTCTCAAATACAATGTTGCCTCAGGCTACTACGAAGCCGAAACAGCGGGTGAGGACGAATATTACTTCAAAAGCGGATATTATGCTTCATACACCGGGCTGATTAATATTCATCAAATTTTATTCGGATACAACAGCCCTTGTGCAGATGAATCAAATACATATTTTGACAACATCGAAATCACCCCTGCACAGGATGTGTATCCAAATCAGGAATTCAACTATGATTTTGACGATTTTTCTTCTGCATCAAACGGACAAACAGCCCCGCAGGGCTTCACTCTTTCGGACGGTATTGCAGACAAAAACGGTGTGTGGGCATCGGAGGGGGCATTAAGTCTTAACACGGCAGAGGGAGAAGCATCGGAGCTGTCTCTCAAAAAGAATTTTTCTTCAAAGCTTTGGGGAAAATATATGCTTTCATTTGATATGACTCTTTCGGACAGCTCACCACGTTTTGTGAAATTCGGCAACGATACTTTGATGGATACTTCCGATTTTGAGCTTGAAGAAAACAAAAAATACAGCGTAAAACTTATTGCCGATTCGGCAAGCAAAAAGGCAAATGCTGTTATTTATGATGAAGACGGAAACGAATTCACCTCTGAAGCCGACATGACCCGGGCAGACATCAGCGGATTTTCAATCTCTGTTTCGGGAGGCGAAACAGCAACACAAACCCTTGTTGACAATTTGTCGTTTAACACGGTGTATGAGCACAGGCTCGAAAATGTTTCTTGCGAATATATCTTTTATGAGGACAGCGTTTCGGCTGATGTTGTCATAAAAATGAGAAACCCCATAGATAGCATTGAAAGCTTTATGCTCGGCGGAGAGGAAACAAACTACTTGGCAGAGGGCAGAACCATAGCTTTTAGTGCAGACGGCATTGACTACGGAACAAATAACACCGTCACCTTTGATGCAACAGATATTTTCGGCAACACCGCAGATTTTTCACACACATTTGCAGTGCCCGAAAAGCTTGACATAAGCAGTGTTGATTTTTCATACTCAGACGGCAAAATAACGGCAATGTTTGATGCAAAATCAAACAACAGAGCAGACCACAACGGAATTTTTGCTCTGTATATAACCGATTCAGCCAATGTATACAAATCATTTGTCACAAATGATGTTACAATTACAAACGAACTTCAGACATTTTCCGTGGAAGCAGATTATACCGAGGGTGACATAGTTCAGGCTTTTGTGTGGGATTCTCTCGGTGAAATGAACAATCTTGTGAACGTGTCAACTGTCGGAAACATATCCGGTGCAGAAGGCAGTGATGCCGATTTCAAAAAAATCGAAGCCAACCCCGACACCGGTTATATCACCGTATACGGATACGGTGCCGATGAAGAAAAGCTTCTTTTTGCAGTATACAAAGACGGCGTTACACCAATTGATGCTTCATCGGATGACATTGTGTTTGTAAGAGAATTTGAAGGTAACATTTCAAATGATGTTTTCAGCTTTTGCTTCAACGGTGAAAGCGGTCGTTACGGTGTGCTTGCAAAAACAGAAGGAAACTCGGAATATACCGATGATGCCTTTACATTTATCTCCACAAGAGAGAAAAATGAGATTTTGCAAATGCTCAACGCCTCACAGCCCGATTATGATACAATCATAACTACAAAGTCCTTTGTTCTTGAAATTGACACAGCTTTTTATCTGGCTCTTTCCGAAGATGACAGAGAAAAGGTGTGCAAGGCTTTGGGCGAGGCACGAAGCAAGCTCCCCGGCGACGAATACGGTGGACTTTCTCAGTTTAAAGCAAATTACAACGCCGAGATTTTGCTTGTGTCGGTTTGCAGTGAAACCGATTGCGACAAAATTGCAGAGCTTATTGAAGCCTTTGAACCCACGCTCATGTGGACAAAAGCCAAGGCATATGAATTCTACAAAGATTTTTCCGATGACGAAAAGAATTCGGTTCACCAAAAAATTGCAAAAATCACAAGCCTTGACAACGTGGACGAACTGAAAAATGCACTTTCCGATGCAACGGCACTCACGGTAATTGACACTGCAGATGCAGACCGTGACATCGAATATGTGCTTAAAAACCTTCTTGGAGCCGACATGAGCAAATTCAACAAGCTCAGTGCTTCAAAGCAGGATAAGGTTATCGATGCGGTAAAGAAGGAGAGCCCCTTCGCCGATGCCGATGAATGCATAGAATTTTTTAACGATGAAATAACTTCTTATTCCAAAAAAGAAAGCGGAAGTTCTTCATCGGGAGGCGGCAGCTCATGGACACCTCAGGGACCCGATGTGAATTTTGATGTGACGCCGCCTGTCGCTTCAACTCCAACTGTAGAAGCATCTGTGCAATTCAACGACCTTGCGAGTGTGGAATGGGCAAGAGAGGCAATTGAAGGTCTTTGGAAAAAAGGCATTGTAAACGGCAAGTCAAACGAAACTTTTGCACCGAATGATTTGGTTACAAGAGAAGAATTTGTAAAAATGCTTGTTCAAGCCTTCGGAAAATACAACGCTTCGGCAAAGGCAGATTTTGCAGATGCAGACACTAACTGCTGGTACTATCCCTATGTTGCCTCGGCATTTGAAAGCGGAATTGTAAACGGAATATCCCATGAACTTTTTGGTGTCGGAAAATACATCACCAGAGAAGATCTTGCCGTAATGGCTGTTCGTGCAATGGGAGAAAACTCATCGACTGATGCTCTTTCCTTTGCAGACGAAGCACAAATTGCATCCTATGCACGCGGTGCAGTTGCATTACTTAGCTCCAAAGGCATTGTAAACGGCAGAGAAGACAACTGCTTTGTTCCAAAGGGCAATGCCACAAGGGCAGAAGCGGCAAAAATATTATATTATCTTATAAAGGAGTGAGTTTAATATGAAAAAAATAATCGCATTTATATTATCCATATCCGTATTTTGCTCACTTATTACTCCGTGTATGGCACAGGCAGATACGCAATCTTCCAAAAGTTTTAAGGTTTTGTCGGACCTCGGCATTATCGCTGGTGGTGTTGAATCAGACAAAATGACCAGGGGAGAATTTGCCGATGCAATCATCAAAATGATTAACGGCTCATCCCTGTGTGACAACAGTGTGGTATTTGAAGATGCAGATATCAATCATAAGTATTATCAATCACTGAGTGCCGCATACAAAATAGGAGTTTTTTCATCACTGAGGGTAAATCCTGATGCCGAGGTTAAATATAACGAAGCATTGAAAATGATTGTAACCGCTCTCGGATACGGTGACTATGCAAACATCAAAGGCGGATATCCTCTCGGATTTGCCTCGGTTGCAAATGAAATTGGTATCAACAAAGGTGTTGCTGCGGGGGCAGACTCTGTTCTCGACAGAAACAACGCCCTTGCTTTGCTGTACAATGCAATAAATACCCGCATTTTAAAAATATCATCTTTGGGGGATACCATAAGCTACGAAACAACCGATGACACGGTGCTCAGTCTCTATCACGGCATAAAAAGGGATGAGGGCATAGCCGAGAGCATATACGGTCTTGGTATAACCGATACAACAAACACCCAAAAGGACAGTATTGTTATAGACGGAAAAGATTATCTCTACCGTGACGGTGCAAAAAGCGAAAGTCTTGTCGGCAAAAACGTTGAGTTTTATTATGATGCCGAAAGTTCGGAAATATTAAGCATATCGGAAACCGAAAGCAAGGTTATCACTCTTTTGTCGGAGGATATCATCGATGTGAGTGCGTCTTTGGTTACCTATGCCACCGACAAAAAAGACAGCCGCATTTCTCTTTCGCCTTCTTTGCGTGTTGTGTATAACGGCGCACTGACACAGCGATTTGACTCAAATGATTTTTCTGTCGACGGTGCAACGGTCACCTTTGTTGAAAACAGCGGTGACAATAAGTTTGACGTGGCATTTATAAATGTGTACGAAGACTATGTTGTTTCCGACATTGATTCTGCCAATGCCGTTGTGTATGATCTTTATGACAACAAAAAGTTTGTCAGTCTCAATCCCGATGATTATGAGATATTCAGCTTTGTCAATGATTTCGGCACCGAAATGTATGTTGCCGAGCTTTTAAAAAGGGATGTTGTCTCGGTTATGAGAAGCAAAAACGGCTCAATTGTAAAAGCATATTTTGTCAACAAGGAAGTTGTTGGAACAATTTCCTCCGTTGAAAAAAGCGGCAACAAAGCATATGTTACAATTGACTCGAACCGATACGGCATATCATCAGACTTTGAGAAAAACGAAGAGGTTACCGTTGGACTTTCAGGCATTTTCATATTTAACAAAAACGGCGAAATTGTTGCAGTGAAAAAACTTGGTTCCGAAAGAGAATACTACGGCTTTCTCATTGGAAGTCAAAAGGGAAGAGGACTTGACGATTCCTACACCCTGAAGCTTTTAAATGACGAAAGCGGAATAGTTATTACAACCCTTGCAAAAACCGTTGTAATAGATGGTGAAAAGATTTCGGATTATGCAAATCTTTCACTTTCACAAGGACCTGTTTTTTATAAAACCAATTCCAAGGGCGAAGTGAATTTTATAGACACTTTAGAAAAAACATCCTTCGAAACAGACGATTCTCTTACCGCTCATTATCTGTGCAACTTTGATGCATCGGGAAACATTCTTGCAACGCCGAAAGAGGTTGAATACAGAAATGTAGGCATATTTGAAGGGCTTATTCCCGTTGACAGCGAAACAAGAGTGCTTGTTGCACCGCTGAGTCCGTCCGATGCCGACGATGAAGATTATGCAGTTTCTTCAATGGCTTATTTTGCCGGCGGACAAAACTACAGTGTAGATTTTTATAAACGTGATTCTCAGTCACATTTTGCAGACTGCATATTCATTCGTCCCCGAAGCGGAGGAATTTCTTCAACAGTTCCTATCGACCATCCCATATCTGTTGTTGAAAAGGTTTCCACAGTTTTGTCTCCCGAAGGAGATGCCTACACAAGAATATACATGTACACCAAAGAAACAGCCGAATATGTGGATGTTCCCGAAAATGTTCTTAAAAATGTTAAGTCTTTGTATGAGCCAAATAACAATCATGTGCCCGAGTGCGGTGACATCATCAAGTTCGGTCGTGATTCCAAGGGCTACGCCTCGGCAATAGAGCTTATTTATGAAAGAGAAACAGACACCTTCAAATATCCGCAATATACAAACGCCGGCGATATGAGTTATATATTCAGAGTTGCCAAAGGTGAGGTGTATTCAATAGATTCGGGCAACATCATGGTTTCTCTCAATGAAGTTCCGGAAAATACTGAAAATATGACTCTTGAAAGTCACAACGCCCGTTCCTACATAAAATATGTGTACGATTCATCTCAAAAAAATCCTTTGAGAAAGGGAGCTGTGAGTGATCTTGTGTCCTACAAAAGCTCCGGCGAAGGCTCTGAGGTCATAATGTATTCAAGATACGGAAACACCGGCGGTGTGATGATAATTTATAAATAAGGAGGACAATATGAAAAAGATATTTGGTTTTATAATCCTTGCGGCACTTGCGATAACCATGACAATGTCGCTGACCGCACTGGCTCACACCGGTGTGGACGAATCTTTTGATTTTAACAACTATCTTGACGAAACAGGTTTGATGAGAAAAGACCCTCCGGCAGGCACATATGGTTTTTGGGGTTGTTATGTGCCGACTCCTGCAGACGGGGGCGGTGTCACCTCATACAAGGAAGGTGACAACACCTGTGTAATGATTTCCCAGGGCGGAAAAAACTACAACAGAGCCCTCGACTACTATGCAAATGAACCCATGACTTCGTCTGTTCACTATGAATACTCCACAAAGATGGACTCTGCACTGTCCTCAAGATCTTTGCAGTTCATGTTTTATGACACCGAGACAAACACTCAGTCATCATTTCAGACAGTGGTTGCATTTTACGGCAACAGTCAGCAGGCAATAAATGCTTTTGGTGTCAATACCGGTGCCAAATGGGAGGCAGACAAATGGTACAGAGTGTCGGTTGATTATAACATCATCTCGGGAGCATTCTGTTTTAATCTTTATGATTTGGAAACCGAAAAAAATGTTGTCACAACAAGCGGCACAAAGATTTTTGATTCAAGCTATGACAGCATCAAACGTATCAGATTTGCCTATTCAAGCGGTAATGCCGCCACATCATATTTTGATGATGTAACCGTAAAGACAATAAACAGATTCTACAACTCGGATTTTTGCGATTTTGAAGATTTTTCGGTTGTGGGTAACGACATAAAAACCCAAAACACCTATGAGCTTGATGAAAACGGATATTATGCAACCATCGAAGCCGAAAAAACCGAAAAGGGACAAAGCCTGGCTTTTAAAACCAACACTCAAAAAGGTCTCAGCATTTTAAAATCGGGACTTTCGATGACGGGTACCGTGGGAATTGATTATTCGCTTTATCTTTGTGATGCAGGCAGTATGCGTAGAGTTCAGATTTCCGGAACAAATTCATCGGGGAAATCGGGGCTCTACGGTAAGCTTCTTGAAATAAAGAACGGCTACAACAAGGTGTTTTTCTGCGGTCAGGATACCGGAGAAATGCTTTCAAACAATGTTTGGTACGACATTAAAATGACATATAACCCCGAGGGCAACTGTGCAAGACTTGAAGTTTGGTCAGAGGGTAAAATAGTGTTTAGCTATGATGCAGAGTGGACTGCGGACACCTCTTGGGACAATGACATTGTAACCGTCAATTCATGGCACATGGACCTTGGCTACAACACCATAACCACGGGCAAACTCACCACAACCTACATGGATGATATTACAGTTTGTAATAAAACGCCTTTCTTCATTCCCGGTGAAGGCAAGGATTACCCCATGGCAATTGCTTCCTCTGTTCCCTCAACAGCATCCCTTTCGGCAGATCCCCTCGGCAGCTTCACGGTGACCTATACCAACGAAATAGACCAAAGCTCTGTTTTGCCCGAAAACATTCTCATAAACGGCGAGGCTGTTTTAACTGCAGATGATATCACTTTTGCCGACAAATATACGATAAAAGTAAACTATCAGCTCAAGGAAGGCACAAACTATCACATAGTATTAAACAATGTAAAAAATGTTGACGGTGAAGCCCTCAGTGATTTTGTCGAATTTCAAACAAAGCTTGCCGATGTGGAATTTTCGGGATTTGGCTATTCAAAAATGTACAACGGCGAAAAGCTTGCACTGGGAGCAGTTTCCGACGGTGACGTAACAGCTTCTGTTACAGTGTGGGCAAACGGCGGCAAGAAATATGAGCTTATGCACTTTATGGCTCTTTACAACACTCATACAGGCGCTCTTGAAGATGTCAGGGCAGAACGTTTCTCGCCAAATGGCGAAAAAACGGTTCACTCACTTACCATGACAATCAGCGAAGAGCAAAAGACCACATGTGAAATAAAGAGCTTTTTATGGGAGATGAACGGTTTGAAACCACTGCAAAATGATATTCTTCCTGCAACAGGAAACGGTCCTGTTGTTATTCTCAAGCTTGATGACGTAAGAGGAAGATCCGATGCCACATCATACAATAATTTTGACAAGATTTATGATTATGCTGTTGAAAACAACATTCCCATGGCGTTTGGCGTAATCGGCAATAGCTTAGAGGTTCACGATCAGGATTATTATGACACTCTCAAAAAGTGGGACGAAAGCGGTCTTGTTGAAGTGTGGCATCACGGCTACTATCATTCCTATTTCAACGAAAACGGTGAAATCTGGGCAGAAGGTGACACCTCAAAATACGGAGAATACAAGCTTTCCTATGAAAAACAGCTCGACAGCTTCTCAAAGACCTACAACCTTTTGAAAGAAAAAGCAGGAATAGAAGTTAAAAGTTTAGGTGCACCTTTTAATGCAACCGATGATACAACTGTTGAAATGCTTAACGAAAATTATCCGGGTGTTAAGGTGGTTATGACTGCTCTTGATGAAATTAATCTTCCTCAGTACACTGTTGAACCAAACTTCCTCCACCTTACAAATCGCATAAATGTGGAATCGGCAACGGGAGTTTTCAGCGACTTTGAACAGTTTAAGGCAAACTTTGCATCAAAGCTTGAAGATGATTATATTCTCATTCAGATGCACGGCGGTCTCTGGTGGCAAATAAACAGTTCCCGACCCGAAGAACAGTTTACACGCTTCACCCAAATGGTTGATTATATGAAGGAATGTGGCGCAACATTTATGACACCCTATAATTATTATCTTGAAACAACTAAGGAGTAATTGTAATGGAAATTTTAAAAATTGGTATTATCGGATGCGGAGGGTTCGGTTGTCAGCATCTTGTCGGTCTTAAAGAACAAAAAAGAGCAGAAGCGGTTGCTCTTTATGATGTGAGCGAGGATGCGCTTAAAAGCCTTAAAGAAAAATATCCCTGCGATCTTCCCAGCTTTACAAATCTTGATGAAATGTTTGAAACTGTAGAAATGGATGCGGTAATCATTGCATCAACCGACATGACTCACCGTGAGAATGCCGAAAAAGCCTTTGCCGCAGGCAAGCATGTTTTGTGCGAAAAACCCATGGCTCTCACAATTGAAGATTGCGAAGCTATGATAAAAGCTCAAAAGGCTTCGGGCAAAAAGCTCATGATAGGTCAGATTTGCCGCATGACCCCGGGATTCATAGAAGCCAAAAGGCTTATTGATGAAGGAGTTATAGGCGAGCTTTTCTGTGTGGAATCCACCTATGCTCATGACTACACACCCATTGTTGACAAAGATTCATGGAGAGCCGATCCCCTTCGTCATGTTGTGGTTGGCGGTGCATGCCATGCAATAGACCTTCTTCGCTGGATTGCGGGAAACCCCACGGAAACCACAGCCTACAGCACCAAAAAGGTTATCATGGATTTGCCCACCGATGACACGGTTGAAGCCATCTTCAAATTCCCGGGCAATGTTATCGGCAGAGTTCTGGCGTCCTCAGGCACAAAACGCCCCTACACAATGAGAACCGAAATTTTTGGAACAAAAGGAACAATTCTCGTTGACAACACCGATGGGCTCATCACAGTGTTTGGTGATGATCTCTCCGGCGGAGGCAAGCTTCTTGGCGGTGCTTACACCTCAAAGCACGCAGATTCTCACGTGGATGCAACTCTCAGCTACCGGGTTGGCC
This sequence comes from Clostridia bacterium, assembly GCA_017397885.1. GTDB lineage: Bacteria > Bacillota > Clostridia > UMGS1810 > UMGS1810 > RGIG1828. The sequence continues at coordinate 31,107 of JAFQHQ010000199.1, read as the reverse complement.
TCAACAATCATAATGTTGTCGGTGAACACACGGCGTTTGTCGAAGCGATTTTGGACGGCAAACCTGTTCCTACAGACGGCTACGAGGGCATGGCAACCGTTAAGGTGTGCAGGGCAGTGGTAAAATCTGCCGATGAAGGTCATAGTGTAAAGATAGAGTATTAATCTTTTGGCTTGGAATAAGTTATCAGACTAACCGTCTGATTTGCAATATCAACCAACAAAGCCTCTAAGAACTGAAAATTCTTAGAGGCTTTGTTATTCTATTTAACTATTGCAATAATCTGTGTAATAAACTTCTTTTTATCCTTATGCTGCGGAGGGCCTTCAAGATAAATATTACGGAATACGCCTGTCAGCTTTATATTGTTCTCTTCTGCATAGGAAACAAGTCTTTTTCGTGCTTAGGGTATTTTTTCATAAGCACCGTGGTGAAAGAATGAAATTGCTTTAAGCTTGGGAATAATGCTTACATATTCGCCCTTGCTTCCTTGCGGTACGGCTACACAATATGAAACCTCCCCGGGAGCTTCGGCAAAGAATGAATTTGTTTTGGCACAACATTTTAAAGCTCTATTTCTTTGTAAAATTGGGGAACAACTTTATTTTCATAGGGAAACTCGTTCATATCAATATCGTCAAAAAGTCCGCAATGAAGCGGAACTGCCTTTGCATTTATCCGATTGCAAAAATATGCCGCATCAGAAAAATTCATGTTGTTGCCCACCCCGTTTACCGGCACAAAACAAACATCAATATCCGACGGCAAATCGGCAAAAATGTCTTCACAGCACAAAGTGTCTCCCGTGATGTAATATTTTTTGCCCTCCGCTTCAATGATTATGCCTATGGCACTGTGGTCGGAATGTTGAGCTTTCACGGCTTTAAAAACAATTTCGCCTTCGCTCCAGCGGGTGTGACGGTTAAACTCCACATAGTTGTGACCTCCGCCGAGTTCTCTTGCTTTTGTCCAGGCGTTGCCCGAGGCGAGAATAAGCATTTTTTTGTCGCTGTTTATGTAATGCCTAAGTGTTTCGGGGTCGGTGTGATCAAGATGATCGTGGGTTAGGAGAATTATGTCGGGTTTTATTTTGAGAAAGCTTTCGCAAACGGGAACCCTGCGTTTGGATTTCGGATTGATTTTTGCACAACTGTCCGAAAGATACGGATCGCAAATGATGATTTTTCCTGATGTTTCAAACATAAGTCCCGCCTGACCAAGCCATGTTATTTTCATTTTTGTTCATCTCCTAAAATTACTTCCATACCTGTTTTTTGCGGTTTCATTCCGCACTTTTCATAAAATTTCATTGCACCTTCGTTCAATGACCACACATTCAATGTAACGTTGTAGCAACCGCTTTCTTTTGCAAAGTCAACAACATAATTGTAGAGCTTCGAACCGATGTGTTTTTTGCGTGATGCTTCGTCAACACAAAGGTCATCAATGTATAGAGTTTTGATGTCGGTGAGAATGTTATCGTTTGTGTGTTCCTGAAAAATGCAAAATGCATATCCTTCAATTTTATCGTTATCTTCTGCAGCCACAAAAATAGGGCGTGTGTCATCTTTTATGATTTCGGAAAGCTCTTCGTCTGTATATTTTTTGCATCCGCCTTTAAAAATGTCGGGTCTGCCTTTGTGGTGCACTTCAAGAACCTGCTTTAAAAGATTGTTTATTCCCGGCATATCCGAAAGGACGGCTCTTCGTATTTTCATTTGTATATCACTCCGTTTGATTTTTGTATTTCATCTTCAAAGGTGGAAAAATTATATCCGTTTTTCTGAAGCTGTTTTATAATGAATTCAAGTTTTTTTACATATGACGAAAGTCCGCACTGAAGATAATATTTGTCATATGACTTCAAGGTTTTAATTTTGGGTAATTTTTCTTTTGAAAACTCAAATGGGTGTGAATAAAAAACATAGTCATCACTGCGGATGAAATGTTTTTTCAGCATAAATCTTGTAAACAGCCAGTTTGATATTCTTACATATCCTCCGCCCGATACGGGGAAATTGAATCCGAAAATTTTTTCGGTTGACATGGCAAATTCAAAAAAACCGTTTTTCTCAAAGGTTGATGTTGAAATTTTTTTGAAATCACTCATGTCAATTTCGGTGTTGTGACGAGCTTTTGAAAAACCCATGAGGCTTGAATCATACAAAAACCCTGATTTTTGAAGAATATCAAGCTTTTGGCGATCAATGCCGAAACATGGCGCTCTATAGCCGATTACCCGAGTGCCCAGCATGTCCTCAAGTTTGCTCTTTGCTCTTGTAATTTGACTTTCAAATTCGTTGTCCGAAAGAAGCTTTGGAGGAATGTGACGCTCGCCGTGCAGAGCAATTTTGTGACCGTTTGCAAGATGTTTTTTCAGCCCGTTTGCAATTTCGTCGGCAAAATCGGTCAGCACAAAAAGCGTAGCTTTGATGTTGTGATTGTTAAGAATTTCCATATAACGGTCAAGCCCGTCGAGCATGGTTTGTTTCACGGGGACTTCAGATTTGTATATGCATTCTGTGTCAGAAAAACGTTCAACATCAATTGTGAAGAAGGCTTTTCCCGGATTTTTCGTTTTCGTGTTCATTTACAAATTCCTTAATCGCATTATCGTATTTTTCGGTATTGTTTATTCTGAGATGCGAATGTCCGCCCTTGTCGAACCACACAATTTTTTTGTTTTTTGAGGCGCATGCTTCGAAAAGCTTTTGACTTTTTGGAGGAATTGAAAATTTGTCCTGCTTTCCAAACAAAAACAAAATTGGCTGATGAATCTTTTTTACTGCCTTAAGAGGCGTTTTGGCATAGGGATTAACCTTTGCAAAGCGTCTGATGTTGAACATAACAAGGTCAAGCACGGGGAATGTGGGCTTGTTAATATCAATCATGTGACGCTTAAACGATTCGCGGAAAGATACAAAACATCCCTCCAGAACAATTCCCGAAACATCGGTGCAATCGGGAGATGATGCGGCATAAAGACCTGCACCGCTTCCTATGCATATTCCGTGAATCCAGAAGCTTTTTACACCGTGCTCTTTTTTCATATATTCTTTCCAGACTACAACATCTTCCGATTCTTTTACGCCTATGGTAGAATATTTTCCGTCACTTTTTCCGTGACATCTTGAATCTATCACCAGAACATTTAACCCTGCTTCTTTGTAGGGCTTTGCAAAATAATAGGAATATATGAGACATTCACATCTTCCGGGCAAAATGATGGCACATTTATCACTGCCGAAGTTGTAATATTCTCCGTACAGTTTGAGACCGTCGCTTGAAACTGAAACCTCCTGCATAAATGCACGGTTTTCTTCGCCCCATTTCACGCCATCATTCCACATTTGGAGCTGTTCCTCATTTTCGGGAGCTGAACACACCCGATTCCATTTTTCGTCGGATGTCTTGACCAACTGCTGCTCATACACATTTTTGGCAATCGGCATGGTGACATAGAGCATGGCAACAATTCCCGACAAAAGAATAAATAAAACTATTGATATAATAATCCAAAGTGACATACAAGTTACCTCCGAAACAAATTAAGGCTATTATAACACATCTTGTTGAAGAATGCACTACTTTTTTGTCATTTTGTGTTGAATTTTTTTGCTTGTTATGGTATACTCAAGGCATGTTAAGATATAGGGGGGATTAAATACATGAATAATTTTGCAATTATTCCCGATTCGTCCGGTGATGTAACAAAATCACTCAGAGACAGATTCGGGATTGAAGAATATATTCGCGGTATTGTTTATATGCCCGACGGCACACAGGTTTTTGCCGATGTGGACTGGGAAACCATGACTCCGAAAGAGTATTATGAATCCATGAAGGGCAGAAAGATACTGTACAAAACCGCAACTCCTTCCGTGGGAGAGATTGTTGACGTTTTTGAACCGGTTTTGAAATCGGGCAGAGACATTCTCAGTATATCGCTTTCGTCGGGTATTTCGGGAACATACAAAATTGTTAAAGGTGTTGCCGATGACCTTTTGAAAAAATATCCCGAAAGAAAAATCATCTGCATAGATTCACTTCGTTATTCTGCGGCAATCTTACCGCTGATTGTTCATGCAGATATGAAAAGAAAGGAAGGCGCTTCCATAGAGGAAACTGCGCAGTATCTTGAAAGCATAAAAAATAATATTCATCAGATGGGTTCTCTCGATGATTTGTTTTTCTGCGTGAAAACAGGACGTATATCAAATTTCAAGGCGTTTTTCGGAACACTTATCGGTGTTAATACTCTTGCCGATTTCAGCAATCAAGGTCTTTCTTCGGTTCTCGGAAAGGTTAAGGGGCAAAAAGCCGCTTTGGAAACAACGGTGGAATACATTGAAAAAACCATTGTAAATCCGCAGGAGCAAATAATTTTTGTGGGTCATTCAAATCGCGATGAAAGAGCCGAGATGCTTGCCGAAATGATTCGCGAAACCATAAAACCCAAAGAGGTAATCATAACTTCTGTCGGAATGGCTTGCGGAGCGTCAATCGGTCCGGGACTTTGTGCCGCATATTATTTCGGAGAGCATATTTCCGACGGTGAAGAAAAAGAACGTGAAATTTTAAATGATATTATAAAAAATTCTAATAAAAAGAGGGGATAATAATGAGCCGATTTGCTGTTATTGCAGACTCAACTTCCGATCTGGACAAAGAAATAAGAGAAAAATATGAAATTGACTATGTCCGCATGAACTATGTTGTCGACGGAGCGGAATATGACGCTTCTCTCGACTGGGAAAATCACGGTTCCCATGAGTTCTATGACATGATGCGCGGCGGAAAGAGAATTCTTACAACTCAGGTCCCGCGCGAAGAATTTATAAACAAATTCAGAAGTTATCTCGAAAAAGGAGAAGATGTTCTCTACATTGCATGCTCGTCTGCTCTTTCGGGATCTGTAAATCTTGCCGTCATCATAGCAAAAGAGCTTGAAGCCGAATTCCCCGGCAGAAAAGTTGTTTGCATAGATTCGCTTTGCAGTTCTCTGGGGCAGGGATATATGCTTATTCGTGCTTCAATGATGAGAGCAGAAGGGAAATCTTTGGATGATGTTGCTTCATACATTGAAAAAAACAAACTCTGTTTTAATCAGTTTGGTACAACCGACGACCTTAAATATCTCAAACGGGCAGGCAGAGTCAAGGCGTCAAGTGCTTTTTTTGGCAATATGTTTGGCATAAAACCAATCATTATTTCCGACAAAACCGGTCAAAACCTTGCTGTTGAAAAGGTTAAGGGTGCGGCAAATGCCAAACGGCGCATTGCCGAAAAAATGGCGGAAATTGTTGATGAAAATGATAAAGATACGCTTCTTATTTCTCATGCCGACTGTCTTGAAGATGCTCATAAACTCCGCGATGAGATTTTAAAACTTATTTCCTTTAAAAATGTTATCATCGGAACAATAGGTCCGATTGTGGGGTCATGTGTTGGTCCCGGAACAATTATATCATTTTGCTACGGCAAAGAGGTAACTATCGGAGGAAATGAATAGACAATGAACAAAGCGAGACTTGATGCAAATTCTTTGTATGGTATGCTTGTCAACGGATACAGAAATTTGTGCCTTATGGAAACAAAGGTGAATGATTTGAACGTGTTTCCCGTTCCCGATGGCGACACCGGAACAAATATGGTGAAAACTCTCGGCGGAGGGATTTTAAAGAGCGTGGAAGATTTCGAAACAGTTTCTTCAATGATGTCGGAGTTTTCGAGAAACGTTTTGCTCTCAGCCAGAGGGAACTCGGGTGTCATTCTTTCACAGTTTATACGAGGATGGGCAAATGCACTGCGCACAAAAGATGATATTGATGTGTCCGACATTAAAGACATGATGAGACAAGGGGTGGACTGTGCCTACAGTGCCGTTCCGAATCCTGTTGAGGGTACAATGCTCACTGTTCTTCGCGAGCCCTGTGAGTCTCTTGAGAGCGCAGGCGATTTTTCGGATTTTAAAGATGCTTTTGCTTATATATTTATGAATATGAACAAAAGTCTTCAGCATACTCCCGAGCTGTTGCCGGTTTTAAAACAGGCAAATGTTGTAGATAGCGGCGGAATGGGAATTTTGTACATCATTGAGGGCATGTGTGCATATCTTGACGGCGAAATCATTGAAGTCGGAAGCGAACGTGAAAGCAATGTGAATGTTTTGACAAACAGCAGTTTCGGACCCGACAGCGTTTTGGAGTATGGTTATTGCACGGAGTTTGTGCTTCAGCTCATGCATGCCAAAACAAACATAGCGGCATTTTCCATAAAAGAGTTCATTTCATATCTTCAGACCATAGGTGATTCAATTGTTGCAGTTTTGGATGAAGATATAGTTAAGGCTCATGTTCACACATTCAAGCCTGAAAAAGCTTTGGCTTTTGCCAGAAATTACGGTGAATTTATATCTGTTAAAATAGAAAATATGTCCATTCAGCACAGTGAGGTTTCTTCTTCCGTTGAAAAAGAAACCGAAAAAGTTAAGTATGCAATTGTTACCGTTGCAATGGGCGACGGCATAAAAGACTATTTTGCTCAAATAGGAGCAGACCGAATAATAGACGGCGGTCAGACTAACAATCCTTCGGCGCATGATTTTCTTGATGCTTTTGATTCGCTTTTTGCTGAGCATATCGTTGTTTTGCCAAACAACTCAAACATATATGCAACTGCAAAACAGGCTGCCGGCATGTATGATAAATGTGACATAAGAGTTCTGGAAACAAAATCCGTTGCCGAGGGCTATTCGGCACTTTCCATGATGAACACCTGGGCACCTGACATAGATTCCTTTGTTTCAGACATGGAAATGGCTCTTTCTTCTGTTGTTTCGGTGAGCATCACAAAAGCTGTTCGTGATGCAACAATAGACGGAGTATGCGTAAAAGAAGGAGAATATATGGCTATTGCGGACGGGAAAATCCGTTTTGTGTCAGAGGATAAAAACAGTGCTGTTGTCGGCTTGCTTCGCAGTTTTGAAGACATTGACGAAAAATCGGTTATCACAGTTTTTTATGGTGAAAATGTCAGCGACGAAGAAGCAGACGGTCTGATAGAGGCAATCGAAGATGAGTTTTCTCATTTTGAGTGCGGTGCCGTTTCCGGAAAGCAAAAAATATATGATTATTACATGGCTATTGAATAGCAGAAAGATGGTTTTATGAAAAAGTTGATTGTGGACACTCTTGGGTCGGACAATGGCTGTTTCCCAATAGTTTGCGGAGTTTTGAATGCTATGGCTGAAAGGGATGATTTTTCGGTTGTTTTTGCGGGAGATAAATCCGAAATCGAAAAAATTGTTTGCAGTCGGGGCTTTGGTTTTGACCGCATAGAGATTCTTCATACAAAGAGTTTTGTTGCGGATTCCGATCTTCCCACCTGCGTTTTCAGAGGCGGAGACGACACGTCAATGGTTATGTCTCTTGAAAAGCTCAGAGATGATGTTGATGCATGTGCAATGATTTGCGCAGGCAACACAGGGGCACTCCTTGTGGGTACAATATGCAGACTTGGATTGGTTAAGGGGCTGATGTCGCCTGTTTTGGCAACTGCAATTCCGTGTAAAAAAGACGGACTTGTGTGTCTTGTGGATTGCGGTGCAAACACCGATTGCAAAAGTGAAGACCTCAAAAATTTTGCGCTGATGGGCAATGCCTATATGCAAAGTCTTGCGGGGATTGAGTCACCAAAGGTGGCATTGATGTCGGTAGGTCAGTCCCCTCACAAGGGAAACGCACTTGTAAAAGAGGCATATGCTCTCATCGAAAAGCTTCCCATAAATTTTATCGGAAATATCGAAGGCACTCATCTTGTGAATTCTCCGGCAGATGTTGTTGTTACCGACGGATTTACCGGAAATGTGCTTCTTAAAAATACCGAGGCTGCCGGCATGGCGGCAATCGAAATTGTTGATGAGCTTGCCTCGGGAACAGAGGTTCACGACAAGCTGAAAAATGCTCTTCACTCCATGTTTGCCTTTAACGATCTTGGAGGTGCAACTTTTTTGGGCGCAAAAAAACCCGTGGTAAAAATGCACGGGTGTGCCAATGAAAAAACTGCTTATGAATGTGTAAAATTGGCACTCACTCTTGATAGTGGCGATCTTTCCAACCGTATTCATAATGCACTTTGTTAAATATAACAAAAAGGGGCTTTTGAGCCCCTTTAATAGTTAATAAATTTTTTGTCATCGATCTTTAATTATATCATTATACTTTGACAAATACAAAAACTTATGCACGAAGTATTCTGCCGGAATCATCAATATGACAATGAGATTGAACGAGAAAAACAGCGGAACCCACGGCAGATTAAATTTGAATATGGTTAATCCTATTGTATAGACCGAATACCTTAAAACAGTGTATATGATGGTTCGCAAAAAATCTTTGTAAGCGTAGCCTCTAAACACAACAAACTTGTTTAGTGTTATGGTGAATGCAACCCCGGTTGCGCCGATTGTCGGAATGGTTATGTACATATTGATATATCCCCACACAACAGAAACATAAATCAGCATCTGCTCAATGAGAAGCCACGCGGCAAATGTAATTCTTGCACTGTAAAAGAGACGTGTATATATGCGGAAGGTATCTTTTACGGGATTAAAGTGAGATGACGAATTGTTGTCTATGTATATGGCTTCAATTGGTATGGTGGTAATCTGAACGCCTTGCTTGTCGGCATAATATAGCACATTCATTTCGTAATCATATTTGTATCCGCCCACTTTTACGAGCCATTTAAGGTGTTTTGACAAAAAACCGCGAAGCCCCGATTGATTGTCAACAAGATAGTGTCCGTTTAAAATTGTGTAAATCCATCTTGAAAGTGCGTTTCCGAATTTCGATCTGAAAGGCATGTTATCTCTGAACTTTCGCACTGTCAAAACAAATTCGGCACCTCTTTCAAGTTCGTTGAAAACACGCATAATGTCGGCTGTTTTGTGCTGACCGTCAGCGTCTGCCGTAACAAAGTTTTCGCAGTCCGGAAATTCGTTTATGAGGGTTTGCATGCCTGTTTTGAGGGCGGTGCCTTTCCCTGCATTGCACACAATGGTAACAATTTTTGCTTTTTCGGTTATGGCTTCGAAAATGCTGCCATATTCCGGACCGCTTCCGTCATCTACAACAACAATTCCGACCCCCTCACCATGAAGCTCTTCCACAAGAGTGATGAGTTCTTTATTTGGTTTATATGCAGGAATAATTACCATATTTTTCATTTCATCACTCCTTTTCGTTTGAATATTTTTCGTAGAATGAAACTATGGTGTCAATTATGTCTTGGTTGGCAATGCGGTTTTTATCATAAAGGATGGATGTGTGTCCGTCGCTTCCGTTTTTGTTATACAGCAAAAATTCGGCTTTTTTCGAGGTTATCTCATCCATTTTTGAATACAGCGAATATTTGTCTTTTGAGATGTGTTCATCATTTTGGGCTTGAATAACAAAAATCGGAATGTCCGATTTGTTTATATGTCTGACTGCTGAACTTGAAGACAAATCCGAACCGAAAAGAATACTTTCATACATGCTCAAAAACGGATAATTGGCATAGGCGGCATTTCCTGCATATTCGGTTGAATATGCCATAATGGCATCCATTGATGTGTCGGTCGAATTTATGCAAACTGCGGCATCAATGCTCCCATGACCGTTCATGGCACAGCAAATACCGTAGCCCCCGCGGCTGTGACCCAAAAGATAAATATTATCATACAAAAACATTTCGCTTTTGTCAATAAAATTCAGCGTTGAGTTTACATCTTTTATTATTTGTGCATATCCCACAGAGCTGCCCTTTGAGCCTTTGCCGTGACCGGTGGGATTGAAAGCAAAAACATCAAAGCCCTTGTTTGTAAGGGCGTTTATCACACCTTCATATTCTATGCTTTCGGCACGAAAACCCGGCACAAGCACAATCAGACCTTGTTTGCATTGGGGTGCATAGTAAAGGTGACCTGTAAGAGAGCCGTTTTCACAAGGGTATGAAAACTGTTTTCGCATTTTCATCATTTGTGCATTTTCGGATATAATACTTTGGGGTTCTTTTGCACTGTAGTGGCGAAAAACCGAATCATAAATTATTTTTGTAGATACAAGTGACAGGGTAATATAGATAATAATAGTTATGGCAATACCTTTTAATATCTTTTTCATCAATTTCTTCTTCGAAGATACCACTATTATCACCTCTGTTACCAATTTTATACTAAAGGAGCTATTTGGCTGTGTTATTTAAACCTGAATACAAATACGAAATCATCAACGAAACCGAATATTTTGAGAAAATGGATGAACTTAATAAAACTCTCAAGAGTTATGTTCAAAGCGGTTTCTTCACTTCTTTTGACAAAACACGGATGTACTATGAGTTTTTTAAGGTGGAAAACCCCATTGCCAACATTGTTGTCATTCACGGCTACACCGAGTTTACCAAAAAGTATTATGAGCTTTCGTGGTATTTCATGCTCATGGGCTACAATGTTTTTCTCTATGATGTGCGTTGTCACGGAAACTCACATCGCTACAGCAAAAACACGCAAATAACTCATGCGGACAGCTTTGAAGATTATGCCCGTGATCTGGATTGTTTTATAAATCAGGTTGTTGAGCCAAACTGCGAAAATGCTCCCGTGTATATTTATTCTCATTCCATGGGCGGTGCAATTGCCGGGCTTTATCTTTCAAATTTCAAAAATAAGATTAAGAAAGCCGTTCTTTCTTCGCCGATGGTTTATCCGAAAACTCCGCCATTTCCCAGATTTGTTTTGAAAAAACTTATGAAGGGTGAAGCACGGAAAAACGGCTGGAATGCAAGATTTAAGTTCACGTCGGATTTTAACCCCAATGCAAAGCTTGAACAAAGCAATGACATCAGTGAGAACCGATTTAAATATAATCTTGATTTGCGAATTAAAAATGCGAATTATCAAAACTCATACGGCACAAACCGTTGGAATTACGAAGCAATAACCGTGATTGAAAAACTGCTATGTAAAAACAGGATGAAAAACATCGGTGCAAAGGTTCTTATAATCAGTGCCGAAAAAGATAATTCCGTAAAAGTTAAACCGCAAAAAAAGCTTGCAAAGCTTTTAAAGTGCGAATACAAAGTATTTCGTGGTGCAAAGCATTGCCTGTACACGGTAAACGATGCACTGCTTAAAGAATATGTTGACACTCTTGTTGAATTTTTTTGCACAAAAGAGCCAAACACATAATATATATTTTACCATATAAAAATGTCAATTGCAATACTATATTGCGAAAGGAGGGAAAACATGTCGGATTATGCAGATGAAAAAAAGTGCGTTGCAGGCGTTTTCTCAAAAGGTGATGCCGTGCATATGTATCTTGAAAAGATTGATTGCAACATATATTATGCAGTGAAGAATATTTCGGATTTTTCCGATGAAACATACAAAAAAAGTTTTTTTGCCATGTGTGATGAGCGCAAAGCACGGGTAAAACGGTTCAGAGGCGAAGTTCAAAAAAAATGTACTCTTGCCGGTGAATGGATGGTTCGGGAGCTTCTCGGCAAATTAACCTCGTCCGATCCCGAAAAGTTTACAATTGTTGCGGACGAAAAGGGAAAGCTTCATCTTTCGCAAAATCTACATTGGTTTTTTAATATCAGTCACAGTGCAGACACGGTTGCTGTTGCTGTTTCGGACAAAAGAGTCGGAATAGACATCGAAAAAATCCGCAGCTTTCCTTCAAATCTTGCAAAGCGGGTTTGCTTGCCCAAAGAAATGGAATATGTTTTTGGCAAAAAACCTTTCGAAAAAGATTTTTCTCTTGATTTAAGCTGTGATGAGGCACGCAGATTTGTTGAAATATGGACGGTGAAAGAGGCATATTTTAAGTGTATAGGCACAGGAATAACCGATTTTTTTGCTGTGGATGCTTTTTCGGAAGAGTTTGAAAAGATTAAGTGCGAAACTGAAGAATTCATAATGCATGTGGTTAGCCTTTGATGTCGAGATTAAGATTATCCGATATTTTTTCACAAAAACTCCTTGCCATAATTGGCAATGTGTGATATACTTTTTGTGTATAAAATTTTATAACAGGAGGTTTATTATGTATATTTGTACAAAATGTAATCAATCTTATTCAACCCCTGCAAAGTTTTGCGCACAGTGTGGCGGGGTGGTAGTGGAAAAGTCATCTGTAACACAAAATTCATTTAATGATTTTTCTGCATCTGTATATGGTACACAGCATGGTGTGTCAACTTCTCCGACAGGAAGTGTTGCCCCTGCAATCGTAAGCATGATTTTGGGGATTTCAAGCGTGATGTTGTCATTTATTTTGTTTGTTGCAATTGTTGACATGTCAGACTCTTATTTATATGATTTTTCGGATGCAATTCCGTCTCTCATGGTGGTGACGGCGTTGATTGTTCCGGCAATTGTCATGGGTATTGTTTTGGCTTCAAAAGCCAAAGCCGGTCGTGGAATGGCTGTTGCGGGCAAAATAACAAGCTTCATATCTATGGGAATTAACCTTTTAACATGGTTTATTGCTATGGTAGCATAGTTTATATTATTTTTTGGAGGAAATAAAAATGTATATTTGTACAAAGTGTAATCAAACTTATTCAACTCCCGCAAAGTTCTGCTCACAGTGCGGAGGCGAAGTTGTGGAGCATGCATCCGCTCCCGAACCGGAATTCAAAGAATACAGTGCACCTTCGTATTCGGCGCCTGTATATGCAGATACTCTTGAACCAAAACGCAGTAAAGCACCTGCTATTATGGGAATGATTTTCGGCATATGGGCACTTATTTGCGCATTTGTAATGTTGATTTGCATGATTGCAACGTCAATCGGCTCTGAGGTTGCTGATGAGGTTGACTCGAGATCTATCAGCGTAAGCACTGTGGAGTCTTTAACTTACGATGAAGATTACAGCTATAATGGTTATCATGATTATGATGATTATGATTATGATTACGATTACGATGACTATGATGACATTAACATGAGCGCAGATGAGGCTGTAGACACGGTCGGAAATGTTTTCATGGTTGTTTTTTCAATCCTCATACTTCCCTTCCTCATCATCGGACTCATACTTTCGTTCATAGCTAAAAACGGCCGTGGCATGGCTCTTGCAGGCAAAATCACAGGCTTCATTGCGGTGGCTGTTTATGCAATTGCATTCATCATTTATCTTGGACTGTAAGATTTTGATGATACATAGGAGGAATACAAATGTATATTTGTGATAACTGTAAAAATACATACGAAGAAAAATTCAATTTTTGCCCCAATTGCGGTGAAAAACTTTCGGAAGTTGTGGAGGAAGTAAGTGAACCTGTTGTCCCTGTTGATAATGCAGAAGCTTTTGCTGCACCCGAGCCTTTGCCCGAAAAAACGGAGGTTCCCGTTAGTTCAACACCTGCGGCAACTTTTGTTGAGACATTCGAATCTTGCAGCGATGCTTCCCCGGTATACCATCCTCAGGTTACATCGCACATCATCCCTGCATCTTCAGCGGCACCTGCGACCGGAAAAGCCACAGCAATAGTAGGAATGGTTTTCGGCATTTTGGGTCTCATTCTCTCCGGTTATCATCTTCTTTATGTTGCAGCTTTTCTTTCAACAGTTTCTTATGCATATGAAGCTGTTCCGATAGCCATATCAATGCTTGTTGTGGCAGCCTTCATGTTACCTGTCACAATTGTGGGTATTGTCATGTCAAGTAAGCCCGTTTCAAGATTGAGAGGTATGGCTTTGGCAGGAAAGATAACGGCATTTATTTCGCTTGGTGTGTTTGCGTTATCACTGTTTCTCAATGTAATGCTTTTCTTTGTATAATATAGTAAAAGGGAAAGTAAATTAATTCAGCAAATTAATTTACATTCCCTTTTTATTTTATAGGAATTTATGTCGAATTTCGCTCGCGAGATGAGATGAATGTGAAACTATGCTCGCGACGAGGGTGCAGGCTCAGCCTGCTTTTTTATTCAAACAAGTTCAAAATATCTGTCTGTCGTATTGCTTTTTATTTGGATTTGTGTTATATTTATATAGAATATGTCGATTAACGGCAGACACCAGAGGATATAATTATGAACAAAAAAATTAAAAGTATTATTCGCAATAATATAGGTGTCCTTGAAAATTCCAAAATGGATTTTGAGGCAATTTTTAATGTTATGTTTGCGAATTCGGGCGTGCTGGCGGAAGATACGGACGGTTTCAGAATTCGCTCATACTCATATGAACAAATTAAAGAACGAATAGAATCAGCTTCCGAAGCTCTGTATGCAAAAATTGGTGCAACCCATGGCTTTGTAGCTCTTGAAATGGAAAATTGCATTGATTGGATTGTGGCTTTCTGGGCAATTCTCCGAAGCGGAAACAAACCCTATCTTGTAAACTGCAGGCAGCTTCCCGGAATGGCAAATTCTGCGCTCAAAACCCTCGGCATAAAATATACCGTGGGTAAAGGTGACACAAAACTTGATACAGAGTTTATTGACATTGATTCACTTGAGGGGAAGACAGGTTTTGAAGGTGAGTTTGAAAACGAAATTGCTCTTTCCACATCGGGAACATCTTTGAAAGAGACAATTTGTTTCTACAGCGGTCAAAGGTTTTCGTCTCAGATATTAAATGTTAAATCATTCATGAAAAAATATCCCGAAATCGCAGCAGACCACAATGGCAGAATTAAAAATCTTGCGTTTTTGCCTTTTTATCACATTTTTGGTTTGATTGCTGTGTATTTTTGGTTTTCGTTTTTTGGAGTTACAATTGTGTTTTTGAAAGATTATTCATCGGACACCATTTTGAAAACCTGCAAAAAACATGAGGTTACCCATGTGTTTGCTGTTCCGCTTTTGTGGCATACCATTGAAAATTCTGTCATGAAAAAGGCAAAAGAGGCAGGCGACAAAAAGCTTGCCAAGCTGAAACGGGGTATAAGACTTTGCACAGGCTTGCAAAATATTTTTCCGCATCTCGGGATGAAGCTTTCCCAAAAAATAATGAGCGAAGTTACCGATGAACTGTTTGGCAAAAGCATAAAGTTTTGCATAAGCGGCGGAAGCTATGTGCGAAGCTCGGCACTGGAGCTTATAAATGCAATAGGGTACAATTTGCACAACGGCTACGGCATGACCGAAATCGGTATAACGTCGGTTGAACTGAGAACCCGTCCCAAACACAAAAATCTCAATTCCATAGGAAAACCCTTTGCGTCGGTTGACTATGAAATCGGTGACAAAGGCACTCTTTTGATTAAGGGTGATTCGCTTTGTGACAAAATGCTCATAAATGGCCGGGAGCAGTCAATGGATGGCTATTTTGACAGCGGTGACATCTTAACTCAAAATGACGGATACTATTATGTAAAAGGCCGAAATGGTGATACGATTATCGGAGACAACGGCGAGAACATCAACCCCGATGTTGTTGAACAGTGTTTTGCACTTCCTCAGGCAGAAAACTTTTGTGTCCTCGGAATTGAAAACGAAGGAAAGAAAACCGTTTCCATGATTGTTCAAATCGGAAAATATATGTCTGTTTCAAAAAGAAATGAATTGCTTGACACAATCATTGCCATAAACGAGAGTCTTCCTTTGACATCGAGGGTGGCAAAAATCTATTATACAACAGATAATATCACATCTCCGGGAGCGGCAAAAATCAGCAGAACCTATGTTCTCAAGGCGTTGGCAGATAAAACTGTTAATATTTATGATTTTACAAAAGCGGTTTTGTCGGATTGCAGTGAGGCTGTCTACAACAGTGAAATTCTTGCAAAGGTTAAGTCCATTGTGGCAAAGAGACTGAATACGGATGCTGAATCAATTGATATTCATGCTCACATTATGCTTGATATGGGAGCCGACAGCATGCAATATTTTTCGATTTTGACGGATCTTGCCGAGGAGTTTTCTGTTTCGGCATCCGAAAAAGATGTTTTGTGTTACACCGTTCATGAAATTTGTCAATACATTGAAAGGCATATATAGATATGAAAAAAACCAGTAAAATGAGTTCGTTTGTTTTGGGCTTTGTAAAGCTTACCGGTGTATTACCCGGATTGCTGTTTTTTAAGCCCAAGGTATATAAACAAAACAAAAAAGTAAAGCGTAATTTGCCCGGGAACGCAATTCTTATGTCAAATCACACTTCACTTATGGATTTTGTGTTATATTTGATTGTTTTCTTTTTCAGAAATATCCACTTTCTTATGGCAGAGGTGCTTTTTAAAAAAGGAAAGTTTTTCTCATGGTTTTTATATAAAATCGGGGGAATTTTTGTGGACAGGGATGCCTGCAATTTTTCCTTTGTTGAAGAAAGTCTCAATGTGCTCGACAGCGGCGGCAGTGTGGGTGTATTTCCTCAGGGCAGGCTACCCGTCGGCGGAAAACCTTTTCCCTACAAGCCGGGTATAGTCCTTATTGCTCTTCGTACCGATGCCCCCATAATTCCTGTCTATACCGACGGTAATTACGGATTGTTTAAGAGAGCGCATGTTATTATTGGCGAAGCGATTTATCTAAGGGATTATGTAAAGAGCGAGAATGTGAGTGATGATGAGCTCAAAAACCTCACAAAAATGCTTGAAGATAAGAGCTATGCTCTTAAAGATGAACTCGAAAAAAGATTGGAAAAGAAAAATGAAAAGCAATAACAACAAAAAGATAAAAAAACCGAGACTTTTTGATATAAGGCATTTTCCGATGGATTTTGCAAGAATGCTGTGCATGTGGTTACCTCTTGCTTTCAGAATCAAAAAGATTTTTGTTTCTGAAAAAGCCAAACAAAAAATCAAAGGTGGGGCAATCATTGCGGCAAATCACACATGCTTCAAAGACCCGCTTCTGCTTGGAAGCCTTTTCTGGTACAGACGAATGTTTTTTTTGGCGGCGGAAGTTGTTATGGAAAACAAGATTGTGGGCAGTTTGTTAAAGGGTGTGGGTTGCATAAAAATCGACCGTAATATCTGTGACATAGAGTCAATGAGAAAAACGGTTTCAATTCTTAAAGAAGGGCATGTTCTTGCTTTGTTTCCGCAGGGGGGCATAAACCGTGACGACGAAATGAAATCCATAAAGTCGGGTATTGTTCTTATGGCAATGCAGGCGAAAGTTCCCATCATTCCCGTGTATGTTTCACGCAAAACAAAAACACACAAACGCAACTGCATGGTAATAGGAGAACCCATTGACGCTTTTGGGACAGGGGAGATAAAAGGCATTAAAAATATAAATGAATATGCCGATTTGGTGTTTGAAAAAATGACAGAATGCAGAAAAATATATGAAGATATGGGGAGGAATTAACATGGCAACGGTAGAAGAACTCAAAGAAATGTTTGTTGCAGTACTCGGTGATGATATTGATGTTTCAACTTTCAGTGAAAAATCGGATTTACGCAAAGATATAGGAATGAATTCTATC
Source organism: Clostridia bacterium (assembly GCA_017397885.1). Classification (GTDB taxonomy): domain Bacteria; phylum Bacillota; class Clostridia; order UMGS1810; family UMGS1810; genus RGIG1828. The sequence goes on along the minus strand of JAFQHQ010000199.1, from coordinate 13,669 downwards.
TCATTTTTGTATATGGCAATGACACTTGAGGAAAAATATTCCATTAGGTTCGACAATTCTGATTTTGAAAAAATTAAAACCGTTCAGGATGCAATTGATGTTGTGGAGAGCAAGGTGCGGGAAAAATGAAATGGACTCAAAAAACCCCCGAATACGGTGATATGATTCGTGTTAAGGTAAGGTTTTATTATCATTATGGAATTTATGTTGATGAAAATACCGTCGTAGAGTTTGGTATGCCCGATAACGGTGACACTCCGCCCGATGATATTGCAGTAATGATTGCAGATGTTCAAAGTTTTTCGAACGGTGAGTTTGTTGAAACCCTTGAATGCGAGGGCGACGAAAAGAAAAGGCGGCGCCGTCCACGTGATATTGTTGAAACGGCTCTTTCCCATGTCGGTGAAAAAGGATACAACATTTTAAACAACAACTGTGAACATTTTGCAAATCAGTGCTATTTTGGCGAAAAGCGTTCTTTTTTGGATGATGTACGTGCGAAAATAAGAAGCAAAATCATAAAGATTTGACAAATACGTTTTTGGAGGCATATAAAATGAGCAGACAATCTTATGAAATTGACATGGTTAACGGTCCGATATTTAAAAATATCATACTGTTTGCAGTTCCTCTTATTCTCGGTAATCTTTTGCAGCTTTTTTACAATGCGGCAGATGTCATTGTTGTCAGCCGTTTTGCAGGAAGCACTGCCATGGCATCGGTTGGTGCAACGGGCTCTTTGAGCACACTCATTACAAACGGTTGCATAGGCATTTCCATCGGAGCTTCGGTTCTGGTGTCCCGAAACTATGGTGCGAGAGATGTGGGCGGTGTTCACAGAGCCGTTCATTCGTCCATGGCGCTTAGTGTTATTGTGGGCTTTGTTGCGTCTTTGATAGGCCTTGTTTTTGCACGCAAACTTCTCATGTTGATGTCTACTCCCGAAGGTGAGGTTTTGGAGGGCGCGGTTCTTTACATGCGAATTATTTTTGCAGGTGTTCCCGCAAGCATGATATATAACTTCGGTGCGGCTGTTTTGAGGGCTGTGGGCGACACAAAGCGACCTCTTTACATTCTTGCGGCATCGGGTGTAGTCAATGTTGTGCTTAACCTGATACTTGTTATTGTTTTTCACATGGGTGTTGCAGGTGTTGCAATTGCCACAACGGTTTCGAACTGTCTTTCTGCGGCGGCGATTGTTGTCACTCTCATGAGAGCGGAAGGGTCATACAAGCTGGTTTTAGCTAAACTCACTCTCTACAGGAAAGAAGTTGCAAATATTTTTAAAATCGGTATTCCTGCGGCTTTGCAGAGCATGATGTTTGCCTTGGCAAACACTGTTATTCAATCTTCGGTAAATTCATTCGGCAAGGAAGCCATTGCAGGAAATGCTGCAGGGGCAAACATTGAGGGCTTTGTCTACACTGCAATGAATGCTGTTTATCAGGCAACGCTTACATCTGTCAGTCAAAACTACGGTGCCAAAAATGAAAAACGAATCAAAAAAACAATATTTGTTTCCATTGGCTGCGTAAGCGTTATCGGGTTTGTCTTGGGCATGCTTACAGTCATTTTTGCAAAACAGCTTTTGGGCATATACATAACAGACTCTGCCGAAGCCATTGAGCATGGCATTATAAGAATAACCTACACCGGCCTTCCGTATTTTATATGCGGAATTATGGAAGTTATGGCAGGAACGCTGAGAGGTATGGGCTATTCGTCAATATCTGCCATAAACTCATTGATTGGCGCTTGCGGTTTTCGTATACTTTGGGTTAGTTTTGTTCTTCCGATGAACCACACCCCCGAAACCCTTTTCCTTTGTTGGCCGATTTCATGGTGTGTGGTTATATTGATGCATGTTACAACATATCTCATAGTTCACAAAAAAGCATATTCAAAAATGCTTCAGTCGCAATGATTATACGGAGATTAAAGATTATGAAAACAATGTTATTATAATTGCAATATAATTGTGTAAATAACAAAATTGCTGTGTTTTGATAAATCATCATTTAACATAACAAAAACCCACATTCCGCAAATGGAAAGTGGGTTTTTGAGTTGTCAGCCGTCGGAGGACTAAATTTCTAAAATTTATTTTCTCTTGTATGTTTCATAGCTTACGCCCTGTGTTCCGTCAAAGGGGAAGAAGCATTGAAGAAGCAAAGTGTCATCGCTTGTAAGGGTTGCATAATATTCTTCCTCAGCATCAAAGTCACTTTCAATCATAACAAATTCAACACTCCATTCATCGTTTCCGCAACCTTCATAGAGTGGAACATTCCGATATTTAAGCTCTGCATCAAAGGATTTTGTTTCATCGTAGAGTGTATGGCTATAGTGTGCACCGGCGGCATCTATTGTAAGCTTGGTTGTATATCCTGCTTCTTCGGCACTGTATTCATATCCGTCTGTTTCGCCGCTCACAAGTTCCCATTCGCCTTCTAAAACAGATGCATCAAAATGGGAGTTTTCATCGTTGTTGTTTGCGGGTTCATCCAAATTCGATTCTGCTTCTTCATCGGGATTAGCACTGCTGTCATCTTCAATTTGTGAAATTTCAGTTGTTGATTGAACGGAAACATCTTTGTTTTTTGATTTGTCTTTGGTACTACACCCGGTCACGACAATACTAAATGCAATAATCAAGCCGAAAATAAATGTGAATTTTTTCATTTTTAAAGCCTCCTTTTAACCACAGAACTAAAGACGGTTATCTGTTAAGTTTATTATAACACAAGCGGTATAAAAAAACAACACATATATCTTATATCATTTCATTTCCAGAAGCTCTTTTCTTCTTCCTTCAAGCTGCTCAAGGAAATGCTCTTTGCCTTTGGAATAGTTTTCTCTGTCCCAAAGAATTGCATATTCTTCGGCAATAAAATCTATAAGTTCTACAAGCTCGTCAATTTTTTCACTTTCACAGGTTTGTGACATTCTGATTAGACAAAGCTCTGCGCTTAAGATTACCATTTTGCTGTTTATGATAATTTGTCTCTTCCAGTTTTCGTCAAAATCAGTTTTAACTACATCTTCAAGACATCTGTTCACATACCATATTACATTTTCAAAAAAGATTGGTTCACCGCTCACCTTAAGGTCAAAGCAAAAGGCTTTGGTTTCGGTTAGCGGACAGCGAATTGTGTAGCCGCACATTGTGGTTGAGGGAACTCGCTCGGGCTCAAGAAGATAATATTGCTGAAGCATTCTTATTCTGCTTGAAATTTTTGCATTGAATACATAATCGTCAAGATATTTTTCCGCATAGCGTGTGTAGTGACGGGGGTCTTCGTTTGCACCGTTCCACGAAATCTGACCTGACATAACCGCAGGGATAAGGCTCCACACGGGGAAATGAGTGTGACCTTCGCCGCATCCCCAGTCGGTGAGCATATAACCCTTGGCACCGTATTTTTCACCAAGCTTTCCGCAGGTGTAGAGATTAAATGCACAAAGGTCGTGCTTTCCCGTAAAGGTTATCCATGTCTGATTTCCGGGGCAAATGTAGAAGTTTGTTCCCATTGAGGCAAGGTCAATGCATCGTTTTTCCATTTGGGCGGTGATGTCTCTGTCATAGCCCCAGTTGAGAGCAACGGCATCTTTGGGAACACGGCTGTAGCTTTCGGGATATTTGTAGACCATATCTGCCCAGAATTGCACCTTTTTGCCATACTTTTTTCCAATGTGGTCCGAAAGTTTTCCGAGCCAGTCCATAAACACATTTTCAACGCCTTTTTCCTTGCACACTTCTTCAAGCTGGAATTTGTCAAGTTCATAGGCTTCGTCAAGACCGATGTTTACATATTCCGACTTAAAGTGTGGAAGAAGGGAATCGTAGAGATTATCCATAAACTCAAAGGTTTCGGGAAGAAGGGGATTAATTGTTGTTGAACGATGGTTGCCGTCTGTGAGAGCAAGGGGCTTGAACTCTTCTTCGTCAAGCCAGGTTCTCATGTGACCGAGACTGTTCTGGTTTGGTACAAGGTCAATAAAGCGTTCTTCGCAGTAATCCACAAGATATTCAATGTCTTCAGGGGTAAGGCAGTCAAAATCTTCGGTATATTTTGGGTATGCCTTGCACTTGTATACGAAACTTTCCATATAAAGCTGAAACTCGTTATATTTGAGATCCGCCAAAAGGTCGATAAGTCTTGTAATGGTGGACACCTTCGGCATTCTGCATCGGCTGATGTCGAGCATGTAGCTTCTCTTTTCAAAAACCGGGCTGTCTTCAATTTCGCAGTAGGGCAAGGCATCTTTGTAATCAAACAAGAGCTGTCTCAGTGATGAAACTGCTCTGAAAATTCCGTTGTCGCAGGATGCGGTTATTGTTATTCCGGCGGAATTTATTGTTAGTTTGTATTCTTCTTTTCCCAATGCGGAATCTGTGATAATTGTCACATCTTCATTGCCGTGTTTGTATTTTTTGTATAAATACATCAGATCGACGGATTTGTCATAGGCTTTTAAAATATATTTTTCATCAAAATAGTTTTCTTTTTTTGCACGTGGAAGAAGCATGGTCTTTCTCCTTTACTTAACAACTTTAACCCATTCTCCGGGCATATCCTTTGCCTTCATAATTGCTTCTCTCACGGCAATTACAGCAACGGTTTCTTCGGGATCAACGGGGATTTCTTTTGTTCTGAAAAATTTAACAAGTGCAGTAACAAACCCGGGATAAAAGTCTTTGCAGTCATCCATATATCCTGCGGGCTTGCCGTCTTTGTATTTAACGTGAATCGAGAACGGACGTTTGAAGTCGAGGTGATGACTTGTGGCAAAGCGACCGTCAGAAAAACGGATAACATAACCGGGGCATTCTTCTGTTCCCAAAAACATTACATCTTCTGCCTCATGACCCATAAGCATGATGATTGGCTCAATGTGGTGTATGCAATATATACCAAGAAGACCGGGGCCACGCATGGAAAGGTTCACAATTCCCTCTTTGTCAAAATCGGCAAGTCCTTCGGAAAAACGCAAAGCACTTGAAGAAAACATGGGTGTGCCGTGTGCCTTTGCTTTTTCAATCAATCGTCTTGCGGCGGCAGGATCGGGCGCAAAGGTTTTGTCAACATAGGTGGGTTTGCCGCTTCTGAGTGCTTTGTCGGCAAGTTCTTCGTGAATTTCGGGATAGTTTGGAGCAAGAACGATGAGTACATCGCTTTTTTCGATAACTTCTTCTTCTGTTTCACAATATGTAACATTATGTTCTTTTGCCCACCGGGGACCGGGGATTCTGTCTTCTTCGGGGGGAGGCATCATTTCCCATGCATAAATTTCTTCAACGTCGCCGGCTTCTTCTCTGAGCCAGTCGGGCAGGTGGTCAGCGTGCCACTCGTTGAGATATTTGTCAATCATTCCTATTTTCATTTTGGTCATCCTTTCTTGATGGTAAATTGGAGCTTATCTTAATTGCATTATACCCCTTTTTTACACGCACTTCTATATACAAAGTGACAGAATTTTTTTAATAATGTCGCTTTCAAACACCCAAAATGGAATTTGTTATATGAAAAAACTGAAAAAAATATGAAAAAAACTTCAATTTGAAATTTCAAAGTAGACAAATAATGTTTTTTATGATAAAATTTCAAAAAAGGGTGGTGAGAAAATGGCTAACAATTCATATGGTCTGAACTATAAAAATCTTTTGGAATATGATGTCAATGTGGAAGATTTGTGTCTCAAAATAAATGCCGATGTTGGTGTTTTGAAATTTGATGAAGTCTACAAAACAACAATTCCGAATTTTCGCAGTGAAAGACTTCACCATCATGACACCTATGAGCTTTTTTTCAATCTCACCGAAAAATTGCACGGATATTTTGGTGACGGAGAAAATGTTCTGTTTGATGAAAGTATGTTAATTATCGTGCCGCCGGAATATAAACACCGTTTTTTTGAAAAATCATGGGTTAATTCTTTATCATTTAAGTTTTCAATGTCAAAAGCCGCTTCCAAAAGCAAGCTTAAAATTTATGAAAAATTTTCACGAATTTGCACTGCTCCGTATATGGCAGTTAAATGTGATGAAAAAATGGTTGAAAGCCTTCTTTTGCTCAAAAAAGCCATTATCAACCGCAATCCCATGCTTGTGTCGGCAAGGATGTATGAGACGATTGCTCATGTGCTGGGTTCTTCCGAGCAGATGCTGAATTCACACTCTGCCCTTACTCCCGACAGCAATCAAAGCAGAACCCACAAGGTTCACACCATGATTGAAAATTACTATGCAACCGACATTTCCCTAAACGACATTGCCGATAGCCTGAACATCAGTAACCGTCAGCTGATTCGAATTGTCAAACAACACTATGGTTGCACTTTCCGTGAGCAAATCACAAGACTTCGCATGGATACGGCATATCATCTTCTTTCGGAAACCGATATGAGTATTACCGAAATTTCCACAAGAATCGGCTATAACTCGTCCAACAGTTTTTCGCAGGTTTTCAAAAAGTTCTTTGGCGTTTCACCGTCGGAATTTCGCAAAAAAACTCAAAAATAAAGGGAATAGAAAAAAAGATGCGGTCCGGACTTTTTTTCATTCCCTTGTTTTCTTTAATATATCGGATACGGGTTCAAAGGTCAACGTTTTTTTAAAGTCCGTCCGGTATATTGTTTGTATTTTCTGCAAAGATGTGCGGCATCATAAAAGCCCAACATTTCTGCAATTTCGTTGAGAGTAAGATTTGAAGAATTCACCATTTCCTCGGCACGTATAATTCGTGTGTGGTTTTTGTATTGTACCGGGGTGAGCCCACCCGAAAACTGTTTGAATTTTCTCATGAATGATGATGTGCTCATGTAACATTTTTCGGCAAGTTCGCTGTTTGAAATGTTTTTTTCGGGATGGTTATTTATAATGCTGATTGCAGGGTGAATCGATTTGTAGGTTGCTTCAAATGCCAAATAAGCCTGCGTATCGGTGAAAAGCTTGTCGATTAAGGTGAACAATTCTCCTTTCAGTCTGGTGGCGGATGTGTTTTGGTGCAAAAAGCAGTAGCGAATCATCTGAAAATGCTTGTATAGCTGACCGCTTTCGTCATTTGCAACAATTTTCAGCGGTTCATCAATGGTAATTCCCGAGTTGTCCGGCAAAAACAAATCGAAGGATATTCCAAATCCCGATGCCATTGCTCCGGACGAAACCGAAAGATATTTTGAACCCTCCGGTGCAAAAAGAATATCATGTTTCTTCAAAGTGAACAAAAGCTTGCCGTTTTGGTAATAATCACGCTCATTGTCAAGCTGATAATATATGAGGTGTTTCTTTCTTCCGTTTTCTTCAAAATCAAATGTATCAATATCATTCCAGACATCAGGATGAGCAGAAACATTTTTAATTACATAGTCCAGTGAGCATAAATCACTGTAGTTTATTTTCAGCATATTATCACCGCCAAAATGATTTTAGCACATAATTTCAAAATAGGCAATAGTAAAAAATTTTATTAACTTGACTAAATTATACAATTTTTGTAGATTTTTTCTAATGCATATTTTTGAAAAATATGTATAATAGAGATATAATCAACTTTTTTGAGACGAAAGGATTGAATTTTTATGAAAAAAGTAAAAATCGGACTTATCGGTGTGGGCGGAGTTATGCACTACGGTCACCTTGTCGGATACAATGTAATGGACGATATGGAAATCGTTGCAATCTGTGATATTGACGAAGGCAAGCTTGCATCTGTGGGTGAAGAGCTTTCCATTCCCGAAAATCGCAGATTCAAAAGCTACAAAGACCTCATCGATTGCGAAGATGTTGAAGCGGTTGATATTGCAACATGGAACAGCGTTCACTGCGAAATTGCAAAATATGCTGCAGAAAAAGGCAAGCCTTTTAGTATTGAAAAACCTGTCGGCATGGACCGCAAAGAAACCCTCGAACTTGCAGAGGCTACCAAAAAGAGCGGTGTTCCCGCATTTGTTTGCCTCAGCTGGAGATACCGTCCCTACACAAGATATGTAAAATATCTCATAGATTCGGGCATTCTCGGCGAAGTATATCACATCTACATCAGATGTATCAAAGACTCCGGTCTTTGGGAAGGCAGAAAAAGAGAATGGAGATTTGACCGTAGACGCGGCGGTTCCGGTGTTTTGGGTGACCTTGGTTCACACATGGTTGACATGGTTCACTTCTGGGGTTATGAATTTGACGAGCTCTATGCAAACACAGGCATTTTCATCAAAGAACGTCCCACCGAAGAAACAGGCGAAATTGTAGCAGTTGACACCGATGACTGGTGCAACGTAAATGCTAAGCTTACAACCGGCGCAAGCTGCACAATTGAACTCAGTCGTCTTGCAACAACAATTTCAAACCTCATCTCCTTTGAACTCTACGGCGAAAAAGGTAAGCTTATCTATACATACCTCGGTGACAACAGTCAGACAATTGAATTTGTTGATGCTAAAACCGGTGAAAAACAAATGTTTACACCTCCCGCAGAATTCAATGCAATTCAGTCACAGTCCTTTGTTAACCTTGTTAACGGAGTTGAAGACGAATACACTGCAAAAATTGAGCATGGTCTCCAGTGTCAGTATGTTCTCGATGCAATGATCATTTCTGCCGATGAAAACAAACCCGTTAAAATTGCAGATATGAAAAACAATATAGACACAATTAAATTCTAATCAAAAAACCCGAATGTTTTTTCAATCAAAATCATTCGGGTTTTGCTTTTATTGAGTTTTGGAAATTTTAAGCACACATGCATCCCACGGTGCAATTTTGTTTTGGTCTCCATATAAAACTTTTTCTGTTTTATAATCTTTTGCAAATTGAATATCGGGCTTCACTGTTTCATCGGAGTGGTTTGTCAAAACCGCATAATCGCAGTCTTTGCCGGGATGATATGTAAAGAATATGTTTTTATCATTTATCAATATGGGATATTTGCCAAGGTCTTTCCCGAGGAGCTCATGGTACACAATGTCATAATTCTTTGAAAAAGCATCATGTGTATCCGCAAGATTGTTTTCAAGGGCAAAGTTTGCCAGATACACTTTGCCTTTTCCGTAGCTGTGGACACACAAAAGCGGATTTTGGGTGTTGTCGTATGTCAGCACCTTTGCACCAACACTTTGAAGAATGTAGTTGCGTGTCTTTGAAAACGCTGTTTTCTCTTTTCCGATTTCCGCTTCAAATTGCTCTGCGGCTTCATATGAATCGACAACTCTCATGCCGGTTAGCTCTTCAAATTCCGAAATTATGCCGTTGTCTAATGAAATATACAAATCCGCACCGTTCGCAATGCGTTTTTTCAGCTCGTCAAACATTTTTTTGTTCATAAAACTGATACCGTTGACCGATGGAAGAATATAGAGCTTTGAGTCGGGAAGGGGATTGTCGCCATATTCAAAACCGATGTTTATTCCTGCTTTTTTTGCAAGAATATATGTCATATATCCTACGCCCCACTGACGCTGACCGTTTGTGAGAATGCAAAGTGCATCTGTTTGAGCTTTTGGCAAATCATGGGCGAAACTTTCAAGAAAATTCGAAAACTTTTTGATTTCTTTGAGAACGGGCTTTGGCTCGTATTTTGAATTCATGAGACCGAGCTCACGCTCCACACACTGAACCGAGTAGGGGAAGGATTCAAGCTTTTCCTGATCGCTTGAACACCACCACATAACTCCGCTTGCGCCGTTTGCCCAAAGTGAAAACAGGTTTACTCTCAAAAAGCTTGCCGCATTTTCATCACTCGAAAGCATTGGTCCCATTGTTCCGATTTCTTCTGCCATGCAAGGTTTTTTGCCGATTTCGGCATACATTTTTGTTTGTGCGGTTGCATGCATTGTGGTGCGCACAGACAGGGTCTTGTCTATGCGTGTGTGCATACACCAATATGGGTAGGGATGGGTTGTGAGCATGTCGGTAAAAAACGCCTGATCCTGAATGCGCCAGGGTTTTGAGTCTTCAAGCTCCAGACTGTGCATACCCGAAATAACGGGTCTTGAGGTGTCTTTGGCTTTTATGGCATTTGAAATCAAAGCAGTCCAGCTTGAGGCTTCAAAACGGTTTTCCGCCGTGGACATACAGTTGCATTCGTTGCCCAAATCCCAAGCAATAATTTCATCACGGTCTTTGAATTTTTCCACAAAACCTGCAATGAAAAGCTGTTGAAAATAAAGTGCAAGGGGATCGGTGAAGAGTTTTTTTTCATAAAGCGCAGGCGGAACAAAAAGCCTTCCGCTCATCCAACCTGTTATTAGTCCGACCACAACCTTGAGATTGTATTTTTTGCAAATGTCGAGAAAGTGCGAAAAACGCTTCAGCATTTCTTCGTCAAGATAGTAGGGGTTTTCGCTTTCTCTTTCTCCTTCAAGACAATGGTGAGAAATTTTGTTGCGCGATGAAAACATGGGTATTACCGGCTGAAAATCGCGCCAATTCGGAAATATCCTCATGTGCTTCACGCCGTTTGCAGACAAAATTTTCAAATCTTTTTCAATAACATCCGCATCAAATTTTTTCCACATTTCGGTACCTGCATTTGATGCCCAATAATTACAACCTAACAGAAATTCCATTTTTTCACCTAATTTTATTTATTGATTTTTGAGCTTCTTATTTATTGTATTGTATTTTTAGTGCTAAATCAACGGCATAAGTGACATTATTTCAATTCAAATGTCATTATTTGTCATTTGAATTATATTGTTTTCGAAATTACAAATTTTTTTGATTTTTTGCTTTATATTCATTTGGCAGACATCCGTAATGATTTTTGAATGCTGTGTAAAAACCCTTTGGTGAATTATATCCCGAGCGCATGGAAACTTCAAGAATGCTCAGCTCTTCGTCGGACAAAAGCAGATTTGCGGCAAGTTCCATTCGTTTTGATGTTATTAGAGTACGGAACTTGCAACCGTATTTTTTTTGAATAATTCTGTTGAGCTGTCTGGTGCTGAGCCCAAGCTCATCTGCAATCTCTTTTATGGAAATGTTTTGGGCATAATATGTGTTTATGAGAAGATTGAGCTTGTGCAGACGAGTGGAAGTGCTGTCGGTTCGTATTGACATGGTGGCAGACTCGCTGGTGGCAGTCATTATGTGGGCAAGGATACCGTGAAAATGATATGAAAACATGAAATAATTACTGTCTGATTCAGCGTGATCCATAGCGTCAATGGTATTGCTGAAATTATGCTGAGTCCGAAAACTGAAATAGTCCTTTTCAAACAGCTGTGTGAATTTGGAGTAGAGGGGGAAATCGGTTTTCAGACTGTTTTTTTCAATTGTAAAAAGGAACGAATATGTTCGTCCGTACCAAGGGTCAATGAGTCTGTGCTTGGTTTTGGGCGGTATTATTATGATTGTTCCGTGTTCAAAGATTTCTTCCTTTTTGTCAAACAAAATGTTTATGCTTTCGTCTTTTACATAAAAAAACTCATAGCCTTCATGGGAGTGAAGAATCTGACTTTTGCTTTGATGAATATCCAAAAAGTCATTCACATCTCGGCTGTTCACGTTGTATCCCGGAATAAGTCCATGATCAAACTGGAGGGTGAATTTTGCATCTTCAATATTTATGGAGTTTTCAAGATATTTATCGTGTTTAAGTTCGTCATATAAAACTTTTTCCATGTCACTTTACCTCCCTTTTTTGTCATCATAGCACATACTATGTCTGTTGTCAATGAGTTTGAGTGACATTTGCTGATGCGTTGTGTCATTTCGTGACGTTGACATGAAGATGTTTTTGTTTTATAATTACCATAAATTATCTGTGAAAAGGTAGTGTATTCAAATGAAAATATGTTTTTGGTGTGATATTCATTTGCCGGTATATAAAAACGCACTTCAGTATGATGTTTTAAACTGGGCTTTGGAAGACGTACAAAAGAAGAATGCAAAATGTGTTGTTTTTGCAGGGGATGTAACCTGCGACGGAAACGAAAAGGTTTACAAAGACTTTTTATCGCTAATTAATAATCTTCCTATGAAAACAGTATATATTCCCGGTAATAGCGACCTTCGAGATGCAAAGAGCAGTAATGAAATTTATTCTCTTTCGTCACCGTGCAAAAACGCGGTGGACAATTTTGATATATATGCACTCAATGATGCCAAGCTTACAATTTGCGAAGAAGATTTAAAAGCTATTGCAGATGCCCGTGAAAACAGCATTGTTTTTATGCATCACCCCATTGGTTCTCTTAAAGGAGAAAGCAGAGAAAAAATGTTACACTGGAGAGAAACTCATCCAAAGACATTGCTTTTTTATGCCCACTGTCATAAGTCTGACCGTAACGGTTGCAGTGTGTCACTTCAGGCTATGGACCCGGATAAGTCAATAGGTGAGAGCCCTTGCATAACATATTATGACACCGATTCGGGCGAGCTTTCCAAGTCATATTATTACTGCCCTGTGCCAACCGACATATATAACTACTTTGGTATATCCTGCTATAAGGCATCGGGTCAGGTTAAATATGCAACCGAAAAAGGACTTAAAGCAATTGAACTTCGCCCGGGATTTTTGGCTGAAAATCAGGAGGAACTAAAGAGCCTTATTGATAATTGGAAAAGAAACGGCGGTGAAAATCTTTCAATTCACTTGCCTGATGTATCATATTTTGGCGGTGAGGTGCAAACAGCGGCTAATTATAATGACTATATCAAAGCGGCAATTGAATTTGGGGCAAATCGCTTTACCCAACATGTGCCGAAAATCTCTGTTAAAGAAGCAAGAGAAGATAAAAATGCACTTGAAAAAATTGCTGAATTTCTCGGAAAACACTTTGATTCGGTTGAACATGATATTGTCATTGGAATTGAAAATATGCATATGACCCAATCGGAGACTGCGGACGATTCAAGAAGATTTGGCTATATTCCCGAAGAATGCCTCGAATTTATGGAGCTTGTGTCAAAAAATTGTCGCCACAGAATCGGCATAAATTTTGACATAGGTCATGCAAGAAACAATGCCCCGTTCAGTCAGAAATATCAGATTGGCACATGGCTTTCTCTGCTTGGAAAACACATTGTGGGCTATCACATTCATCAGGTGACTTTGGACAGTGACGGCTTTCACAATCATTGCGGCATAGACGATGTGTACGGCAGGCTCATAAGCTATGCTTCATTTTTCAAGCTTTGGTCAAAGGGTGAAATAAACAAAGCTCCTTTTGTTTTTGAAATGACAAAAGAAGGTGCCTATGACACCACCCTTGCTACCTTTGAAAAGCACAGACAAAGGAAGGCTTAGGATTATTCTTAAATCAAAAGGAATTGAAATTCCGGAAGATATTAAAAATTAAATATAATCTGCAAAAAATCGGATATTTGTTGTATGCTTAGGGTATGACAGATATTCGATTTTTGTGCATAAGATAAATTAAAGCTTCAAATTGGAGTTTGTCGGGGAGTTACGTTGAAATCAATTGAAGTAACTTTCTATAATCACGCAGTTCTTTTCAAAGAAATTTCTATAATATCTGTTTCTTTGTCCGACCGCCTTCGACTCCGTCACTTAGACGTCGGCTCAGGCTAAATCCGAATCCCCGCAGCGGAAAATGATGGATTCGGATTTTCGAAGTCGAAACAGATATTATAGAAAACGAACTGCTACGATTATATAAAGCTCCTCCAATTGATTTCGCAAATTTGTGCCTCACTAAAATGTTT
>JAFQHQ010000198.1 GCA_017397885.1 Clostridia bacterium | reverse complement strand
TCAAGATTTCCCGTCGGCTCGTCTGCAAGAATGATTGACGGCTCCATTAGTAAAGCTCTTGCTACTGCGGTACGCTGTCTTTCGCCGCCCGATAACTGCGACGGATAGAAATGTTTTCTCTTTTCCAAATCCAAGATTGCAAGAAGCTCGCGTTCTCTTTTGGTATCATACGGCTTTCCCGCTATGTCAAAAGGAAGTCTGATATTATTGATAACCGACAGTTCGTTTATGAGATTGAAACTTTGATATATGAAGCCGCATTTTTGATTTCGGATTTTTGCACGTTCCTTTTCGCCGAGCTTATAAAGATTCTTGCCGTCTAACAGTACCTCGCCCGAATCCGGAACAATAAGACCGCCGAGAACATTCAAAAGGGTGCTTTTGCCCGAACCACTTTTTCCGATAACAACGACAATTTCGCCCTTTTTGATTTCTAAATTTGTACTTTTAAGAGCCTGAACATGCGTGTTCCCTACCTTGTAGCTTTTGGATATGTTTTTTACAGTCAGTATCCTATCCATAATTTTCACTCCTTGAATTAGAAAAATGACCCTGCTATCGTTAGTAGCAAGGTCATTTTAACATTCAAATATCAAGAAAATATCATAAATCAAAAACTATTTGCAGAAAAACGAGGCAATTACACACGCTCCGGTAGTGGAATTGTTTGTAAGTTTCAATGCGCCGTTATGCTTTTCGCATAGTATTTTGCATAGGTACAAACCAAGTCCAAAATGATGTTCACTATCATTTTGATTTCCCGTATAGTAAGGTGCAGTCGCTGTTTTCAGTTCTTCTTCCGAAAAACCTGCCCCATCGTCCGATACAGATATAACTAAGTGATCTGCGGATATGTGACAAGATACATCTATTGTCTTTACGGCGTAACGAACAGCATTTGAAACGATATTTTCAAACACCTGCATAACTACATTCGTATCGACATTTATATCCCTGGATTCAGTTTCTGCTTCAAAGGTTGATACAAGTCCGTTCCCTTGACAGAGTATTTCCAATGATTTTTTTAGTTGGGCAGATAGTTTATTTGAACAGGTCTGCATTGGTTGTATCGGTTGATCTTCCAATTTGCTCATCGTACCCATACTGTAAACATAGCTTTCAATGCGTTCTATGTTCTTTGATACGGTTTTTAATAGTGCTGCCTTTTTATCCTCCGAAACATCTGACCTCATATAGACTTTTTCAAGAAGCTCGACATTTCCCCTCATAACAGTAAGCGGTGTTCTGAGTTCGTGGGAAAAAGCCTTGTTGAGTTTTCGTTTCTCTTCAACCATTCTCCACATTGTTCGGTTATTATCCATCAGCGATAACCGCATTTTTTCAAAAGAAGAGCATAGCTGTCCAAGCTCGTCTTTGCCGCTGTAATCTATCACGAAGTCGAGGTTATCATCAGAAATGTTTTCGGAAGCTTTTATTAAAAGTTTTATTGGCTTTTTCAATTTGCCGAAATAAAAGATAACGGCACCAAACGTAATACTGACAATACACCAGAAAAAAGAGGAATACTCATAGATTATTTTATAAAAATTATGTGCTTGTTCATCTTCCTCGGAAAATGGAAGAAGATCTATATAATGATAATGCACAACAC
>JAFQHQ010000197.1 GCA_017397885.1 Clostridia bacterium | reverse complement strand
TATCCTTGTTCGTCTTGAAACTTCTCCCGAAGATATCACAGGTATGAAAGCTTCCCAGGGTATCCTCACAGTTCGTGGTGGTATGACCTCTCACGCTGCCGTTGTTGCACGTGGTATGGGTACATGCTGTGTATCCGGTTGCGGAGACATCAACATGGACGAAGAAAACAAAAAATTCACACTTGCCGGCAAAACATTTACCGAAGGTGACGAAATCTCCATCGATGGTTCAACCGGTAACATCTATGATGGTATCATCCCCACAGTTGATGCTGAAATCGCAGGCGAATTCGGCAGAATCATGGCTTGGGCTGACAAATACAGAACTCTTAAAGTTCGTACAAATGCCGACACTCCCGCTGATGCTAAAAAAGCTCGCGAACTCGGTGCAGAAGGTATCGGTCTTTGCCGTACCGAACACATGTTCTTTGAAGCAGACAGAATCGCTGCATTCAGAGAAATGATTTGTGCAGACACAGTTGAAGAAAGAGAAGCTGCTCTTGAAAAGATTCTTCCTTATCAGCAGGGCGACTTTGAAAAACTCTACGAAGCTCTCGAAGGTAACCCCGTTACCATCAGATTCCTCGATCCCCCGCTTCATGAGTTCGTTCCCACAGAAGAAGCTGACATCAAAGCTCTTGCAGATGCTCAGGGCAAATCTGTTGAAGATATCAAAGCAATCATTTCTTCACTCCACGAATTCAACCCCATGATGGGTCACCGTGGTTGCCGTCTCGCAGTAACATATCCCGAAATCGCTAAGATGCAGACAAAGGCTGTTATCCGTGCGGCAATCAATGTTAAGAAAGCTCACCCCGATTGGAATCTCGTTCCCGAAATCATGATTCCTCTCGTTGGCGAAATCAAAGAGCTCAAATATGTTAAAAACGATGTTGTTGCAACAGCTGACGCTGAAATCGCTGCTGCAGGTGTAGAACTCAAGTACGAAGTTGGTACTATGATTGAAATCCCCAGAGCTGCTCTCACAGCTGACGACATCGCTAAAGAAGCTGAATTCTTCTGCTTCGGTACAAACGACCTTACACAGATGACCTACGGTTTCTCCAGAGATGACGCAGGTAAATTCCTCACAGCTTACTATGATGCAAAAATCTTCGAAAACGATCCCTTTGCAAAACTTGACCAGACAGGTGTTGGTAAGCTCATGGAAATGGCTGTTGAACTCGGTAAAAAGGTTCGTCCCGACATGCACTGCGGTATCTGCGGTGAACACGGCGGTGACCCCGTATCCGTTGAATTCTGCCATAAAATCGGTCTTGATTACGTATCCTGCTCACCTTTCCGTGTGCCGATTGCACGCTTAGCAGCTGCACAGGCTAAGATTGCAGAAATGTAATTTGTTAATAGGTAATACTATAAATCAAATAAAAAAATTGACCTTGCAAAAGAAATTTTGTAGGGTCTTTTTTTATGCAGTGGGGTGTATTATTTAATTTATAACAAACATTGATATTTTATGAAAAGTGAATTCAAAAGACATTATTTTTTTGTTGATGTCCTCTGAAATCATAGAATAATTTTAATTTGTATGGTAAAATATAATTAATTATTCACATATAAAGGAGTGGATTTTATGAAAAAGATACTAAGCTTATCTTTGATGCTGATGTTGCTTGCAACTTGCTTTGCATCAGTGTCAATGTTAAGCGTTTCGGCTCATCAGAATCTGAGCGAAAAAATCACCTTTGACGAGATTAACACAGCAAATGCCACCGGCTATAAATACGGAACAGGCAATTTTACCCGTGAAGATGGTGTCTCGGCAAAATCAATTGAGCAATACACCTCAAACGGCAAATTCACAAACTTCCACTATAATGACTATGCATATGCTGATGTGGTTAAAGCCCCGGACGATAAATACGGAATGAGCCTCGGTGTTCACCATTCCTTCAATCCGTCCACAGCCTCCGGCGCAAACCCTTATGTTCAGGTTAACTATACATCAAATGTGAAATACACCGGAACAATTCACACAACCTTTTCACTTTATGTGACCGAAGCTAATCAGTATATTCAAAGAGCTTTCCTTTTAAGATCAAGCGAAAACTCGGGCTACAGAAAATACCCCGTTATGTTTGATTACGGTACAGGCAGAAGCATTCAGTTCTTCGGCACCAACACCGGCTATCAGTATTCGCCGGAAAAGTGGTATGACTTTGACATAACATATAACATAGATTCAATGGAATATCACATTATCTGCCTCGAAGACGGCGAGCTTCTCATCGACAAAATGGGAATTGACGGCGGTCAGAAATATTCCTATTGTGATATGTTTATTTTCTATCACGGACCCACCAAAGAAGCCTACGGCGATCAGCAAGGCTATTGGGACAACTTCTTTGTTGAATCGGTCAACAGATTTGAAATTCCAAAAACCGGTTCATCAAAAGAAATCTGGCAGTTTGAAGATTTTGTAAAGCAGGAATTCACAGGCGGTCTCGGAATGCCTGCAAGCCCCAGAGGTACTTGGGGACTCGGTTATCAGGGTTCAACAACTCTTGAAATTGTAAAATCCGTAACCGACGTTAAAACCGACAACATGGAAATTGAACCCGACCTTGGCAAGAGCATTGCCTTCGGTATCCCCGAAACCTACAATGCAGAAACAGCCGTTGACGGAAAGAATGACTATTCCTATCCTCAGCTCAGATACACATTGAATTCAAAGCTTCCCGATAAGTTCCAGTTTGCATTTTCATTAAAACCCTACACCTGCGGAACGGTTCACCTTTATGCAAAGGGTTCAAATGCTTTTAATCCCGTTAAGGTTGACGGCGGCAATCTTTATGTTATGAACACAAGAGTTGCAAGCTATCCTCTCGACAAGGACGACTGGTATGACTTTGACATTAAAGTTGACGGTGCAACGGGATTCTATGATATAACGGTAACAAACCGCACATCACCCTCTCAGGGATCATATCACGAAACCGGCTTTAATGACGGCATAATAACTTACTGGGATGCATCAAGTAATATTATATACTTCCAGCATTCAACCGGTGCAATTCAGAAATATGTATATCTTGATAATATCTACTTTGGCGAGCTTCCCGAAAGCGAAGTTCCAAATGTGACAATGGATGACATAAGTGCTGAAGCAACAACAGATAGCGAGAGTACAGCCACATGTTACATGCCTTTTGCGACAGCTTTTGCAGGTCATCAGTTTGGTGCAAGACTCACCTTTGAGGGCGCTGCCCCCACGGTGATGCTTGGTGATACTGCTATTGATGTGTCAGGCTTTATTCCCGGCACATATCCTCTTGTTATCAAAATGATGAACAACAATCCGCCGGAATTTACAGTTAAGTTTGACGGTCTTGATATTCCGATTTCAATGGACACAGTTCCTGCTGCAATCACTCTCACAGCTCCTGCAGGTGAGGGCAACAAGGTAAGCCTTACAAACATTACATATCAGTCATTTAATCTCCTTGAAGCCACAGGCAAAAAGGTGTTTACAGACTTTAATATTAACGAAGATGTATCAATTGATTTTTCAAACGCAATTTCAGAAATTCAATCCGTAACGGTTTATGAACCTTACGGTGAACTCAAAGAAGATTATGTTATTGAATCAACATCTGAAATTTCCGGAGACGGAAAATCAATAAGCATCAGCTTTGACAAAGAAAAAGAAAAACACTACCATATCGCATACACAGTTAAAGATGCCTACGGTGCAACGCTCACCGATTTTGTGGAAGTGGACACCGAACTTATGATATATCACTGTGACGGCATAAAAATTTACAATAACGAAGGAATTGAAGCTACAACTCTCCCGAGAGGTATGCTTGACATCAGAGCCGAAGTTTCCACCGGAGACGGAATTAAACGTAACGGCTATATGTGGGCGGCATTGTATGACGAAAACGGTAAAATGAAAGATATGGAAATTACCCCTGTAGAATTTGATGTGACACCTTTTGAATACATTATGTTCCTCGATGTTCCCGATGACGGCAAGGCATACAGGGTAAAAGCAGGTGTTATGGCTGAAAACCTTGCTCCGGTTGCCTGCAAAGAAATTGCAACCCAGGTAATCATTTTCAGACTTGACGACATAAAGACAAGCACCTATGAAAGTTATGAAAACCTTGTTTCCTGGGCAGCAGAGGAAGAAGTTCCCCTTTCTCTCGGTATGGTTTGTAACTCAATTGACGAAGGAAACGAAGACTATGTCGAAGCAGTAAAAGATATGGTTGAAACAGGCTATGTTGAAATCTGGTGTCATGGCTATGACCACAGCTATCACGAAGGAACGGGGACAACTGCTGAATTTACAAATCAGACTGCCGAGTATCAGGCAGAAATACTCAAAAAATGCTATGATCACGTGTATGAAAAAACCGACGGCGTTGTTGAAATTCATTCCTTTGCAACACCATCCGGCGGATATGACGAAAACACCTATAAAGCACTTGAAATGCTCCCCGAATACACAACCTTTATGGGAAATTCGACTATTCCCTATGATGGAAACGGATTTATGAATCTTACAAATTGTCTTTGGATGGAAAGCTCTACCGGTGTTTTAAAATCACTTGCAGACCTCAAGCCCTACTACACCGACCGTACAACAGGCGATTATATGATATTTGCAGGTCACGGCGGTTACTGGGATGAAACAAGTGTTCAGACCTTTAAGGATTTTGTTGAATTCCTTAAAACAACAGACGTTGCATTTATGACTCCCACACAGTATTATAACTTTGTAAATTAAATTGGAGTTTATCGGGCTAATAGCAAACGAAGCTGAAGCGAAAGCCGCCCCTGCCTAAGGGGAGGTGGATTTGCCGTAAGGCAAAGACGGAGGGGTACGAAACGCAGAAATATCAATGCTTTCAGCAATACCCCTCAGTCAGTTTCGCTACGCTCACTGCCAGCTCCCCTTAGGCAGGGGAGCCTTTCGTCATCGTGCTAAACACAGCGCCAAACTCCAATTTGTAAATCGGTACGTTTACCACTTAAGTGGTATATATAAAAGGAATCAAAATTTGATTCCGCATTCAATATAAGGAGGAAAGTTTTATGAAAGCAAAAAAATTTTTGAGTATGTTTCTCACATTCTCAATTATCATCTCGTGTTTTGCATCATTGTCGGTAATGAATGTATCGGCACATCAGAACTTCCGTGATGAAATAACCTTTGACGAAATCGACGATTTCAATGTTACAGGCTACAAATACGGAACAGGCAACTTTACAAGAGAAGAAGGCGTTGCTGCCAAATCCCTTGAAAAGTATTCCGATAACGGAAAGCTCACAAACTTCCACTACAACGACACCTCACATGTTGATGTTGCAAGTGCACCCGACACAAGATATGGCAAGAGCCTTGCTGTTTATCACACAGCCACAGCCATTTCCACCAACCCCTATGTTCAGGTGTCCTATACCCCCAACGAAAAGGTTTACGGCACCCTTCATCTGACATCATCTCTCTATATGACCGAGGCTGCACAGTACATTCAAAGAGCTCTGCTCCTCAGATCAAGTGAAAACTCCGGCTGGAGAAAGTACCCTGTCTTGTTTGATTACGGTACAGGCAGAAGCATCAAAATCTTTGGTGAAGCATCAGACAAACAATATTCACCAAACAAATGGTACGATTTTGATGTTATCTACAACATTGACACCATGGAATACCACGTTAGAATCTGGGAAGACAATACCCTTATTATTGATAAAATGGGTGTTGACGGCGGACAGCAATATGGCTACTGCGATCTTGTAGTTCTCTATCACACTCCCATCAAAACAGAATACGGTACGCAGTACGGTTACTGGGATAACTTTGTTTTTGAAAGCACAAATGAATTTAACATCCCTACAACAGGCACTTCTGCATCAAAAGAAGTTTTTGATTTTGAAAACTTTGAAAAGCAGGTTAACGGTGTGACAAATGTTGGTATTCCCGCTTCCACAAGAGGAACATGGTCTCTCGGTTATCAGGGTACAACTGAACTTGAAATTTTAAAGACAGTTACCGACGAAAAGACAGATGATATGGAAGTTGCTCCAAACCTTGGAAAGAGCGTTGCATTTGGTAACTTCACTGCCTATGATGAAAATAATGCGCTTGACGGCAAAAATGACTATTTATATCCTCAGTTCAGATATAATTTCAACAGCGGAACCTGGGCAAATAAATTCCAGGTGGCATTTTCTGCAAGATTTATTCAAAACGGAACACTGAACCTTTATATGAAAGGTTCAAACCAGTGTAATCTTTTCAGAGCAGACGGACACAATTTATACCTTTTTGGTGTAAGAGATAAGACATTTACCTTTAACGCTACCGACTGGTTTGATATAAACATTCTCATGGACGCATCAACAGGATACTACAGTGTGGACATCAAAAACCGCACTTCACCCTCAAAGCCATCATTCCACACCGAAGCGTTTGACTCCACAATAACAACTGCATGGGCAAGAACAGACAAGATAATATACCTCCAGGAAGGCACCGGTGCAAATGCAAAATATGTTTACCTCGACAATCTCTACTGGGGCGAAGCATCAGACAGCGACTTCCCTGAAACTGTTTCAATTCCCGATGCAACAGCTGTTGCCACTGCCGAAGCAGAAGCGGCAGCTACAACATATTTCCCCTTTGTTGACACAGGTGCAGGTAAATTTGTAACCGCAAATCTCACCTTTGCAGGTACAGCTCCAACCTTCAACCTTGGCGGTGAAGCAATTGACATTTCGGCTCTTCAGCCCGGTACATACCCCGTAACTCTCAAGCTTCTCAACGCAGAAACCGACACCGTTACACTGACAATTGACGGAACTGATTATCCCGTGGCACTCACTGCACTTCCCTCAAGTCTTGTGCTCACAGCTCCCGCAGGTGAAGGCAACACTGCATCCTTTACCGATGTAACCTACAAAACAATGGATTCTTTCAGAATTACAAATAATCTTTCGGAAAGTCTTTTTGACCCCGATGACGATGTTGTTATCAACTTCTCAACAAAGCTTGTAAATCCTTCAGCCGACAGCATCAAGGTATACAAGCCTACCGGATCAATCAGTGCAAGCTGCGAAATTACCGAAAAAAACGTGACATTTGCTCCCGACGGCAAGAGCGTTACAATTGCTTTCGACAAAGCATATGACACTCACTATCACATTATCCTCGACGGTCTCACCGACGAATTCGGAAGCACACTTTCAGACATTGCAGAATTTGACACTCAGCTTCCCGACCTTGTGATGTCCGGCATCAGATTCTTCAGAGGAGAGGGTGAAACCGAAGAAGCTCTCTCACTTCTCACTCCCGGTGAGGTAAAAGCATCAATGAATGCTATTGCCAACAACGGCACCGATTTTGGGCTTTTCTTTGC
The DNA here is from genome assembly GCA_017397885.1 of Clostridia bacterium. Taxonomy (GTDB): domain Bacteria; phylum Bacillota; class Clostridia; order UMGS1810; family UMGS1810; genus RGIG1828. Next base: position 10,794 of record JAFQHQ010000197.1, on the reverse strand, counting down.
TCTTGCTCTCTATTGTGGTGATGAGCTTATTGTTACAGATGCAACAAATGTTGATGTTACTTCCGAAAAATCAGAACCGGTTCTCTCGGTAACCGTTCCCAATGACGGCAAGGAATATGTTGTCAAAGCCTTTGCATGGAGAGCTGACAATGCAAAGCCCATGTTTAAATCAAGAGTTCTCCGTGGTGCAACCGAAGAACCCATTGCCATTATAAAGCTTGATGACTTTGGTACAACTTCTGCTATCGGAATCTGGAATGAAGTTGCAACCTGGGCAAAAGATCAGGATGTTAAAATGAGCTACGGTCTTATGGGTTATGCAATAGATCAGGCAACTGCCGGCAAATCCCATGCGGCGGCTGTTGCAAAGCTTGCAAGCAATCCCATGATTGAGGTTTGGTCTCACGGCTATAACTGGCAGACAGGTTATTTCACATCAGACGATGAAGAAGTTCAGGCAAACGAATTTGCCGAAAGTAACCGTGTTGCCACAGAAGCAGGATTTGAAATGCACGCATTCAATCCTCCTTCAAACGGTATGAATGAAACCACAATGAAGGTTCTCAACGAACGTTTCACTAACTACAAAACAATAATGTGGTTGACAGACAAAGCTAAAGTTGATAAATATCAGTCTGATGACAACAATTTCTACATCTTGTATAACAAAATCAACTGTGAAACAGGAGGAACAGGCAACACAGAAACTGTTGAAAACCTCAAATCAAGATGGAATGAACAGAAAGAAAAAGGTTCAGATTATGTTATTCTTCAGCTTCATCCCGGCGGCTGGTCAGGCAACAGAGCATCTCAGGAAAGATTCTATGAATTTGTTCTCTGGCTCAGAGATCAGGGCGTTGTGTTTATGCATCCTTCGGAATATACCGAATATGTAAAAGGTAATTAAAAAGACAACTTAAGTGTAATTATGTCTTTTCATCACCTTGCTTGATTTAGCAATGAATGATATAATAACATTGTAAAAACTTAATAGCTTACCCGGCGCTGTCTCTCAGCTAATTCATAAAACTTTTCCTGAGGCAGCGCTTTTTATATTGTGATCAGGAATAAAAATGTGAAATGTGATATGAGAAATTAAGGTTTAAACTCGTCGTAGGCGAGTTTGTTTGTAATTTAAATATATTTTCAAATTGGGGTTTATCGCTCTGTTTAGCACTAGGGCAAAAGGCTCCCCTGCCTAAGGGGAGCTGGCAGTGAGCGTAGCGAAACTGACTGAGGGGTATTGCTGAAAGCATTGATATTTCTGCATTTCGTACCCCTCCGTCTTTGCCTTACGGCAAATCCACCTCCCCTTAGGCAGGGGCGGCAACGCTTCAGCTTGATTTCATCGAAAGATAACACGGCGTGCCGAGGTCGTCACGCCCTACGATGTTCTTGTATTAAACCCAGCGACAAACTCCAATTTATCACTAAGTTGACGACATTGCCCACCAGGGGGAAGCCTCACACATCAGCCTAATTCCATCACCCCACAACCCCCAATTTAGCAACCTGAACAGACATTGTTTGTTTCAAATGTCTGTTCACTACGGATTTTAAGGGAGCATACTTGATTCATAAAAAATTTTATGCTATTATTTTTGACAAAGGGGTGATTAAATTGGGTAAGTTAAACACAAATCCTGTTTTTAATCAGGTAGGAGAGTATGTTGTCAACATTGAAGATGTTCAGATTGCCATTCTTACAGAAATGAATCCTCCCGTAAATGTCAATACAACCACGAGTTTTCTTCACAGTCATTCGGGATACGAGGTGTTCTGTCTGAACGAAGGAACAACACTGGAAATAATGTTTGATTCCGAGACAGTAACTGTCTATCCATGTGAAACAATAATCATATCTCCGGGTGTAAATCATCGGATTATCAAAAAAAGTCGTGAACCTGTAAAATATTTGCGAGAAAATTTTGCTATGATTTTTTCGTTTAAATCAAACGAATTACACACCGGATTTTCTCTGTACAAGGCGTTTGTCAAAACTTTCGACAAAAAATATTTGATTCTCTCAGACTTCCCCACACCCGGCAAATATGTTTTAAATCTGGAAAAAAGCTTGTCGGATTCAGCATATTTTGAACTTCACAGTGATGTGTATATGTTTTTTAATAATATTCTGAAAATCACTGGTGAGGCTGAAATCGATGTATTGTTTGATTTGCAAAATTACACATATGACAGCATTATGTCCAGAAAACAAAAAATACACAGATACCTTGGATCGCATATAGGAGGAGATGTTTCACTTGCCGGGATTTCGGAAAGTCTTGGGCTGAGTACACGACAGACAAGCCGTGTCATAAAAGAATTGTTTTCTCTTTCCTGGAGGGATTTTGTAACTTACAGTAAAATAGAAAAAGCTAAGAATCTGATTTCTAATGGCTCAGTTTCTGTGAATGAAATAATGTCAAAAGTAGGGTTTCGCTCTGAAAAAGGCTTTTACGAAGCTTTTAAAAGATTCACGGGATGTTCACCTGCAAAATACAGAACACTGAATAATAAAACAACAAATGCCAATCAAAACTAATAATACAAATAAAAAGCGTTGTCTCAGTCGATTCATAAAACTTTTCCTGAGACAGCGCTTTTTTTATGTAGTGAAAAAAATGAGAAATGACAAATGTGAACTATGAAATGAATATTCAAACTCGCTGTGGCGACTTTGTTTATAATATCAAAATGCATTTTCAAATTGTGGTTTGTCCACATAGAGATTAGGAATAAGGGAATTGAGATTAGGATTTCAAATTGGAGTTTATCGGGGTGTTTAACACAAGGACGAAAGGCTCCCCTGCCTAAGGGGAGCTAGCAGTGAGCGTAGCGAAACTGACTGAGGGGTATTGCTGAAAGCATTGATATTTCTGCGTTTCGTACCCCTCCGTCTTTGCCTAACGGCAAATCCACCTCCCCTTAGGCAGGGGCGGCTTTCGATTTAGCTCAGTTTGTTGTCAGCCCGCTAAACCCCAATTTAGAACCATAATAAAAACAAAATAGAAATAAAAGTGTAAATAACAAAAGAGCCGTTTCCGGCTCTTTCAAAATATTATAATCTGTTTTTTTCTCGGTATTCCGACGGTAGTATTCCGTAATATTTTTTGAAGATATAATAAAAACCTTTAAGGGAAGAATATCCCAATTCATTTGTTATTGCAGTTACTGATTTTTCGGTTTCCAAAAGAAGTTCAGATGCTTTAATCATTCTCATTTGAACAATCAGCTCACGGAAGTTGACTCCATAGTGCTTGGCGATAATTCTGCTTGTCTGCTTTTTTGATAAACACAAAATCTTTGCAATGGCATCAAGTTCAATGTCTTGATTGAATTTGTTGTTAATTATATAGTCAATTATGCGTATACGGTTCATATTACTGTCGGGGGAAATGCTTCTTTTCGAACTTTTCGCCTTTCCGACTTTGGAAATCTTCAAAATATCAATCAGCAATTCACAAAAATAAACTCCTGATGAGTAGTGATTGTTTGCGAGAAATTCTCTTGATATTTTTTCGGTAATATCGGTAAGTGACGGTCTGTTTTTGATATAGATATATTCATCACAAAGAAATTTGCTAATCATATCATACATGTCCACTTCAGTCTTCAGCGAGTTTTTTGAATAGGAAAAATAAAAAGAAAACACATCGCAGTCGGCTGATGTCGAAATTACACAGTGCGCAACCGTCGGTGCTATTATGATTATGTCATTTTCTTTTATTGTGACATCCTTGTCTTCAAATTGTATGGTTATTTCGCCGCTTTTCACATAAAATATCTCATAATATAAGTGTCTGTGAAGATGAGAACCGAAAATGTTGTTAATTTCCAGTCCAAACTGCGCGCCGGTATAAATTTTTAAATTGAGGTTTTCCAGATTTACTGAAGATTCGTAGGTGACTTTTTCAAGATTGGAATCTGTGTAGTTCATCGTTTTAAGCTCCTGCAGTCATTTCTGAGTATTATTCAAAATCGACAGTTACTTCCGTTACTCTTGGCGTTCCTGCTCCGCACCTTGCACCGAGTTCAAGTTTATATTGCAAAAATCCTTTGAGGTTGAGCTTGGTTATGTCATCGCCGTTTTCAAAAGTATCGCTCCACTCGGCACTTTCGAGGTCTTCGGCACTTAATGCACAACGAAGCTGCATTTTAACCCATGTGCTTTTGCCGTTTTGAGCAATCCACGATACTTTCGTTGCTGTCATACCGTCCGGGATCTCAAAGATTTCAGAAACATAATACTCCGAGTCGCTTCTGTCCATTATGTTACCCACATCAACCGTAGACATTCCGTGAGGGCCTCTGCCCGGTAGGGGAGTGTATCTTTCTGTGTTAATACCGTCGGGACCACCCCAATATACAAATGATTCGCAAACATGGTTACCTTGCTTTTTGTGTGATGCAACAGCAAGATCAATATATCCGTCACCGTTAAAGTCTCCCGAAAGGCAACCTGTTCCGGAATTGTTGAAAATTCGTTTTTTGTTATCTTGATAGAATATACCGTCTTTTGAACCGAAATATATAACCGAATCAGTATCTCTTGTTCTCACACCATAATAAGCGCAGGCATAAATATCAAGAATTCCGTCATTGTTGAAGTCCTGAATGGTAAGGTCATTAATGCAAAAAGCCGGAAGCTGTGTCTTGCGGTTTTCTTTGTATCCGTCGGGACCGCCCCAGTAAATTGTAATATATGATTCTTTTACTTGAGATTTGCCGAGAGCTGTGAACCCACCGAGAACAAGATCTAAATAGCCGTTGCCGTTAAGGTCTGCGGCATTACCGGTTACTGCACCGTCGGTTGCAAGAGTTTGCATATTTTCGGTTGAAAATCCGTCAGGACCGCCCCAAAGTATGAATGAATTTGTGCCGTAGAGCTGGGGAACAAAAAGGTCGAGCCAGCCATCACCGTTAAAGTCGGCGCAAAACATGTTTCTCATACCGCCAAACTGATTTATGAGTCCGTTTTCTTCTTCGCAGTATTGAGGGTCTTCATCTTCGCCGGGCCATGTGAATGGGTCGCATAGTTCGGGGTTTGGACCCATTATTATTTTTTGGGGGTTTTCAAGGTCAAAGCCGTTGGGTCCGCCCTCAAAAATAAGCATAAGGCGACTTCTGAGGCTTGTTGCAACAACATCAAGATATCCCGAATGTCTGAAATCTCCAATAACACAGCTGTGACCGAGAATGACGGGGAGTGAAGTTTTGTTTTGAGGGTCATATCCGTCCTTGCTTCCCCAAAATATTTCGCATCCGGGGTCTTCCCATGGGGTGTTTTCGGAGCAGTTTACAACCAAAACATCAGGGTGTCCCGAGTCATTGAGGTCTGCAGGGATAAGGTCAACCGCCGCACAACCCGGCAGGGTGATGGTCCGCTCTGCGCTAAAACCGTCGGGACCTCCAAGGAAAAATGCAACATCTTCAAATCCTTTTGAAAGTTCACCTTCGTGATTGATTACAACAGTCTGTCTTCTGCCGTCAGTATAGGTTATGCCGTTTAAAATAACATTTGCATCCCAGGAAGGTATTTTTGCAAGCAAAGTTTCATTCCCGTTTTCGTCAAAAGAAAAAACGGAGGAATCAAGCTCGTTTCGGTCTCTTTCACCACCTTGACAGGCAAAAAGAACATTTTTGCCATCTTTGCAAATAGGCGAAATCGTGAGAGAACGCGGATATCTAATGGGAATGTGGGTAGCATTTGACACATCATAGCCTGAATCTCCCCACAAAACCATAATTTCTGTTTCGGTGTCACGGTCAAAAGAAAGAGCGATTGCAATGTCGCACCCACCGTTATTTTTAAGATCACCTGCAACAACGTGCATAATGCCTCTGTAACGAAGTGATGGAATTTCCATCAGCTTTTCATAATCAAAACATGTAAAGCGGTACTCTTCGTGTGGGATTCGTCCGTTTTGCCAGCTATCGAGAATAACGTCAGCATTTTCAACACGGACAGTCATTGGCTTGCCGTTAATGTTTAAAATGCTTGTCTTCCACGGGAACCATCCGCTTGCTATTCTGCCCGCAGTGGTTGAACCGCGCACGTCAATTTTCATCGAAGCACCAAAATCGGTTTTTCTCTCGGGATTTATCCCGTCTTCACCGCCCCAGTAGACAGTTTGACTTCCGTCTCCTTGATGCATAACGTAAAGATCGTCATAGCCGTCACCATCGAGATCACCAACTGCCATTGTAAGACCGTTTATATTGACATCTTCAAAAACCGACGGTTCAATGCCTTGCGGTGTTTGATAAAAAATGCGCATTTTTTCGCCTGTTAAAAATGCCAGTGCTTTTTTGCCGCAATTCTTAAAATCGCCGGCAACCACTGCAGAAGCCCCGAAAACCCGAAGCTCACTGCGGTATTTTTCGGATAGTCCCGTTTCGCTTCCGTAATAAATTATGGCAGAAACATCGGTATGAACCCCATCGTGCTGACAGGCAAGAATCAAATCTTGACAACCGTCACCGTTAAGGTCTGTGAGACAAGCGTCAAATGCTCCGTAGGTCGGAAGACGCAAAGGTTCACTTTTGATACTGTCATAAACAAACACCGGCGGGCGTTCATTCATAGAGTGGCTGTTTGCAAGGGGCAGGTCAAACCATCCGTCACCATTCACGTCAAAATTATGTATTCTCTGAAGCACTCCTTTTCGTGAAACATATATGTTTTGTCCGCCGTTTCCAAAGGTGCCTTTTCTAAATTCTTCAAATCCTTTTTTTGTCCATTTCATAAGTAAACTCCAATTAAATCTCTCAAAGATAGGGAATAATTTCCTTTGCAATGAGTTCTTTGTCCGCTTTTGTTGGTTCGCCAAATGGATGGCGGCACACACCAAAGTTAAATCCAAGCTGATTTAGAACTTCTTTTTCAGCCTGCATAACACCGATTTTGCAAAGCACGGTAATGATTTTGTTTGCTTCTTGCTGAATCTTTTGCGCTTCTGCAATTTTCCCCTGACCAAAGAGCTCATATATTTTAACAAATTTGTCTGCCATAAGGTTATATGTACTTCCGATTGCACCGTCTGCACCCATAACAAGACCCGAAAGGAGCATCTCATCAAAACCGTTGTATACGATTTTGGTAGGAAAGTTTGTCTTGCACTGTTCAAGAGTGAAAAAGTCGTTTGATGTATATTTAATTCCCAAAAATCTTTCGTCTGAAAGAAAACTTGCCATTTCCTGTGTGCTCATACTTACGCCCGAAAAAAGCGGAATGTGATAAACAAGCATAGGGAGGCCTGCTTCGTCTGCAAGACGTGTATAGTAATTTTTGATTTCTTCAAAAGTGAATTTGTAGTAGAAAGGACTTACCGATGAAATTGCATCATAGCCAAGTTTTGTTGCGTGCTTTGCAAGCTCTGTTGCTTCCGACTCATTAATAGAGCCTATGTGTGCAATAAGTGTGGAATCGGGTGCGCAGGATTTAACAATTTCCATAACCTGCTTTCTTTCTTCGGTTGAAAGAAGAAAAGCTTCACCGGTGCTTCCGCACACGTAAAAACCCTTTACCCCTTTTCCAAGACAAAACTTAACCAGCTTTTCAAGCTCTTTTTCATTAATTTTGTTGGCACTGTCAAAAGGAGTGAGCAGTGCCGTAAAAATACCTTTATATTTATTCATGATTACACCTCCGTATTGTTTATATTATAATGAAAAAATGATGTTAAGTATAGAGATATGTTGCCGTGTTTTTTACTATGGTTGCTTTTTGGGATAAAATGTGTTACAATATCTGAAGAATTTGAATCTGAAAGTGTGGTCGGTGATAAAATGCCCAATGTCATAATACATCACGAAAAGGGAAAAGACGTTTTCTTCAAAACATGGCACAGACTTGAGCATCACATGATAATATATACATACTCCGATGGCGGAGGTATTGTATGCGCTGAAAAAATATATCCCATAAAAAAGGGGACTCTTTGCTTTATCGGTGCAGGAAAATATTTTTACACCATGGCTGACAATCCTGATATATATGATCGAAGCAAATTTTTTGTTATGCCCGATGTTGTGCAGAAAATCTTTAACTTCTTTTCTGATGACAACAGTTTTCGAGTTTTTTCCGAGGGTGGATTTGTATATTCGGTTGTTGATGAATCCGAAAGAGACGATGTTGAAAATATTTTTGCCGATATTGAAAAATACAATGGTGGAGCATATTTTGATGAAATGGTTGTTTCATGTTGCATAAAGCTCCTTGTTCAGATATGCAAAAATACCATTGAACATATTGCACCTGTAGCAGGGGCCATGAATATGGCAATAGACTACATAAACAGCAATATATTTAAAAGTATTACAATTGATGACATATGCGAAGCAATTCACATGAGTAAATATCATTTTTGCCGCAGATTTCATGAGTTTTCGGGGCTTACGGTTATGAACTATATCCTCAAAACACGCATAGTGCTTGCCAAAAACATTCTTCTCAGCGAAAAGGTGTCTGTCTCCGATGTTAGCAATCGTTGCGGATTCAGCAGTATTTCATATTTTTGTCGTGTATTTAAGGCCGAAACCGGGCTGACACCACTTGCCTACAGAAAAAGAGCCATGTATTAGATTTGTTCGATACATGGCTCTTTTAATTTACTCGGTATGACTTTTTTTGTATGCACAGCTAAATATCAGTAAAATCGATGTTAATGCTAAAACGCCGATAGCACCTACGGAGGAGACAACAGGAGAAATATATGCAGACAAGTCTATGATACTTTCTGTTTTCATCACTGCAAGAATTGCCAGTGCAATTCCTACGAGACCTTCACCGGCAATCAGCCCCGAACAAAAAAGAGTTCCTTTGGTTGTTGCAATATTTTTGCTTGTATTGTCTTTCGATCTTTTTTCAACAGCCCATCTTATGAGTCCGCCAATCATTATACAGCTTGTGAGATGAATTGGTAAATACACTCCAATGGCAAAGGGGAGAACCGGAATACGGGCACATTGTGCAAAGATAGCTGCAAACACTCCGCAAAGCACCAAAGTCCATGGAAGATTCTCTTCAAAAACTCCCTCTGTAATAAGCTTCATCAGTGTTGCCTGTGGTGCGGCAAGTTCTTCGGAACCAAAGCCCCATGCAGAATCAAGAAGATAGAGCGTTGCGCCAATTGCAACTGCAGAGGAGATAACTCCAATGATTTCACCTATTTGCTGTTTTTGAGGTGTAGAACCCAAAATAAATCCTGTTTTCAAATCTTGCGATGTATCTCCGGCAATTGCGGAAATTATGCATATGACCGAACCTATTGCAATGGCACTCACCATACCTCGAATTCCTGCAATGCCCGAAAGCTTAAGAATAAGTGTGGCGGCAAGAAGTGTTGCAATTGCCATGCCCGATACCGGATTGTTACTGCTTCCCACAAGTCCAACCATTCTTGATGACACAGCCGCAAAGAAAAAGCCAAACACCACAACTGTTACAGCACCTGAAAAATTAATCGGAACTGCAGGCACAAGCCACATAAAAACTGTCAGCAAAGCAATTGAGACCAGCACAAATTTCATGTTCATGTCCTTTTCGGTCCTTTTAAGTTCTGCTTTACTTCCTGATGATGCAAGAGAATTCACAGAGCCTGCAAAGGTTTTGAAAATCAGCGGAAGAGTTTTAATAAGACTGATAATTCCGCCTGCGGCAAGAGCGCCTGCTCCAATGTAACGGATGTGCGTACTCCATATTCCGCCGGCACCGCTTTGCGAAAAAATTTCACCAATTGAAAAAGTTTCCGATGCAACAAAAGAATTTTCGCCAAAAAGAACAATCAGCGGTATGATAACGAGCCAGCTCAAAACTCCGCCGGAGAAAAGACATGCCGAAATTCTCGGGCCGCAAATAAAACCGACACTGAGCACAGCCGGATAAACTTGTGTTCCTATTTCGCCGGCAAAATATTTTGACTTAAAAGCGATTTCGCTTTTGACAAGCTTTAATCCGTCAATAACAAATTTTAAAACAGCACCGAGCCCCATTCCTTTAAAAACCGTTGATGAGGCATTTGATGATTTTTCTCCTGCAAGAAGAACCTTTGCACATGCACTTCCCTCGGGATAGGGAAGGTTTTTGTGCTCTTTTACAATCAGGGCATTTCTGAGTGGTATCATAAAAAACACTCCAAGTAGTCCGCCGATTAGTGCAATGACTGTTATTTCCAAAATATCGGGTTTTTCGGTTTTTCCTTCAGCCGCCCAGAGAAACAGTGCCGGTAAGGTGAAAATTGCCCCTGCCGCTACAGATTCGCCTGCAGAACCGATGGTTTGTACAATGTTACTTTCTAAAATGGAGTTTCGCCTGAGAATAACTCTTATTATTCCCATGGCAAGAACTGCTGCCGGAATTGAAGCCGATACGGTCATTCCAACCCTCAGTCCGAGATATGCATTTGCCGCACCAAATACAACTGCGAGAATAATCCCTGTTGCAATTGATACAACTGTTAACTCGCTTGTCTTTTTTTCGGGCGGAACATATGGTTTAAATTCATTTTGTTTATTCATAGCCTAACCTTCCTTCGAATGATAAATTGGAGTTTATCGGGGTGATTGACGCAAGGACGAAAGGCTCCCCTGCCTAAGGGGAGCTGGCAGTGAGCGTAGCGAAACTGACTGAGGGGTATTGCTGAAAGTATTGATATTTCTGCGTTTCGTACCCCTCCGTCTTTGCCTGACTGCAAATCCACCTCCCCTTAGGCATGGGCGGATTTCGATTTAGCTAAGTTTGTTGTCAGCCCGCTAAACTCCAATTTAAAAATGCAAAAACTTCAATTTAAT
>JAFQHQ010000196.1 GCA_017397885.1 Clostridia bacterium | reverse complement strand
TTAAGCGGTGGAGGGATTGTAACAAACTGCCTCAATTGCAGTATTTGTGATTGTTTGAGAGTTTATTATTTAACAATCCCTCAGTCACTTCGTGACAGCTCCCTTTACACAAGGGAGCCTTTCGTCCTTGTGTTAAACTCCCCTACAAACTCCAATTTGAAGAATTATGTACAGGAAGTGATTATATGACCAATATCAACGATTATAAAGGCTTAAACATTCTGAATGTCCTTGAATCCGATGCACGCAAAGGTGTGTATCAGGCAAACTGGGACCATATTTTCAGAAACTATGGCGACAACGTGGAGTGGCAAAAGCTTCGCAATCAGATTTATCTTTGTGATGCCACACGCAATTACATATATTCCAAACCCGGAAAGGTGAAATACGAAAAAGGCACACGACCGGTTATTGAAGCGGTGGTTGAATATGTGACAAGAAACGCCGAAACCGAGCGTGAAAAGGTACTGGCACTTCTTGCCTTCGGCAGAGACCTCTATCTCGGCAAAAAAGAAGAACAGTTTCCCTTTAACTTTTACGGCGGTACCGAAGAACGCCTCATCGAAAAAGGTGAAAACCTTTGCGAATGCATGGGCAGACTAATGGTGAGTCTTTGTGAGGTTCTCGGGATTCCCGGCAGAATTGTGATGCACGTTGTTTGCGGTCACATCAATTGCGAGGTTTTCATCGAAGATAAATGGTGCTTTTTTGATCCCCGTTTTGCAGTGTTTTTTGTTGATGAAAACGAAAAATTCCTTTCGGTTGAAGAAATTATGCAAAACAAGGATGTCATTTTCAATCAGCCCGACTGGGTGAAAAAATATGTTTCACAGCAGGTGACTTTTGACAAAATATCAAAGGATTATTATAATCTCTATATGCATCCCAATCAGATTCACACATTTTGCGATTATTCTCTGATGGATTACAATTTATACACATATAACATTGTTATGGAAAATATTCCCGAAAAAACCGGCATCCGTGAGGCTCAGGCTCGCTACGGTTATTATAACAAGCTGGTTATGGAAGAAAACAGACAGGAGTGGAATAAATGAAAACAGGATTTGCAAGAATATGTATAACACCTCCCATGGGCACTCCCATGGCGGGATATTATGAAGAAAGATTTTCAAAAGGAGTGCTTGATGACCTATGGGTTCATGCTCTTGTTTTTGACAACGGAAAAACAAAAGCCGCTTTGGTGAGCGTTGATTCTCTCATGTTTTCGTCACAAAAATGTGATGAATACCGAAAAGTAATCTCAGAAGCAAGCGGAATATCCGAAGACGGAATTTTCATTTCTTGTTCCCACACCCACACAGGCCCCATAGTCGGCAGAGACGGATTTATTTGGGAGGGTATTGAATACACAGAAAATCAAATGCTCTACCATTTGCGTGACGCTGTTTGCGTGGCTCTTTCCGACCTCAAAGAATCAAAGCTCTATGTTGCCGAGGGAAAGGCTGAAAAAGTTGCCTTCATCCGCCGCTACCGCATGAAAAACGGCAGTGTTCAGACCAACCCCGGTGTTGACAATCCCGAAATCGACCATGTGCTCGGAACTCCGGATGAGTCTGTTAAGCTTCTCAAAGTGGAAAGAGACGGAGGAGACGATGTTTTCGTTGTAAATTTTGCAGTTCATGCAGATAATGTGGGCGGTGAATACATCAGCTCCGATTTTGTACACTTCCTTCGCGAAACCGTTGAAAATGCAATCGGTAATGCAAAGTGCATGTATATAAACGGTGCAGAAGGGGACGTTAATGCAATTAACACTTGCCCCACGGCAAACGACAGAGTAGGTCTCGACTATGACACCTTCGACGGTTGCCCCCGAAGCTATGCTCACGCACGTCACATGGGTAGAGTTGTAGCCGGGGCAGTTCTTCAGGTTTGTGATAAGGCGCTTCCCGTTGGCAGTGATGAAATACGCTTTGACGAAAAGCTCATCACCATACCATCCAATGCCGAAAACGAAAAATTGGAAGAAGCAAAAAGAATAAAGGAACTCTATGACTCCGGCAGAGAAGATGAGCTTCCCTACAAAAACATGGAGCTTACAACCGCTGTTGCCGAAGCAAAGAGAATTGTATTTCTTGCAACCGGACCCGAAAGCTATTCCTACACACTCACGGCACTTGCAATAGGTGATGTTGTGTTTGCGGGGCTTCCCGGAGAACCGTTTGCTGAAATCGGCATGAGAATTTCCGATTCTTCTCCCTTTGCCAAGACCTTTGTTTGCTCTCTTACCAACGGAGGCGACACATATTTCCCAACCTCATCGGCATATGACGAGGGCGGATATGAAGCAAAGGCATCAAGACTTAAAATAGGCGGAGATGAAATTGTAATCTCCGGTATGAAAGAGCTTCTTGAAAAACTCAAGGCATAACGGAGGAAAATCGATGTTTAAAATAGAAGATTACAAAGGCTTGAATATCCTTAATGTACTTGACACCGAAGCACAAAAAGGCATATATCAGGCATATTGGGACAGTATGTTTTGTAATTACGGAAACAACGTGGAGTGGCAAAAGCTCCGTAATCATATCTATCTTTGCGAAGAAACAAAAAATTACATCTACTCCACACCATCTGCAACAAAATATGAACAAGGCAAAAGACCGATTCTCGATGCCGTTGTGTGGAAGGTAACAAAAGACCTTGCCACAGACCGAGAAAAGGTTCTGGCACTTCTTGCATTTATCAGAGACCTGTATCTCACTCACGGCAAGCATTTCCCCTTTGATTTTTACGGCGGCACCGAAGAAATGCTCATCGAAAAAGGGGAGAACCTTTGCGAATGTGTGTCGAGGCTCATGGTTTCTCTTGCCGAGGTAATCGGAATTCCGGGCAGAATCATATGCCATGTTGTCAGCGGTCACTATGTATGTGAACTGTATATTGAAGAAAAATGGTGCTATTTTGACCCGAGATTTGGCATATTCTATGTTGATGCGGACGAAAAATTCCTTTCTGTTCTTGAAATAATGGAAAACAGGGACATAATCTTTGAACAGCCCCAATGGGTTAAGGAATATGTTTCCAAGCAGACAACCTATGAACAAAGAGCTGAACGTAATTTCAAGCTTTGCCTTAATCCCGGAGAAATTCAGACCTATGTAAACTATTCTCTTGCCGATCACAAGCTTTATTCATATAACATCACCCTTGGCGGCGAACCCGAAAGAAACGGATGCAGAGAGGCTCAGGCAAGATACGGTCACTACAGAACAATCGTTCTTGATGAAAGATTTGTTTGATTTTTGAGGTGAGTATTCATGAATATAGTATTATTAACCGCGCTCGGAGTAGGCGGCGCAACGGTCATCGGCTCGGTTATCGGTTTTGCATTCAAAAAACTTTCTCATAGGTTCAGTGACATCATTTTGTCTTTTGCGGCGGGTGTCATGCTTTGTGCCGCAGTTTTCGGGCTTGTTTTGCCTTCAATTGATGAAAACAACGCTTCATCGGTTTTTGTGTCGATTGCAGGAATTGCATGCGGTGCCTTGCTTCTTAATATCATGGACAAGCTTGTCCCTCATTTGCATCGAATTTCCGGCAATGATATTGAGTCCCACGGTGAAAACAACGAAAAACTCGGAAAGGTCTTACTTTTTGTAATGGCAATTGCCATTCACAATCTTCCGGAGGGTATTGCGGCAGGTGTCGGTTTTGGAACAGGTAACACGGCAGAGGCTATCACCATTGCAGGCGGAATAGCGTTGCAAAATATTCCCGAGGGTATGGTCATAATTGCTCCCATGCTTGCGGTTGGAATGAGCAAAAAACGCACATTTCTTGTAGCTTCCTTCACGGGCATAGTCGAAGTTCTCGGCACTTTTCTCGGATATTTTGCTGTCAGTGTATCAAGTGTGATTCTTCCCTTTGCACTATCATTCGCCGGGGGAACAATGCTCTATGTTATCAGTGATGAAATGATTCCGGAAACTCATCATGAAGGTAGTAGGGGAGTAACATGGGCATTGCTTATTGGTTTTTCTTTGATGCTTATCATGGATGTGTATCTTGGATAAAACCCGAGGCAAAAAAACATAAATTTTTTACATTAAAAATGCTTTAAATGTTGATTTTTCATTGACATTGGGGCATTTTTTTTGTATAATAAAAGAGTGTGTACTTATACTAAAAGAGGAAGTGAAAGTTTTGCTCACAAGTAAACAAAGAGCATATCTCAGAAGTCTTTCAAACAAACTTGAAGCCATTTTCCAAATTGGCAAAGGCGGAATTAATGATAATCAATTAAAACAAATTGACGATGCTCTTGAAAAAAGAGAACTTGTCAAGGTTCATGTTCTTGAAAATTCGTTTATGGATACACGTGCTGTATGCAACGAAGTTGCTGATGCAATTGGTGCTGAGCCTGTTCAAGTCATCGGAAAGAAATTTATTCTCTATAAAGAATCAAAAGAAAACAAAACCATCGATTTAAGGCAGGCGAAATAAAGTGCCCGGGAAAATCGCAATATTTGGCGGGACTTTTAACCCGATTCACAACGGTCATCTTGAAATATCCAAAGCTGCGCTTGAGGAATACGATTTATCCGAAGTAATTTTCATGCCAAACGGAAATCCGCCTCACAAAAAGGGGGTTCCGATTTTGGATGCGAGACTTCGGCTTAAAATGGTCGAATTGGCAATTGACGGAATTGACGGTTTTTCAGTTTCTGATTACGAAGTAAACAGAAAAGAGCCTTCCTACACAGTTGATACAAACCGTGCCATGAAAAAAATATACGGGTGTCAGCCTTTTTTCATCATAGGTGCTGATTCTCTCTATAATCTTAACTCATGGAAAACGCCCGAGATTCTCATAAAAGAATGCAGATTTATTGTTGCAGACAGAAATTGTGATGATGGTGATGATATCGCAAAAGAATGCGACAGGTTAAATGCTCTTGGCGGTGATTTTTCACGGCTGACCATGGAAAAATATGATGTAACATCAACACAACTCAGAAACAGTATCAAAAACGGAATAGATTGTAACCATCTGATTCCGCATAAAGTGATGGATTTTATCATTTCAAATAAACTGTATACATCCTGACGGAGGAAAAAATGACAATTGACCAAATGCGCGAGAAGCTAAAAACTGCTCTTACCGAAAAAAGGTTTAATCATTCACTTGGTGTCATGGAAACTGCTGTACAAATGGCAAAGCACTTCGGTGCAGATGTTCAAAAAACAGCAGTTGCGGCACTGCTTCATGATTGTGCAAAAAACTATTCTAAAGCAGAAATGTTTGAACTTTGTGATAGATTCGGCGTATTGCTTGATGACATATGCAAAGCATCAACAGGGCTTATTCACGGTTTTTTGGGCGCGGAAATTGCCAATAAATATTATGGTGTTTCCGATCCTGAAATTTATGATGCAATATATTATCATACAATAGGTAAACCTAACATGAGTTTGATGACCAAAATAATTTACATAGCCGACGGCATTGAACCGGCAAGACACTACGAAGGTGTTGACCTTATTCGCGAAATGGTCTATGAGGATATAGACCGTGCCCTGATTCTCCAGATTGATTACACAATTCGTTCCGTTATCAGCCGCGGAGCGCTGATTCACACAAATACAATTGATACCAGAAACTTTTATCTCAAAAAAATAAGGTGATTAACATGCGAAATTCAAAAAGTTTATTACATATATATTTAACCGTAACTGCGTGGGTTACGGCAATATTGGCAATATTTGCTTTTGTTGTCGTACCTGTGTACGAAACATATGAAGGCATACATAATGTATATGTTAAAGGAGTAAGCAAGTCCGATAATTTTACAATTACAAAATCTGTTGAAAAAGCATATATCAATGTTTTAATGGTAGGTCTTGACAAAGATGAGACCCGAACAGATGTTATCATGATTGCGCAGTACAATTTTACAGATAACACAGTGAAATTTTTGCACATACCCCGTGACACATATGTAGAAAAACGAGGTGATAAAAAGATTAACTCATCATATGGAGCAGGAGGAATTGAAAATACAATCAAAGATATTGAAAAGCTGGTCAACATAGATATTGAAAAATATGTGATCATCAATATTTCCGGATTCCGCGAAGTCATTGATGAAGTTGGCGGTGTTGATTTTGACGTTCCTCAGAGAATGAAATACACCGACAAATATCAGGATTTGTATATTGATCTTAATCCCGGCTTTCAGCATCTTGACGGCGATAAAGCGGAACAACTTGTAAGATTTCGTAGCTATCCCGAGGGTGACCTTAAAAGAATTGAAGTTCAAATCAGCTTTATAAAGGAAGCTATGAAGCAGATTTCTGCAAAGTGTAAAAATGGTGAAGCGGATTTGTCAAAAATAATCAGTTCTGCAATGGGCATGGTTACAACCAATTTTACAACACTTGAAGCCGGAAAATATGCACCGCATATGCTTAAAACCGATGTTGATAATGTTAAAAGTGTAAGACTTGCAGGTGAAGCGAGAAATATTAAAGGCATATCATATTTTGTTGCCGATGACGAAGAGAACGAACGCATTGTTAATGAATATTTTACTCCCAATAACACTGAAGTAGATTTTGGTGAGGTAGAATTAAGAGACAAAGCACTTGGAAATGATCCCAAAGAGTATCTTGTAGAAGGCATTGATCTTGGTGACGGCAAAATTAAAGAGGGTACTACGGTAGATATTCTTGATTTTTCCGGCACAAAAGGTGCATCACTCAAGAAAACTCGTGAACTTCTCGAACAATCCGGATGCAAAGTTTTGGAAACCTTTGTGGCAGATACAATCACGACCAATAAAACATATTGTATAACAGCCGATAAAGATGATGTAACATGCCCAATAATGGCAAAAATGTTGGGTGAAAAGAGTTATTATCATAACAGTGAGTATTCATATAATGCATCAGTTGTGATAATTCTCGGAAAGGAAGGATAACACAATGACCTCAAAAGAAATCATGGAAAATGTTGTTAAATACATGGATTCCAAAAAAGCAGGAGACATAAAAGTTCTAGACATTAGCTCGGTTACCACAATGGCAGACTATTTTGTTATTTGTCAGGGCGGGTCAGCTCCTCAAATGAAAGCAATTTCCGAAGAAATTGAAGAAAAGCTTTCCGAGCATGGTGTAAACCCAATCGGCAGAGAGGGAATGAATACTTCATATTGGATTTTGATGGACTATTCCGATGTTATAGTTCACATTTTCAACAATGAATCAAGAGCCTTCTATTCAATTGAAAACCTTTGGGGTGATGCCCAAGAGGTTGATATATCAGAAATTTTAACTGAAGAATAATATTAAGGAGTTGACATAAATGAATTACGATTTCAAAAAAATAGAAGCGAAATGGCAAAAACATTGGGAAGATACCAAGGCTTTCAAAGTAAGTGAAGATACTTCAAAGCCAAAGTATTATGCTCTCGAAATGTTCCCGTATCCTTCGGGTAATCTTCATATGGGTCATGTTCGAAACTATTCAATCGGCGATGTTGTTGCCCGCTACAAGAAAATGAATGGGTTCAATGTTCTTCACCCCATGGGGTGGGACTCTTTCGGTCTTCCTGCCGAAAATGCCGCAATCAAAAACGGTGCAAATCCCAAAGACTGGACTCTTTCAAACATGGATACCATGCGTGACCAGTTAAAAAGCATGGGTATCAGTTATGACTGGGACAGAGAAGTTGCCACTTGCAAACAGGACTATTATAAATGGACACAGTGGATGTTTTTACAGCTCTATAATAACGATCTTGCCTACAAGAAAAAATCATATGTAAACTGGTGTCCTTCATGTAAAACAGTTCTTGCAAACGAACAGGTTGTTAACGGTAAATGCGAAAGATGCAAATCAGACGTTGGCAAAAAAGACCTTGAACAGTGGTTTTTCTCAATTACAAAATATGCCGACAAACTTCTCGCCGACATCGACAAATTAAAAGGTTGGCCCGAAAAAGTTAAAACCATGCAGGCAAACTGGATTGGAAAAAGTCACGGTGCAGAAGTCAAATTCCAACTTGACGGTTCCGATCAGGTTCTCACGGTTTACACAACCCGTCCCGACACAATCTATGGTGTAAGCTTCATGGTTATGGCTCCTGAAAGTCCGCTCACCGAGTCCATCATTTCAGGCTCCGAAACAGAAAAGGAATGCCGCGAATTCATCAACAAAATGCAGTTTGTTAAAGAGATGGACAGAGCTTCAACCGATGTTGAAAAAGAAGGTGTATTCACCGGTAAATATGTGATTAATCCTCTCACCGGTAAAAAAGTACCTCTCTATCTTGCAAACTATGTTCTCATGGATTATGGTACAGGTGTTGTTATGGCAGTACCTGCTCATGACCAGAGAGATTTTGAATTTGCTAAAAAATATAATTTGCCAATAGATGTGGTAATTACTCCCGACGGCAGTGACATGAAAGGCTCCGAACTCATCGAAAGCTTTGAAGCCGAAGGCATAATGATTAACTCCGGCGAGTTTAACGGCATGAACAACCGTGAAGCTCTTGCCAAAATGATAGATTATATGGCTGAAAAAGGAATAGGAGAGAAGAAGACAAACTTCCGCCTTCGTGACTGGCTCATTTCCCGTCAGCGATACTGGGGAGCACCAATTCCCATTATTTACTGTGAAGACTGTGGTGCTGTTGCGGTTCCCGAGTCAGACCTTCCGGTTATTCTTCCCGAGGACGTAGAGTTTACAGGTCAGGGACAGTCTCCGCTCACAACAAGCGCAAGTTTCAAACATGCTCCTTGCCCCAAGTGCGGCAAAATGGGAACACGTGACATGGATACCATGGATACGTTTGTTTGTTCATCATGGTATTTCCTGAGATATTGTGATCCTCACAATGACAAAATGCCTTTTGATAAGGATAAAACTGATTATTGGATGAATGTTGACCAATATATCGGCGGTGTAGAGCACGCAATACTTCACCTTCTCTATGCAAGATTTTTTACCAAAGCTCT
The DNA here is from genome assembly GCA_017397885.1 of Clostridia bacterium. Taxonomy (GTDB): domain Bacteria; phylum Bacillota; class Clostridia; order UMGS1810; family UMGS1810; genus RGIG1828. The sequence continues at coordinate 11,355 of JAFQHQ010000196.1, read as the reverse complement.
TTGTGATCTTGGCTATGTTTCTTGTGATGAACCCTTTGAAAATCTTCTCACACAGGGTATGGTTCTCAAAGACGGCACCAAAATGAGTAAATCTCTCGGAAATGTAGTAAGCCCTGAAGAAATTATCGGTAAATACGGTGCAGATACTGCAAGACTCTTTATTCTCTTTGCTGCTCCTCCCGAGAGAGATCTTGAATGGAGTGACACAGCGGTTGAAGGTTCTTACCGATTCTTAAACAGAGTATTCAGATTTATTGATGACAACAAAGATAAGATTGATTTTAATTCAAGCTATGATAAATCTGCACTCACTTCCGATGATAAAGAACTTCGCTACACGCTTAACTACGCAATCAAAAAAGCTACCGATGACATAAGCATCCGCTTTAATTTCAACACTGCAATCAGCTGTGTAATGGAACTTGTTAATGGACTCTATTCCTACAAGGGTTCAAACAATGCTCTCATTTCCGAGGCTGCAAAAGACCTTATCATCATGCTTGCGCCTTTTGTACCTCACATCACCGAAGAACTTTGGGAAATGGCAGGCGGTGAAGGCAGTGTCCATGACCAGAGCTGGATAAGCTATGATGAAACAGCTCTCGTTAAAGATGAAGTTGAAATGGTTGTTCAGATTAACGGCAAGGTTAAAGCTAAAATGATGATTTCAACCACAAGTTCCGACGACGAAATCAAAGAAGTTGTTCTTGCAAACGATAAAGTCAAAGAATTTACCGAAGGAAAACAAATTGTTAAATTTATTGTTGTTAAAGGTAAACTTATTAATATTGTAGTAAAATAATAATCAGACAAAATTAAATACTGTTATTTGTCCGATCTAATGACGGTTCCTTGTCTTTCCAAAATCCAATCCGAAAGGAAATATAAATATGAAAAAAGATAAGCTTTATGAAGTAAGAAAAATCACCACCATCAAAGAAATGCTTGAGCAAAGCTGTGAAATTTATGCAGATAAAAATGCATTTTTACGCAAGGTAAAAAGGGGAGAACCTTACACCGGAGTTACCTATGCACAGTTTAAAAAAGATGTTTGGGCATACGGTACAGCTCTCCATAATCTTGGCTTGAAAGACGGAAAAAGAATTGCAGTTATAGGCGAAAATCGCTATGAATGGGTTCTTTCATACATGGCAGCGGTGAATGGTGACACTATGTTTGTTCCTATTGACCGTGAACTTGCCGCTCCCGATATCTTAAATCTTCTTAAAATTGCAAAGGTTTCTGCTATTGTATTTTCACCCAAAATTGCAGCGAAACTTACCGATGCAAAAGCAGAAGTTCCCACCATTGAATATATGATTTCGATGGATGCTTCCGATGAAAACGCAGATAAAACCGTAGCCGCTCTCATCGAAGAAGGTAAAAAACTTATTAATGATGGCGATAAATCCTTTGATGAAGTTAAAATTGATCCCAATGAAGCAAAAATAATACTCTTTACATCGGGAACTACTGCAATGTCGAAGGGTGTGCTTCTTTGTCACAGAAACATTTGTGCAAATCTTATGTCAATGTGTTCAATGGTTAACATTGTTCCCGAGGATGTGTTCCTATCGATACTTCCTCCCCATCATACATATGAATCTACCTGCGGCATTCTTGCACCGCTTTTCCGTGGTGCGAGTATCGCTTTTAATGATGGCCTTAAATATATTCCTAACAATCTGAATGAGGCAAAAGTATCAGTGCTTCTGGGTGTTCCGGCAGTTTTTGAGCTTTTGTACAAGAGGATTTGGGCTGCTGCAAGACAAAAAGGAATTGAGAGCAAACTTAAAACAGGACTAAAACTCAGTAATGCACTTCGTAAAATCGGTATTGATAAAAGACGCTCAATTTTCAAGTCAGTTCATGATACCTTCGGCGGTAATATTCGTTTGTTTATAAGTGGTGCTGCTGCCATAGATCCGGCTGTTGCAAAAGGATTCCGTGATTTGGGCATTCTTTTCATCCAGGGCTATGGTATTACAGAATGTTCACCAATCGTTACTCTCAACCGTGATATTAACTTTAAGGACAATGCGGCAGGTATTCCTCTCAGCTGTCTGGAAGTTAAAATTGACAATCCCAACGAAGAAGGCATTGGAGAAATCATCTGTAAGGGCGACAATGTGATGCTCGGATATTATGAAAATGATGAGGAAACAGCCAAGGTTCTCAAAGACGGCTGGTTCTATACCGGTGACTTGGGTTACATTGATAAAGATGGTTTTGTAATTATCTCCGGCAGAAAGAAGAATATTATTATCGATAAAAACGGTAAAAATGTTTATCCCGAAGAGCTTGAAACCTTCCTTAATAAAAACAATTATATCCTTGAAAGCATGGTATATGCTCACGAAGATGAAAATACCTTTGAAATTCGTGCACAGATTTTCCCCAATCTTCCTGAAATTGAGGCAGAGTTTGGAAAAGATGTTTCCGATGAACAAATTCAAAAACTCATGGAGGCGGCTGTTAAAGAAGTTAACGACAGAAACCCCACCTGGAAATATATCCGTAAGGTTATTGTACGTAAAGAAGAATTTACCAAAACAACAACAAAGAAAATCAAACGTTACGCTAAAGAAAATCAGGAACAATAATAACTTTGTTTTTGGGCATTTAAGCCTGCATACATTCAAACTGTATGCAGGCTTTTGTTGTTTTAAAAATAAATATTTTACCCATATAAATATCTTGCTTTGAATATATGTTTGTGCTATAATATATTTGTGAAAATTTGGTGTTTGAGGAGATTTATAAAATGGAAATGAATGTCCCCAATTATATAACTGATGTTTTGAATATTTTATATAACAGTGGCTTTGAAGGCTACCTTGTTGGTGGCTGTGTCCGTGATGCAATGATGGGTAAAACGCCTCATGATTTTGACCTGACAACCAATGCTCTTCCAAAAGAGATGCTTTCGGTTTTTTCGTCCTATCGTATCATCGAAACCGGAATAAAGCATGGCACGGTTACCGTTGTGTCAGATGGTGAAAATGTAGAAATAACAACCTATCGCATAGACGGCAAATATCTTGACAATCGCCGCCCCGAAGAGGTCACATTCACGAGAAACCTTCATGAAGACCTTTCAAGGCGTGACTTTACCGTCAATGCTCTTGCTTATAGCCCGAAAGACGGCTTGGTGGACATTTTTGACGGAGTGACGGACCTTGAAAACAGAGTTATAAGATGTGTTGGAGATGCAGACAAACGCTTTAATGAGGATGGACTTCGAATCATGAGAGCACTTCGTTTTTCCTCCGTTCTGGATTTTGATATTGACGAAGAAACATCAAAAAGTATTCATAAAAATAAAAACCTTTTAAAAAACATTTCTGCCGAAAGAATCTATACCGAGCTGAAAAAACTTGTTTGCGGAAAACGAGCCAAAAGCATTATTCGAGAATATACCGATGTTTTTGAAACAGTTTTTTTCATGATTTCGGATGATGTTGATAAATTTGTGGCAAATGCCGAAAAAACAGACAAATTGTCTCAAAATCCATCTCTCAGACTTGCTTCTCTTTTGTTTGGCTTTGACAATGCAGTTGTACGAAAATTTATGAATAGCTTAAAACCCGACAATAAGAGTCTCTTTGAAGTGAGTGAGCTTAATCTTATGTCCCAACAGAGCATAGGCTGTGACAAGGTTTCTGTAAGACATCTTATGGGTAAATATGATTCGCAGTTCATAGAAATGCTCTCGGAGCTGAAAAAGGCTTACTGCAATGATTTTGACTACGATGAGTTTATGCACTGTTATAATGCTCAAAAAGAACAAAACCCATGTGTAAGCCTTAAAACCATGAACTTTACGGGTTCAGACCTGATCAGCCTTGGTATAGAGCGCGGCCCTGTTATCGGAAATATAATGAATAAGCTTCTTGAACTTGTGATATCAGACCAATGTGAAAATGATTTTGAAAAACTAAAAACTCATGCGAAAAAACTTATTGCGGAGAACAAAAATGAAAATTAACATAATTTGTGTTGGAAAATTAAAAGAAAAATTTTTTAAAGATGCCATTGATGAATATTCAAAAAGGCTGAAACGCTTTTGCTCATTGAGCATCATTGAGCTTTCGGACGAAAAAATCCCCGACAATGCATCGGATGCCGAAGAGAAGAAAATTCTTCAGACAGAGGGTGAAAAAATTCTTAAACACATCGCTGCCGATGATTATGTTTTCTCGCTTTGCGTCGAAGGCAAGGGGATGTCAAGTGAAAAACTTGCCTCAAAAATGTCGGAGCTTATGCTTTCGGGCAAAAGCACCGTTGATTTTGTAATAGGCGGCTCTTTGGGACTTGATCCCTCGGTTAAAAACAGAAGCGATTTTCGCCTTAGCTTTTCCGAGATGACCTTTCCTCATCAGCTTATGAGAGTAATTCTCTGCGAACAGATTTACAGAGCATTCAAAATAAATAATAATGAAAAATATCATAAATAAAAGGAGAACATTATGAAAACAAAATTCCGGGAATACTATAAACAATATCTCAACACCCTTGAAAATGAAGTTATGCCTTTCTGGCTTAAAAACGCCATAGATGCTTCAGGTGCAATAAACAATTGCATCGACGAAGACGGTACGGTTCTTTCCAAAGAACGCTATATCTGGTCCCAGGGCAGAGCACTCTGGACTTTTTCGGCTCTTTACAATCGTATTGAGAAAAAGCAGGAATATCTCGATGTTGCAACAGGTCTATTTAACTATCTTTTAAAAACCGGCAGAGACGAAAACGGCAAATGGCTCTATCGTTTTGACGAAAACGGCAATGTTCTGGACGGTGACATCAGCATCTATGTTGACGGCTTTGTTTTAATCGGTATGACCGAATATTATGTTGCAACCGGTGATGAACGAGCAAAACAAATTGCTTATGAAACCTACAAAAATACATACAGACGCATCAACACTCCCGGCTCCTACAGTGTTGCTCCCTATGTTATTCCCGAAGGTATGAAAACCCACGGAGTTAACATGATTTTTTCATATTTCTATTATCAGCTCGGTAAAGCAATCAATGACATCGAAATTTGCTACATAGGTCAGAAGCTCGCCCTTGAGGTTCTCAATCAGTTCTACGTTAAAGACAAGGACGCAATTTTGGAATTTGTAACTCTTGACGGTGAATTTGTGGACATTCCCGAAGGCAGAGCCTGCGTACCCGGTCATGCCATTGAATGTATGTGGTTTTTGATAAGCATTTTTGAAGACAGAGGAGAAAAGGAATACATCGACAAATGTATAAATATAATAAGACGCCACATCGAGCTTGCCGAAGACAAGGAAAAAGGCGGTCTTATTCTTGCTCTCGATATTGACGGCAAAGAGCCATGCTTCTGGGGCAAACCCACCTACAAACCCTGGTGGGTTCAGCTTGAAACCCTTGTTGCAACACTTTATGCCTACAAGCACACAGGTGATGAATGGTTTGCAGATGTACACAAACGCCTCAATAAATTTGTGTATGAAAACTATCCCTCCGGTCACGGTGAATGGTACAATTGGCTCGATAATGACGGTAACGTTGGCGAATCTGCGGCACTTCCCGTTAAAGACCCCTTCCATCTTCCCAGAGCGTTGATGATGATGATTGAACTTTTAAAACCCGAGGATGATAAGAAAAAGCTTGACATAAAAGAAGTTGACACAAATTTTCAGGTGACGAAGGATTTTCAGAAAGGCAATATGAAATTCTACGATGTGGACGAAGCGCCGTTCAAGGTGTACGGGCTTATCCGTGAAGACGGTTATTACCGCCGTATGCCAAATGATGTGGCAAAAAGCGTAAGCCCCGGAGTTCATTGGCTTCACACCAACACGGCAGGCGGAAGAATCCGTTTTATGACCGATTCTGACTATGTCATTGTCCACGCAGAAATGGAAAATATGAGCAAAATGTCGCATTTTCCTTATACGGGATCTGCCGGTATGGATATATATGTCAATGAAGACGGCACTCAAAACTATTGGGGAACATTTGTCCCCGGACTTGAAGATACTTTGGGCTTTGACTCAATCAAAGATTTCGGCACAAGAAAAATGAGAGATATAACAATCAATATGCCTCTCTACAGCGATGTTAAAAAGGTGTATGTGGCACTTGCCGATGATGCAGAAGTTAAAGAAGCACCTCTTTATTACAACGACAAGCCGGTTGTATACTACGGCTCTTCCATAACTCAGGGTGGATGTGCTTCAAGAGCGGGCATGGCATATCAGGCAATTGTTTCCCGTCGTTTTAATCAGGATTTCGTAAATCTTGGTTTTTCGGGCAATGGCAAAGCAGAGGATGAAATGATTGATTATATTAAAAATCTTGAAATGAGTATGTTCGTTATGGACTATGACCACAACTCCCCAACCGTCGAGCATCTTGAAGAAACTCATCCAAAGCTATTTAATGCAGTGAGAGAAAATCACCCCGACATTCCCATCATCATGATGTCAAGACCTCGTATAATTCTTACCGAGGACGAAGAAAAAAGACTTCAGATTGTAAAAAACACTTATGACACAGCAGTTGCCGGCGGCGACAAAAATGTATACTTCATTCCCGGCACTGAGCTTTTGGGTGATGCAAGGGATGAAGGACTTGTTGACCGTTGTCACCCCACAGACCTCGGTTTCTGGAATATGGCAAAACGCCTTGGCGATGAAATGGAAAAGATTCTTAAATGATCGGAGGAATTTTAAAATGAATAAAGTAATTCTCATATCAATAGACGGAATGAGACCCGATGGGCTCAAACAATGTAAAACACCATATCTTGAGGAACTTATGAATAAATCTTCATACACTTTTGAAGGTAAAACTGTTTTCCCTTCAATAACACTTCCGTGCCACCTTTCAATGTTCCATTCGGTTCCGCCCGAAAGACACGGAACAACGTCAAATACATATGTTACACCCGTGAGACCTGTCAACGGTCTGTTTGAACAAATCAAAGCCGCCGATAAAACCGCCGCAATGTATTACGGTTGGGAACCCCTTCGTGAAATAGGAAGAGCCGGATCCCTTGTTGCGGCAGAATATATTAATGCCTATTCCTATGACCATTCCGATGGTGTGCTCACTGACAGGGCAATTGCCTATATTAAAGACAAAAAACCCGATTTTGTATTTCTCTACATGGTTGAGACCGATGAAAAAGGCGGTCACGACTCGGGATGGATGACTGAAACCTATCTTGATTATATAAAATGTGCCATCGGTAATGCAAAAAGAATTATTGACGAATTTTCCGATGAATACACAGTCATAATCACTGCAGACCACGGCGGTCACGACAGAGGTCACGGAACTGATATGCCCGAAGATATGACAATTCCGCAGTTCTATATCGGTAAATTGTTCAAACCGGGTGAGGAATTAAAAAATGTAAGCATTTTAGATACTTCTCCGACAATTGCCGATGTTATGAGCATTTCCGTTCCCAGAGAGTGGGAGGGCAAATCTCTTGTTAATAACCGATAACGGAGATTTTTATGAAAATTTTGTTTTCGGAGGATTCTTATGAAATATAATACATATCTATTTGATTTTGACGGAACACTGGTTGATTCAATGCCGTCATATATATCGGTGATGCTGAGGATTCTTGACGAGAATAATATTAAATACGGAAAAGATGTTATAAAAATAATCACACCTTTGGGCTATGCAGGAACTGCCAAATATTTCAGAGAAAAACTCGGCCTTAAACTTTCTGAAAAAGAAATCTTAAGTCTGATGAACAAATATGCCTATGAAGAATACGCCCTAAGGATTCCTGCAAAGAAAAATGTTGTTCAAACGCTTAAGAAGTTAAAGGATATGGGAGCAAGTCTCAATGTCCTTACAGCAAGTCCGCATTCTGTTCTTGATGTTTGCCTGAAAAGAATAGGCATATATGATTTGTTTACAAACGTATGGTCCTGTGACGATTTTTCAACAACAAAGGCAGATGTTGAAATCTACAATAGTTCAGCCGTAAAAATTGGGAAACCGATTGATGAAATTTTGTTTCTCGATGACAATTTTAATGCAGTAAAAACGGCGGTGCAGTCAGGAATAAAAGTGTGCGGTGTGTACGATGCTTCGTCGCACGAATATACCGACGAAATTAAGAATATTTCCCATCACTATATTAAAGATTTTTCGGAACTGATTGAGCTGTAAAGCAGGGTAGGAGACCAAATATGAGAAATAAAAATCTTGTAATCAATATTCCCTCTGACGGACTCGAAGAAGAAGTTATAACAAGTACAGATCTTTCCGAGGAAGAATATCGACAAAACGTAAAAAGATACATCGGTGAATTCTTGGATGACACACCTTGCGGCAGAATGTTTTTCAATGTTTGTTACAAACGTTCAATTGTACATTCAAACACTGCCGACACCTATCTATATAACATCAAAAGGGGAGAGGATGGTCTTCCTATTCTTGATGAAAACGAAAATCCCTCAAAAGAGATTTCAAAAGAAATAGATTTTGCAACTCTTAACAGAGGTTACCGTGAAATGCTGAAGAGGAATATTGATATAATCCATATGGCTGTTGACGAAGCCAAAAGCTACGACACGGAAGCTTGGTTTTCGGTTCGTATGAATGACCATCACTACAGTGACGACCCGGGGTTTAATTCAAGCTTTGCTTTCGATAGGTCACAAGAGCTTGGGGTAAATGGTTCAAGAACATATATTGACTACACAAAAATTCCTGTTCAGAATTATTATAAAAATTATATTAAAGAATTGTGCCAAAACTACGACATAGACGGAATTGAACTTGATTTTCTGCGAAGTTGTCCCGTTATGAGCGAGGTTAATGACGAAAATATTAACTTTCTCACTCAATATGTTGCATCCGTAAAATCGGTTGTTGATGAAGCGTCTGCCAAAAAGAATAAGAAAATAGGCATTGCCGTGAGATGCTATGCCAAAGAATATATGAACCTTGCCTACGGACTTGACATTGCAGGCTGGATTTCTGCAGGTCTTGTGGATATTCTCACTGTTGAAGGCTGGTACATACCCACCTGTTTTGACATTCCCGTTGAAGAGTGGCGCAAAAGCATTGATGCACGCAATAACGCGGGTCATCCGTATACCATTCTTTGCGGAACCGACTGGGGTGTTGAATGTGACGAAACCGCTCACATTGGCAGAACGATGTGGATTTCCCTCGAACAGTTCAAAGGCTTTGCAAGCGGAGCCTACACAAGGGGTGCAGACGGAATATATATTTTCAATCATTTCAGCACTGATGACTGCTATCATAATTTTCCGAATATGGGGCGTGTTACCTGCTATATCGATGAAAACGGCAACAAATGTGAGAAAAATGTTCTGAAAGATAAAATAAATGCTGCCAATTCCCTCAAATGTGCCGAAAAAGGCAAAAGATGCTATGTCAACACCTACACCGATCCCCAAACTGTTCCTTATCCCATCACGGTTAATAAGACAAACCCATTTAAGTTTGAAATGAACACCGGTTCAAAACCGGAATTGGGCTATTGGTGCGTTGTTGTGGGAATAGATGAAACAGAATGTGATGATTTAAAGATTCTTGTAAACGGAATACCTGCAAAGCAGGTTGGTGATATTCCGAAAGCAAAGGATTTCGGTTTTGAGCCAAGCGAAGAAGCCCATGTTTTTGTTAATCATGTGTCTGAAACCGCAGCCCGTGTTATGTGTTTTGAAGCAAAGCTTTTCGCATTGAATAATGGTATGAATACCGTTGAAATTTTTTCGGATTCGGGAGAGTATACAATAAGATGGCTCGAGATTCAGGTTGAGGAAAAGAAATCACTGTAAATAATATTGTCAGGAGGTACTAAAATGAGAAAATCATATTCTGAAATAACACCATATATAAAAGAGCTTGCCGGAATATCTTGCGGCAACAACAGAATAACACCGGAAATGTATCCGGAACATAATGTAAAGCGTGGACTTCGTGATTTAGATGGTAACGGTGTTGTAACCGGGCTTACCGAAATATCTCAAATCAAGTCAAAGGAAAAAGGTCCAAACGGTGAAGACATTCCATGTGAAGGTGAACTGTACTTTCGCGGATATAATGTCAGAGATTTAGTAGCCGGATTTTTGAACAAAGACAGATTTGGTTTTGAAGAAATAATATATCTGCTGCTGTTTTCGGAACTGCCCACACAGGAACAACTTGATAAATTCAAAGAAACACTTGCAGACTACAGAAGCCTTCCGAAATCATTTGTGAGAGATATGATACTTAAAGCACCGAGCAAGGATATGATGAATGTACTTTCCCGCAGTGTGCTTGCATTGTATTCCTATGATGATAACCCCGATGATACATCTGTCGAAAATGTATTAAGACAGAGCCTGCAGCTTATCTCGATGTTTCCGCTTTTGGCAGTGTATGGCTATCATGGTTACAGACATTATCATTTGGACAAGAGCCTTCATATCCGTGATCCCAAGCCATACTTGTCAACTGCAGAAAATGTTTTGCACATCCTTCGTAAAGATGGATCATTTACACACCTTGAGGCAAAGCTTCTCGACCTTGCTCTTGTGCTCCATTCAGAACACGGCGGTGGTAACAACTCAAGCTTTACAACCCACGTTGTAACCTCATCGGGAACTGATACCTATTCTGCAATAGCGGCAGCTCTCGGTTCCTTAAAAGGTCCGCGTCATGGCGGTGCAAATATCAAGGTTGTTCAGATGTTTGACAATATGAAGAATTCTGTCAACATACAAAAGGAATCGGAAATTGAAGATTATCTTATGAAACTTCTGAACAAAGAAGCGTTTGATAATGCAGGACTTATATATGGTATGGGGCATGCAGTATATTCAAAATCCGATCCGCGAGCAGATATATTAAAGGTATGTGCAAAGGATTTATCTGTTGAAAAAGGCTGTGATGAAGATTTTGCTCTGTATGAAACAGTCGCAAAACTTGCACCTCAGATTATAGCAGACAAGCGCAAAATCTATAAAGGTGTAAGTCCGAATGTCGACTTCTTCTCAGGACTTATTTATAAGATGCTTGAGCTTCCGTACGAACTCTACACACCTATATTTGCAATTTCCAGAATTGCAGGATGGAGCGCACACAGAATTGAAGAAATTCAAAATAACGGAAAGATTATTCGTCCTGCATATATCAACGTGAAAGAAAATAGAGTTTACACAGATATTGAAAAAAGATAAGATAGCCTTAAGCCGTCGGAGACTCGAACCGAGTACGGTTTTTGCAGTAAATTCTGCGCAATACTTCGTCAAAATGCTCGTTAATACACCAAGTATTAACTGTGCTTTTTCCTTGTCTTGCTATGAATTTATCGCAAAAACTTCTTTGAAC
>JAFQHQ010000195.1 GCA_017397885.1 Clostridia bacterium | reverse complement strand
TGTTTAACACAAGGAAGTTGTAGGGGAGGGTCTCCGTGCCCTCCCGTATATATCGATGTTTTCTCACCGGGAGGGCGCAGAGACCCTCCCCTACGAATTCATCTCAACCATCCCGATAAACCCCAATTTGTTGACTATTTAAAAATAAGCGATTGTAGGGCAGGGGCTTGCTCCTGCCGACAAAACAAAACGGAACGAGCAAGCCCGTTCCCTACAAATCCAACACTGAAACAGCTCGATAAATTTCAATTTACATCATGGTTTTTCAAGAGTAATATTTCCGAGTTTTGCGGCTCTGAACTCATCGAGCAAAATATGCGCCGCGCGCTCGGTGTCAATTTCACCACCGGATACCACAAATCCTCTTTTTTTACCGAGATATTCCAAAAGCTCGTAACCTTCCATATCTTCAAAATCGGTCATTTTGTATCTTTCTGTAAGAGATGATGGATAGTTGTCTCTGAAATAAACAAGCAAATGACATGCAAGCTCTTCAATATCCATGATTTCATCTTTGACAGCACCGGTAAATGCAAGACGAAGTCCAACTGCCTCATCATCAAATTTTGGCCAAAGAATACCCGGAGTATCGAGAAGCTCAAAATTGTTTTTAAGCCTTATCCACTGCTTGCCCTTTGTAACACCGGGGCGATCACCGGTTATGGCACTTTTTTTGCCGGAAAGCTTGTTTATGAATGAAGATTTTCCAACATTCGGAACTCCGCAAACCATAATTTTTATGCTGCGATTTACAATACCCTTTTCTTTTTCACGTTCAATTTTGTCGGAAAGAAGCTCTTTGCATTTGTCAAAAACAAAGCCAAGATTTTTTCCGGATGTGGAACTAACCGATGCGGCACTCATACCCTTGGAAGAAAAATACTTTTCCCACTGCAATGTCAACGCAGGGTCTGCAATATCCGCTTTATTAAGAAGAATAAGATGAGGTTTTGAACCCACAAGTTCATCGACCTTTGGGTTTCTGCTGCTGAGCGGAAGCCTTGCATCAACAAGCTCAACAACAACATCTATCAATTTAAGGTTATCTTCCATCATTCTGATGGCTTTGGTCATATGACCGGGAAACCACTGTATATTCATAATACCCTCCATAGGTTATCATATTTTTGAAATCAAAACAAAAACTGTCTTGAAGCCTGCCATAACAACTGTTTTTTATAGAAAAATAGGGAATGTAAAAAATACTGTTTTTACAACCCCTATTATATGTTTAAAATTCAGCAATTTATCATCATTAACTTTTGCGTATAAACTTTTTCCACACATAAAACCCGAGCAGAATGATGCAAAGGCCAAGTAATGAGTAACCGACAATTCTGAGTGTCTTTGTTTCGGAAGAATTTTCAGGATATATGCTTCCGAATTCCGAAATTGGCCACCATCTGAAAGACGCTTTGCCAAGAACAGAATCAACATGAACCTGACCGACACCGCTTTTTCTGCTGTCAAAGCTTCCGCCGAGAGAACGGTTATCACCCATAACAAAAATGTGATCTTTTTCTACATACACCAAAAAATCCTTCAAAGCACCGGCATGGCTCATAAGCACGGAATAATCCACATTTCCCATGTCATCCGTACATTTTACATTGGGAATCAAATTCCATGCATCGGAACTTTTTGTCTTTTTGTACAAGCTGCCGTCAGAAGTGAATCTGTAATAATCACCATTTTGGCTCTCAAAACAGTTTATCATGGAAACGTCTATGGGTTCAACAGTCTGACAACTGATGTAGGGTTCTTCCAGAATCTCCCACTTTGTACTGCCTTTTTTCATAATATGCACATTATTTACGGAATCAAACTTTATGCAGTCCCCTTCAAGGGCAATTGCTCTCTTTACATATGATACTTTGGGGTTTGACCTGGGATGGAAAATTACAACATCACCACGGTCGGGAGTGTACCCGATTATACGAGTAAAAAGTCTTTCACCGTTTTGAAGTGTAGGATTCATAGAGTTTCCGTCAACTTTGACCATTGTGAATACTCCGCTTCGGATAATAAGAGCAACGACCACAGCAACAGCAATGCATACAACCCAACTGATAATCTCTTTTGTAATTTTTTGAGATTTGGTTGGCTCTTCAACATCAATTTCATCGGCAACACCGACGGTTACTTCATATTGCTCGGAAATATCATTGTCACCGGAGGTTTCCAAAAAATCTTTTTCTTCTTGATTTTCTTCGTTTAAATTTTTGTCGTTTTCAAAATCTTTCATACAAGAATCCCTTCTTTATTTTATTAAACAAAATGCAATGGCACTACAGCCATTGCAAAGTTGCTCAATTTTACAAATCGGAAGGCAAACATGCCCTCCGATTTATAATGATAATTATTTCTTTTCTTTAACTCTGGTAGCCTTACCAACTCTGTCACGGAGGTAGTAAAGTTTTGCTCTTCTGACTTTACCCTGTCTGGTAATTTCAATTTTAGCAATTTTGGGAGAATTCACAGGGAAGGTTCTTTCAACACCTACACCGTAGGAAATTCTTCTAACGGTGAATGTTTCCTGAATGCCGCCGTGCTTTTTAGCAATAACGGTACCTTCGAATGTCTGGATTCTTTCTCTTGTGCCTTCGACAATTTTAACGTGAACTTTAACAGTGTCACCAATGTTAAACTTAGGAAGGTCTGTTCTGATCTGATCGCTTGTTAAGCTTTCGATAATGTTCATTTTATTTTCTCCTCTCTTTGAGACGTTCATGCAAATTTATATCAATTTTAATTCATATCCGCAGAGGACCGCCCATATACGATAAATATATTAACACAACTTTTGTTAAATTGCAATAATTTTTTATATTTTTGTGAAATCTTACCTTTTTTTCTTCCGTTTTGGAGGTGGGTTAAGCTCAATTTCATAACTTTCGTAGTTTTTTTCGTACATATCGGGACGTTTTTCCTTTGTTATGAGAAGAGATTGCCGCCTTCTCCATGCATCAATTTTTGCATGATCACCCGAAAGAAGAATGTCGGGTACTTCCCTACCCATGAATACAGGCGGACGAGTGTAGTGAGGATATTCCAAAAGTCCGTCGAAATGAGATTCATCGGTAAAGCTGTCCTCGTTTGAAAGAACGCCGTCTATCATTCTGCTTACAGAATCTATAACCGTCATGGCAGGTATTTCGCCACCCGTCAAAACATAATCACCAATTGATATTTCCTCATCAACAATTTCGTCAATGAGTCTCTGGTCAATGCCCTCATAGTGACCGCACAAAAAAACAAGATTGTCATATTTTGAAAGCTCAATGGCTTTCGCCTGACTGAAAACCTCACCCTTTGGGCTCATGTGAATAACATGCGGCTTTTGCGGAAGATCTTTTGCAAAGCTCATGAATGCATCATAAACAGGCGGTGCCTGCATGACCATTCCTCTGCCGCCACCATAGGGAGCGTCGTCAACACGATTGTGCTTGTTGCCGGCAAAATCTCTTATGTTTATCATATTAAATTTCAGTATACCCTTTTCTTCGGCACGTCCCAGCATGCTGGAATGCAGCACTGCGTCAAACATTTCGGGAAAAAGAGTGAGTATGTGAAATGTCATCTCAATCAAGCAACCCTTCGGGAATTTTAACAAGAATGTAGCCTTCGGTAATGTTCGTTTCCAAAATAACACTTTTCAGAGCAGGCAGGTAGATGGGGCTTTCGCCTTCTTTTTCAACGGTGTATACGTCATTGCTTCCTGTTTGAAAAACATCTGTTACCTTGCCATAGACCGTCGTTTCGTCACGCACTTCAAGACCAATTATATCGGCAATGAGATATGTGCCTTCGGGCAAAGCATCAAAAAGACTTTTTTTGACAAAAACTTCCTTTTGTCGCATTGCATCTGCTTCATCAACGGTGTTTATGCCTCTGAGCTTCAAAATTACGGAACCTTTGTGATATTTTACGCCTGTTATTTTATAATATGTGCCGTCAGCAGTATATACCCCGCTTATATCCTCAAAAAATTCAAGATAGTCGGTACGAGGAGCAATCTTTACTTCGCCTCGCAGTCCATGGGTGTTAACAATCTGACCTACATCTATCATCTTATCCATACATATTCTCCTAAAAATACCAAAGGCTGCCAAAAGAAAACTTAGGCAGCCTCAGTTTTTACTGTACGATTTCAACAATCACTTTTTTATTTTCTCTGCTGGCGCAAGCTTTAATGACAGCACGGATTGACTTTGCAATTCTGCCCTGCTTGCCTATGACCTTGCCCATGTCAGCTTCGTTTACATGAAGTTCCAGAACAAGCGAAGAACCGCTTTCTGATTCAGTAACATATACATCATCGGGGCTGTCAACGAGAGATTTAGCGATAAATTCCAGTAATTCTTTCATGTGTTTTACCTCCCGCGTGCATTAGCAATTATTTTATAGCACCGCTGATTTTGAGAAGCTCTTTTACAGTGTCTGTGGGCTGTGCACCCTGGCCAAGCCATTTTGCAGCTTTTTCATTATCAACATTGATTGTAGAAGGATTGGTGAGAGGATTGTATGTTCCGATCTGCTCAATGAATCTACCGTCTCTGGGATATCTTGAATCAGCAACAACGATTCTGTAGAAGGGAGTTTTTTTAGCACCCATTCTCTTTAAACGAATTTTTACCATTTTGATTTCACCTCCGATAATGGAATTTTTATACAAATAGTAATTATTTGAAAAGATTTCCGAATCCGCCCTTAAAGCGCTTCATCTTTTTCGGATTACTAAATTGTTTCATCATTTTTTGCATCTGTTCAAACTGTTTCAAAAACATGTTGACATCCTGCACTTTTGTGCCGCTTCCGTCGGCAATTCTCTTTTTTCGGCTTGAATTGAGAATTTCGGGATTGGAGCGTTCTTTTTTGGTCATTGAGGTTATCATTGCCTCAATTCTGCCAAGTTTTCTTTCATCTATGTTTGCATTTTGAAGTGCCGCCGAATTGACACCGGGAATCATTTTCAAAAGATCACCGAGCGGTCCCATTTTTTTCATCTGCTGCATCTGAGCAAGATAATCATCAAGAGTGAACTGAGATTTCAAAAGCTTTTGCTCAAGCTCTGCCGCCTGCTTTTCATCGAAAGCTTGCTGTGCTTTGTCAATGAGTGTGAGCACATCGCCCATGCCGAGGATTCTGGAAGCCATACGGTCCGGATAGAACCAGTCCATGTCGGTGAGTTTTTCGCCCTGACCGACGAGCTTTATGGGTTTGCCGGTTACTGCCCTTACAGAAAGAGCCGCACCGCCTCTTGTGTCACCGTCGAGCTTGGTGAGAACCATGCCCGTAAAATTGAGTTTTTCGTCAAAAGCCTGGGCAACATTTACAGCATCCTGACCTGTCATCGCATCAAGAACAAGAAGAATTTCGGAAGGTTCAACGCTATTTTTGATGTTTTCGAGTTCGTCCATGAGTTCTTCATTGAGATGAAGACGACCGGCGGTATCTATGATTACAACATCATTGCCGTGACGCCTTGCATGGTCAATACTCTGAGATGCAATGTAGACGGCATCGTTGGAATCGTCAATTGAAAAAACGGGAATGTCAAGTTGAGAACCAACAACCTGAAGCTGTTTTCTTGCGGCGGGACGGTATACGTCACAGGCGGCAAGAAGGGGTCTTTTGCCCTGCTTTTTTAAAAGTCCGCCGATTTTACCGGAGGTTGTGGTTTTACCTGCACCCTGGAGACCTACCATCATGATGACGGTGGGTGATTTTGAAGAGTAGTTTATCTTTTTGGCTTCACTGCCCATGAGAGCAGTGAGCTCTTCATTAACAATTTTGATTACCTGCTGTCCGGGAGTGAGACTCTCTAAAACATTTGCACCAAGAGCTTTCTCGGAAACAGATGAAATGAAATCTTTAACAACTTTGAAGTTAACGTCAGCCTCAAGAAGAGCAAGCTTAACTTCACGCATGGCAGCCTTGAGATCGGATTCGTTGATTTTGCCTTTGCCTCTGAGTTTTTTGAAGGTTTGTTGCAGTTTTTCAGCAAGATTTTCAAAAGCCATTTTAAGCTGCCCCTTTCTTTAAAAATTATATTTTGGAACGAATTGACTCCAACTCGGAAAAAATTTCTTTATCGTCAATTTTCTTTTCTTTTAAAACTTCTTCGATTTTATTGATAGAATCGGAAATTTCAAGAAAACGATCCATGAGCATGAGTTTTGACTCCATGGAAAGAATTTCTTTTTCTCCCCTTTTAATGTTGTCATAAACCCCCTGACGGGTGATACCCACAGATGATGCAATTTCTGCCAGTGACATATCTTCCTGATAATACATTTCGAGAATGTCACGCTGTTTGTCTGCAAAGAGGTTTCCGTAAAAATCGAGAAGGTAGGCAACCTTGAGATTTTTCATTGCAAACGCTCCTTTTAAACACGTGTAAAGCAAATCGCTTTACAGATATAATAATATATTTTTGCCCTGTTGTCAAGATTTTTTCGTGAGTTTTAAAAAAATTAGCACTTTGAACAATTTGCACCACTGCACTGCATTGACTTTGTGATATTTGACGGCAAATGATTGTATTTGACAGATAAAATCAAAACAACGCTTTTGCAAAATCTTCGGCTGAAAAATCCTGAAGATCATCTATGCCTTCTCCCACCCCGACAAGTTTTACGGGAACTTTTTGCTCGTGAGCAATGGCAAGAACAATACCGCCCTTGGCACTGCCGTCAAGTTTGGTGAGAATGAGCCCGGTTATGTCAGAAGTTTCGGCAAAAAGCTTTGCCTGATTTACCGCATTCTGACCGGTTGTTGCATCAAGAACAAGCAGTGTCTCAACCGCCGCTCCGGGAAGCTCGCGGGCGATGATTCTTGAAATTTTTGCCAGCTCGTCCATGAGATTTTTCTTATTGTGAAGTCTTCCGGCGGTATCAAGAATTATGACATCACTTCCTCTTGATTTTGCCGCAGCAATGGTATCAAACACAACCGATGCAGGGTCGGAACCTTCCTGATGTTTAATGATATCAACACCGGAGCGGTCTGCCCATATCTGAAGCTGGTCAATGGCTGCTGCTCTGAATGTGTCGGCTGCACCGAGAATTACCTTTTTTCCGTCTGCCTTAAAGCGTGAAGCCATTTTTCCGATAGATGTTGTCTTGCCAACACCGTTTACACCAATAACCATGATTACACACGGATTTGTAGACATGTTGAGACTTGTATCATTTTCCATGAGAAGCTCTGCAATAATTTCTTCAATTGCACCTTTTACATCTTCTGTTTCGGTAATCTTCTTTTCTTTAACCTTTTTGCGAAGTTCGGAAATGATGTAGAGCGATGTATCTACGCCTACATCTGCCATGATGAGAGCTTCTTCAAGCTCTTCAAAAAGCTCTTCATCAACTTTTTTGAAGGCTTTTAAAACAGAGTCGATTTTTGAATTGATAGAATCTCTGGTTTTGGAAAGTCCGTCTTTAAGACGTGCGAAAAACCCTTTTTTCTTTTCGGGAGCAGGTGCTTCAGCAGGCGCTTGCTCTGTGTTTTCACTCTCCGGTGCAGTCTCTTGTACAACTTCTGAAGTCTCGCAGTTTGTTTCACAGATTGCCTCTTTTGAAATCTTATCATTAATTTCCGATTCCGGGGTTTCGCTCATTTCTTCATCATTAATCTCATGCACCTCTTCATTGTCCGTCTGTGCAATGTCTGAAGCCTCATTAATAACGGTTTCTTCGTTTTGAATTACTTCTTCTTGTATAACTTCTTCGGATTCTTCTTTTGATGAAAAACCGAAAAATCTGCCGAATTTCTTTTTAATTCCCATTAGTTGTATTCCTCCAAATCTTCAAATTTAAGTTTCAAAAGTTTTGATACACCTTTTTCTTGCATGGTTACACCATACATGATGTCTGCAGATTCCATGGTACCTCTACGGTGAGTAACCACAATGAACTGAGTTTTACTGCTGTATTTTTTGATGTAGTCTGCAAAACGGTATACGTTGTTATCGTCAAGTGCCGCCTCAACCTCGTCGAGAATACAAAACGGCGTGGGGCGAACTTCCAGAACAGAGAAAAGAAGCGCAATGGCTGACAGCGCTCTCTCTCCACCGGAGAGCGCCATCATGTTCTGAAGCTTTTTACCCGGGGGCTGAACCTCAATATCAATTCCGCTTTCGAGAATGTTGTCAGGGTCGGTAAGGGAGAGCTTTCCTGTTCCGCCACCGAAAAGTGCCTTGAACACAACATCGAAATGAGTGCGTATAACCTCAAAACATTCTTTGAACTGTTCGGTCATGATATTTTGCATATCCCTGATAATATCTTCGAGTTTGCTCTTGGTTTCATCAAGGTCAAGCTTTTGAGCCGAAAGATAGTCAAATCTTTCCTTGACTTCTTTGTACTGTTCGATGGAATCGATGTTTATGTTACCCAAAGCTTTAATCTGAGCTCTCAGTGATGCCGCTTCTTTTTGGGATTCTGCCATATTAAATTCTTCTTTTTTATATTCAAGAGCGGCATTATATGTAAGTTCATATTCATCCCAGAGTTTTGCGGTAACATGCTCGGTTTCCAGTTCAAGCTTGGAGTTCTGATTTTCAATTCGTGATACCTCAAGCTGAAGCACATAAATTGTTTCGTTTTGCTCTTTGAGGCTTTTTTGACCTTCAATAAGTTTTTGTGAAGCTTTTTCGTAGGCTTCGGAATTGTCGTTGATTATTTTTGAAAGTTCCTGACTGCTTTTACCGGCAAGATTAATTTCATTTTTAATCTGCTCAATTTCAGCTTCAAGAGTTGCATTTTCCTCGACAAGTCGAGTTTTTTCGGATGATTTTTCAATTCCGCCAAGGGCTGATGCCTGTTTTTCGGAGTTGAGAGTTTCAATTCTTTCTTTTGAAACGGCAATATCTTTTTCGATGTTGGCAAAAGAAATTTTATCGTCTGTTGCCGAATTTGTATAGTCTTCACGTCTTTGCGTAAGAGTTGCACCCTCAGACTGAACAGTTTCAAGAACTTTTTTTACTTCTCTTGAAGCTTCCTCGTTTTCGGCAATTTTTGCACGGCAAGCATCTTTTTGTTTTTCAACATCATCAATTTCGCCGAGAACCGAACCGCTTTCGTTGGTAATGAGGCTGATGTTTCGTTCAAGTTCTCTTATGATTCGGTTGTTATTTTCGGTTGCAGATGAAATTTTAACCCTCTGATGGTCACAGCTTGTAACCTCGGAATCAAGTTTTTCTTTTTGTTCTGCCATTTTTTTGATTTGCTGACGAAAATCATTGATTTTGTCGTCATTTTCATCAATAACGGTATGAAGTTTTTCAATTTCTGCTCCAAGTTCTTCAATATCTTTGCTTCGTGAAAGAAGACTCTGTGTTTTGTTGACACTACCACCGGTGAGTGAACCGCCGGGGTTAAGAAGCTGACCGTCCAAGGTTACGATTTTATATTTGTAGCCTGTTTTTTTGGCAAGCGCAACAGCATTGTCAATGTTATCCATCACAACACATCTGCCAATCAGACTTTTGAAAATGCCATCATATTTTGCATCATAGGTAACAAGTTCGGACGCAATACCAACATAACCTTTCTCTTTGACGGGCGGCTTATCGAGAAGTGAACCTTTAACTGATGTAAGCGGAAGAAATGTTGCTCTCCCGAGCCGATTTTCTTTAAGATAGGAAATGCATTTTTTGGCGGCATCTTCGTCCTGAACGACAATATTTTGCAGAGCTCCGCCAAGAGCAATTTCGACAGCAGTAACATATTTGTTGTCCACTTCAACCAGCTTGGACACAACACCGTGAACATTTTTAACACCCGATGTAAGAATGTTTTTAACGCTTTTTGAATAACCCTCATAACCTTTTTCAAGGTCTTCGAGCACGTTTTTACGCGACTGCAAATCATTGCACTTTGCAACAAGTGCATTCTGATTTTCTTTTGCCTTATTCATTTCATCGGTAAGAGCAAAATATTCATTTTTGAGTTTTTCAAGACCATCAACGGCTTTTTGTCTTAATTTCTCGTTTTCTTCTTTATCTTTGGCAAGAGTTTCCGACTCGGATTTTGCATTATTAAGAGCTTCGTTTTTAATTTCAAGATCTTTTATGAGCGAACTTTTTCTCTCGTCAAAGTTTTTGATAAGAACATCAAGGCTGGAAATTTTTGCCTTCAGTGCCGAATTGTCGTTCAAATACGCAACAATCTTATCTTTCAGTGCCTCGCTTTCGGCAAGCTTTGCAGAAATTTCCTCGTCGAGCTTTTGCATGGCTCCGTCATGATTGGCAACCTTTTCTTCCAAAAATTTCTTTTCTTCGAGTTTCTTTTCAATGAGGTCCTCAAGGCGTTTTGTTTCGACATCACCTTCGGTGATTTTTTCACCGAGCTGTTTTATTTCTTCATCAATTCTTTCGATATTTCGAAGATTGTTTTCAATGTTTGTTTTCAGAATGTCAATACGATGAGAAAGACTTCCGGAGCTTTTTTCAAGGTCAAAATTTTGCTGACGAAGCTCGGTTATTTTTTCATTGAGGGTTGTCATGCTTGCAGTTTCGGTTTCAATGAGGCTTTCGATTTCGGCAAGCTTGATTTTTTCGGAGTTCAGTTGATTGAATGCAACAGTAAATTTTTGTTGACCTTCTTTGAGGGCTTGTTTCTGCTTGTCTATGTTACGAATTGAGATGTTGATATCAAGGCCCTTCAAAACTTCTCGCAAATCAAGATATTTACGTGCCTTTTTTGACTGATTTTCCAAGGGTCCGACTTGAGATTCAAGCTCTGACAAAAGGTCTTTTATGCGGACAAGGTTTTCATCTGTCTGAAGAAGTTTTTTCTCGGATTCGGCTTTGCGGTATTTATATTTTGTAATACCCGATGCTTCTTCAAAAATATTTCGACGTTCTTCGGCTTTGTTAGAAAGAATCTGATCGATTTTACCCTGACCTATAACAGAATATCCCTCTTTACCGAGACCCGTGTCCATGAAAAGTTCATGAATATCTTTGAGACGGCATTCCTTGTCATTTATAAGATAGTTACTTTCACCGCTTCGGTGAACACGGCGTGTTACCTTTACGGTGTCGTAGTCAATTTTAAAAATATTATCTTTATTATCAAGAATTATGGAAACCTGGGCAAAGCCAAGCGGACTCCTTTTTTGTGTTCCGGCAAAAATGACATCTTCCATTTTGCCTCCACGCAGACTTTTGGCGCTCTGTTCACCCATAACCCAGCGAATAGCATCTGAAATGTTGCTTTTTCCGCTGCCGTTTGGACCAACGATGGTGGTTATGCCCTGACCAAATTCAAGATTAATTTTGTCGGCAAAGGATTTGAACCCCTGCACTTCTATGCCTTTTAGATACATTGATACACCTCAAATATATTTATATACATAATCTATTATATCATATCATAATAATCAGATTTTTTCAAGCATAATTTATTGTGGTATTCTCAACATTTTGAATACATAAATCAAAAGAGAACCCATGCCAATGCATAGGTTCTCCTTTAAAATTAACTGTTTTATACTCTCAAAACATTGTTACAAGATGTTTTGCACAGAATTAAACATACAGTTGAAAAAAGAGTCAGAGTGAAAAAACCGAGCAAAACTCCCGAAATTATTGCACCCAAAACACTTGTAGCTGCAAATGTTATACCCAAAAGGATAAGTGAAGTGATTATTGTTCCCAAAACCCCTGCAAGCAAGGTGGGAACAAGTGAACAGCTACATGCTCCCGTACCGGCAGAAGCAGTGTTTGATGAAATAAGAAGATTCAAACCAAGATAAACCACGCCTATTCCAAAAAGCACCCACAAAAATGCAGGTGTAAGAGTGATGGTTGCACTGTAGGTTAAAAATGCTGTAATAATTGCCACAAATATACCGGCAACAACACTGATACCAATGCAATCCCATCTGTAACCGCAATTACACTTTGACATATTAACTCACCTCCGATAATATTATATTCCAAACATCATCTCACTGTGATTAATAATCAAAATGTCAAATTGACGGAATTATTCATTGTTGTCTTTATTCTTTCCAAACTTGTTTTTAAAAAAACCAAAAAGACCTTTGGCGTTTTCAATATGATTTGTTGCACGTGTGTAGTCATCAAATACTCCGGCTTCAAACATGGCTTTTCTTCTTTGAGCAATTGCCTCTTCCTCGGCTTCAACCATCATCGTATCAACAGCATCATCGACAATATCACGCACAATGCTTCCGCCGCTTTCTTTGTATAAACCTTTTTCAACATGTTTTGAATATTCCTTTTGTTCTTCAGTCATTGAAGCGGGCTTTGGTGTGCACAACATAAGCAGAGAATTAAACTTTTCGTTGTATCCGCCACCCGCAAAACGCTGTTCAAAATCCATGGAATCAGTGCAGTTTTCGCCCATGTTATACAGTTCTTTTGTAAATGTATCAACATCCGCCTGTATGCTTTGAGGAACAGTATAATACTTTGAAAAAAATTCCGTTCTGATTTCTATACATTTTTTTACTTCATCAACCATGATTATACACTTCTCCGATTCGTATTGTGATAAAGTTATTATAGCACGATTCCATATACAGTGCAATATGATATTTTATACATAGGGTTCAAGTCCCATGCACAAAAAAAAGACACCCGAAGGTGTCTTTTTATGGAGCATAAGGGACTTGTTTGCTTCGCACCCAATCTGCTTGACGACCCAATCCCTCACGGGATTCGGTACCCGTCTACGCACCTTTTTGCTAAAAAACATGCCACCGGCATATTTTTTTACGCAAAAACCCTCTCGGGTTCAAGTCCCATGCACAAAAAAAAGACACCCGAAGGTGTCTTTTTATGGAGCATAAGGGACTTGAACCCTTGACCCCCACACTGCCAGTGTGATGCGCTCCCAACTGCGCTAATGCCCCGTGTTTTTTATTATATCACAAAAACATTTGTTTGTAAAGAACTAATTTCAAAGCGAAGTTTTGATTCACAAAGATATGGTTTTCAAATTGAGCTTTGTCGATGAATTTGAATGCCAATTCACCGACAAAGCCTGATTTATATCAAACATTAGCCGGAAGGTTTGTTCTTAAATCGCTGAGATGTTCATCGAAACTCACAACCTCGGCTGTCCATTTGCCGTTATCATAGTTATAGATTGAAACCGATGCATTGCTGACCCACGGAATATTTTGCATTTCGGAAAGACATCCATTTTGAACCACGGTCTGCATGATTCGAATTGGTGTTGCATGGGTTGCACAAACAACGGTTTTTCCGTCGTTATTCATTGCTATTTTTTCAAATGCCGACATAACACGCTCTTTCATTTCGGCAATCGATTCACCGTCTGTCGGACGTGAACTTCCAATATCTTCCTTCCATATTTTGTAATCCTCGGAATACTTTTCAAAAATAACATCGAACTTTTCGCCATCCCATTTTCCTGCATGGATTTCGCGAATTTGACTTTCCGGAATAACTTCCAACCCAAGCTCATCCGCTATGCATTTGCCTGTTTTGTACGCCCTTTTGAGATCAGATGCATACACAGCATCAACTTTAAAATTCTCTTTTATATATTTTGCGGTTTTTTCAGCCTGAAGCATTCCTCTGTCTTCAAGATCTGCATCAAAGTTTCCTGCAAAAATTCCGTTTCTGTTTGCCTGACTTTCGCCATGTCTGATTAAAATTAATTTTGTCATTGTCCTCTCCTACTCTATAATCTTTGAAACATATTGTCTGATTTCTTTTTCCGAGTTTTTAATTTCTTCAATAAATTCCGGTGCCGTCACCCTCACTGCATTATTGCCGAAAACTATCATCTGAACCTGACCGTCGGAAGTGGCAACGCGCACCCTGTAGTTACGACTGAGCTCCTTTGAAGTTTTTTCAATGTATTCATCTGCTGTTTCGGCTTCTTTGGTGTAGACAATGCTGACATTTCCTACTCGTTCAATTTCACGTACATTGCCTTTAACTTTGTAAGCATCAAAAACCAAAATGACATTGTTGCGACGCACCGCCTGATAGTTACATAGTCTGCTTGTGAGCACCGCTCTTGCCGCATCGGGAGAATCTTTTGAAATTTCCGAAAGTTCGTCCCAGGCAAAAATAATGTTATATCCGTCAACCAAAAGATATTCTTTGCCGCTGTAGAGTGCAGAACCCGGTGACTTGTATGTTTTTGCCGTGCGTTCTTCCCTTTTTTGTTTGTGATGAGTTTCTTTTTGCTTACCGTAGGTTTGCTCAAAAATCTTCAAAAGCTCGTTATCATCGGCAACAATTTTCTGATATTTCGGTGCAAGGATGGGTGTATCAAGATCGGGAGCAGAGTCTTTGAGAAGCGGAATATGCATGTAGTCAAAAACTTCATTCCACTTAACAACAAAACCTGCACCGTGAGCACAAAACACCGAATCGGCAGTGTTTTCCATATCACTTTCACATGCATAACCAATCTCATCTATAACATACTGAGAATTTTTGCAGGGTTCATATCCATTGAAGCTGAGGGATAGTCTGCCTGTGCCATGAGTATAGGAAATAACCTCGCGGTGATAGTCCCTTATGGCAGAAACAGGGGCTTTTCCTGTAATTTTTGTGATGTCTCCCAAAACTACAGGTGCTTCAAAATCAGCATTCATTTTTTGAAAATCAGTCAGGGCTCTACCGGTTTGTTCGGTTGGAATTTCAAGTACAAAGCTGTAGTAAGGTTCAAGAAGCACACTTTCTGCATGCATGAGCCCATGTCGGACAGCCCTATAGGTAGATTGCCTGAAATCACCACCCTCGGTGTGTTTTTGGTGAGCTCTGCCGTTTATGAGCGTGATTTTCATATCGGTTATGGGAGAGCCTGTTAGAACACCGAGATGAGTTTTTTCCTCAAGATGAGTCATTATTAGTCTTTGCCAGTTACGAGCAAGAACATCTTCGCTGCATTTGGTTTGAAAAACAAGCCCGCTACCTCTTTTGCCGGGTTCAAGAAGAAGATGAACCTCGGAATAGTGTCTGAGAGGTTCATAGTGTCCTACGCCTTCAACAGTGTTTGCTATGGTTTCTTTATAAATAATGGTACCCTGTTCAAATTCAACATCAAGTGAAAAGCGATCTGAAAGAATTCGTTTCATGACCTCAAGCTGGATTTCACCCATTATACGTACATTTATTTTTTGAGGAAACCCTGAAAGCGTGACTTGCATTTGAGACTCTTCCTGTTCAAGCTTTTTGAATATTGGAAGAGCTTCCGACACATCCATCCCGCTCGGCAAACGAACAGAATAGGTAAACACAGGTTCAGAGAAAAAGCGTTCCTCTCCGACATCCGAACCCAGTCCGTCACCGGACAGAACCCTTGAAAGACCGGTAACCGCGCAAACATCACCGGCGAAACATTCTTGGGAACTTTTGAATTTGTCGCCGGAATAAAAACGGATTTCGTTGATTTTTTCGCTCCATCCGTTACCGTTTATCAAGGTTTTAACACCGAGAGAGCCTCCGGTTATTTTGATGTGTGCAAGTCGTGTGCCTTTTTCATCTTCGGTAATCTTATAAACTCTTGCACCGAAGGAATCAGCATATATGGGCATTACGGTGTAGCGATCGACAGCATCAAGAAATTCCGAGACATTTTCGTTTTTTAAAGCCGATCCGAAGAAACACGGAAAAATTTTTCGTGAATTTATGGCTTTGACAAGACTTTCGTGAGAAAGACTTGCATTTTCCAAATATTCATCCATCAGCTCATTGTCAAGCAGTGCCGCCAACTCATAAAACTCATCATCCATGCACGAAAAATCAAGACACCCATCGGAAAGATTGGTTTTTAAATCATCAAGTATACTTTCTTTTCCATCATTTGGCAAATCCATTTTGTTTACAAAAACAAATGTTGGAATATTGTAATGATTAAGAAGATTCCACAAAGTACGTGTGTGGCTCTGAACCCCATCGGTTCCACTGATAACCAGCACTGCATAGTCAAGAATACCCATGGTTCTTTCTGCTTCGGCGGAAAAATCCACATGTCCCGGAGTATCCACAAGAGTTATCTTGGAATCTTCGGTATTAATTATTGCCTGTTTGGAAAAGATTGTAATCCCACGGTCACGCTCAATGGAATCAGTATCTAAAAAAGCGTCACCGTGGTCTACTCTGCCAAGCCTTGAAATTTGACCTGAATTATATAAAAAACTCTCGGAAAGTGTCGTCTTTCCGGAATCGACGTGGGCAAGAATGCCAAGTACTATCCTTTTCATAATTTCTCCCGTATGCTTTAATAAAAATATTATAACACAAAATCGTTGCAATTGCCAGCTTTTCGGATAAATGTTTTTAAACATGTACCATATTACAGTATTATTGAACCTTTTTACTTCTATATCATTTATATTTGGAAATATGTCTGATATAAAAAACCCCAAAGCCAAATTTGTGGTTTTGAGGTTTATATATCTGTTCTGTTTTACTGCATAACTTTCTGTTTGTTATTAGATTTAGTCGGAAGCTGAACTAAAACAACTGCCGCAAAAATTATAACACATCCTGCAATTTGTTTCGGAGCAAGAAGCTCGCCCTGCAACAGCCACTGAAAAAATACCGAGAATACTGATTCAAGGCTCATAAGGAGTGAGCCAACAGTTGCTGCAACGTATTTTTGTCCTATAATCTGACATGTGTAACCAATGGCACACGAAGCCATTCCTGCATATGCAATATTAGGCCAGAAACAATCAACAATACTTTGCCAGGTGGGAATTTCAACAAAAACCATAATTATGCAATCAAGAATTCCGGCAACCATAAACTGAATACACGAAAGCTTAACACCATCTACCTTTGGTGCAAAATAATCTATTACGAGAATATGAATAGCAAAGAAAAATGCACACATAAGAAGGTATATCTGGTTTATATTAAACGCAAAGCTACCGCACAAGAGATACAAACCTCCCACGCACATCATAACAGCTATCCATGCCTTATGCGGTATTTTTTGCCTGAGAAATATGCCAAGAATGGGAACAAAAACAATATATATGGTTGTTATGAACCCTGCCTCGCCTGCTCCTTGTTCAATGCCAATCGTTTGAAGCGTTGCCGCAATACAAACCACAAGACCACAACACGTACCGCCGAGCCACAAATCTTTTTTTTGCTTTGCAGTTGGCTTTTGATAGGTCCGGTTCTTTTTGGATATTAATGTAAGCACGGCAATAACAGGCAGAAGTGAAAGTGCACCGACGATGCTTCTGATTCCGTTGAATGCAATGGGATGAACCAGCGATGCACCTTCATTTTGAAAAACAAAGGACGCTCCCCACACAATTGCCGCCGCAAGCAAAAACAAAGTGCCTATTAATTGTTTTTTCTTTTGCATGATTCACCTCTGAAATCAGATCTGATCAAGAGCTTGCTGAATGTCGGCAATGATGTCATCAACATTTTCAATACCAACTGAAAATCTGATGAGGTCGGGAGTTACACCGGCCGCCACAAGTTCTTCGTCATTGAGCTGACGGTGAGTATGGCTTGCAGGATGAAGAACAGAAGTTCTTGCATCGGCAACGTGAGTTACAATTGCCGCAAGACGAAGTCCATCCATAAATTTAACAGCAGCTTCTCTGCCGCCTTTGACGCCAAAGGAAATTACGCCACAAGAACCGTTTGGAAGATATTTTTGTGCAAGGTCATAATATTTATCATCTTTGAGACCGCAATATTTCACCCATGAAATTTTGTCATTTTTTGAAAGATATTCGGCAATTGCCTGAGCATTGCTGCAATGACGCTCCATACGTAGGAAAAGTGTTTCAAGACCTAAATTCAAAAGGAATGCATTGTGTGGTGAAGGAATTGAACCCAAATCTCTCATAACCTGTGCAGTAAGCTTCGTGATGTAGGCTGCTTTACCGAATTTTTCGGTGTAGGTAATGCCGTGATAGGATTCGTCGGGAGTTGTGAGTCCGGGGAATTTGCCGCTCTTTTCCCAGTCAAAATTTCCGGAATCTACAACACATCCGCCAACACTTGTTGCATGACCATCCATATATTTGGTGGTGGAGTGAACAACAATGTCTGCCCCCCATTCAAAGGGACGGCAGTTGATTGGTGTCGCAAAGGTGTTGTCTATGATAAGGGGAACCCCGTGACTGTGAGCAATATTTGCCCATTTTTCAATGTCGAGAACAACAAGTGCGGGATTTGCAATTGTTTCACCAAACATTGCCTTTGTGTTTTCACGGAAGGCTGCATTGAGGGTTGCTTCATCACTGTCGGGATCGACAAAAGTAACTTCAATACCGAGCTTCTTCATTGTTGTACCGAAAAGATTGAATGTTCCACCGTATACGCTTGATGAACATACGAAATGATCCCCTGCATTACAAATGTTGAAAATTGCATAAAAGCATGCCGCCTGACCGGAGGATGTAAGCATTGCGGCAACACCGCCCTCAAGATCGGCAATTTTTGCGGCAACCGCATCATTTGTGGGGTTTGCAAGACGTGTATAGAAATAACCACTTTCTTCAAGGTCAAAAAGTTTTCCCATTTGCTCTGTGGTGCCATATTTCCATGTTGTGCTCTGATAAATCGGCAAAACTCTCGGTTCGCCGTTTTCGGGAGTGTATCCCGACTGTATACATTTTGTTTCTATTTTCATAAATCTATCTCCTCGTATAATATATTTTGAGGTGTTCAGAGTAACCCCAATAACTCTTGAAAATTTTTCTAATCGGTTTGATAATACCCGTGATATAATTGTCTTAGTGTCAATCAGGTATCAGTTCGTTTTCTCCTTGTTGAACCA
>JAFQHQ010000194.1 GCA_017397885.1 Clostridia bacterium | reverse complement strand
GTATGCAAAAAATACTATTTGGAACTGAAAAAGCAGATTGCAGAACAGCACCGTGCTTTGACGATTGCCACTATCTTCTCGTTTGCCCCTAACGAAGCAGATAGCGCAGATGGCATCTTGGATGATGAAAGTTTTGATACCGATGGACTTGACCAGAGTTCTCGTGATTTTCTGGACATGGCGATTGACGAGTACAACAAGACTTTCAAAACCAACTTTGACACCTCCAGCAAGGGCTTCCAGGACTATTACAAAGACCTCTCTGACAAAGTAAAAAAACGTGAGGTTGATTTGCTGATTGTAGTCAATATGTTCCTGACGGGTTTTGATGCAACAACACTCAATACTCTTTGGGTGGACAAGAACTTGAAAATGCATGGCTTGATTCAGGCATTTTCAAGAACCAACCGCATTCTGAACTCCGTTAAAACCTTTGGCAATATTGTTTGTTTCCGTGATCTTGAAAAAGAGACAAACGACGCCATCGCCTTATTCGGTGACAAAGAAGCCAATGGCATTGTTCTTCTGAAATCCTACGAAGACTATTACTATGGCTGTGTTGATGACAAGGGACGTGAGCAGAAAGGCTATGAAGAACGTATCGCAGAGCTACTGCAGAAATACCCATTGGGGCAGCCTATCATCGGCGAGCAGAACAAAAAAGATTTTATTGTTCTGTTCGGTAATATTCTCCGTCTGAGAAATATCCTGTCAGCTTTTGACCGCTTTGCCGGAAACGAAATTTTGTCTCCTATCGATTTCCAAGACTACACTGGTACATACCACGATGTGTACGATGAGATCAAGCCGAAGCCGGGAAGCAAAGACAGCATCATGGATGATGTTGTCTTTGAAATGGAACTTGTCAAACAGGTTGAAGTCAACATCGACTATATTCTGATGCTGGTTGCGAAATACCATGACGGCAACTGCGAAGACAAAGAAATCCTCGTTGCGATTGATAAGGCGATTAAGTCGAGTTTGCAGCTCAGATCGAAAAAAGAGCTGATCGAGAACTTTATTGCTACTATCAACACCAAAACCGATGTCAATGCAGATTGGCAGCGTTTTGTAAAAGAACAGCGTGAAACCGATATTCAGGCCTTGATCGCAGAAGAAAAGTTGAAGCCTGAAGAAACCAGAAAGTTTGTTGAAAACGCTTTTCGTGATGGCGTACTCAAAACAACAGGCACAGATGTTGACCGTCTGATGCCGCCCGTCTCCCGTTTTGGCGGCGGTGGTTCACGTGATAAAAAGAAGCAGACAGTTATTGAAAAACTGAAAACATTCTTTGAAAAGTATTTCGGGCTGGTCAACGCTGGGGAATCTTTTGCGGAAGACAGTAACAAGTAAGCACAATTCACAAAAGGCACTAACTGATGCGGTTAGTGCCTTTCTTCTTTTGCGAATATTTAACTTCGACACAACCTGTGTCGAAGTTGCAATTTTCACTTCTCCGCAAGTTACGGCGAAGTGATTTTTAACTTCTGCCCAAGTTGGGCAGAAGTTGGATTTTGGACTTCCGACCAACTTGGTTGGCGGTTGGGTTTTTCTTCCCGACAAGTTGTCGGGAAGTTGATTTTGAAAATTCTGTCCAACTTGGGCAGAATTATTTTTTTGGAATTTTTTCTTGAAATGATTCTAAAAATGCCTTTCTCGTCGGCTACCACTGGGAGAGATTTTTTCTGTGGGCACTCCCCAAAACGCAAATCCCGTCGGCTACCACTTGAAGAAACATTTTGAAAAATTGCAAACGACGCACGCATAAAAAGTTTGGTTTCCCCGGCTACCATTTGAAAACAACTATGGACAAAAAGCGTTTCTCACCGGCTCCACTTGAAAGTAAATTCTTCTGTGCAAGGTGCGAATGTGAAAGTTTTTTCTGGAGGTATATGAAGAAAGGCTTTCAAAAACCGTTGATAATTCGCTCCTAAATATCCTAACCAGTAGAGGGATCTTTTTTTCGATCCCGTTGAAAACTGCTCTTTGAAATTCTGAATATAGTGAGAGACATTCAGAAACTTGACGGTCAAGTGATGTATCTGTATAATGGTGGCACAGCGGTAATCCGCTACATAAACAACTGAATACCAATGTTCCACCATAAGTCGGTTTCACCCGACACGGTATCGGCACACCGGAAGTGCCGAACTGCTCCACCACGCCTTTGGTTCTGTTGGCGGGAGTTGTAGAAAGCAGAACCCGACTTTGAATTTTCAGAGCCGATTACATAGAACATCACTTTGAAGCGAGAGCTATGCTCCCGCCGATTTCTGATGCTCTGTGTAAGCGGCTCTTTTTGTTTTTCTACATCCGACAACTGAATGACCGTCCGAATGGGATATGACTTTGCGACGACATGAGCGAAGCAACGCCGGGGTGAGGCTCCC
>JAFQHQ010000193.1 GCA_017397885.1 Clostridia bacterium | reverse complement strand
TCTGTTTCAAGATGTTTTTCTTCAATTATATGCCTTTTTGCTCTTGCCAAATCTCACCACTCGCAGTACCTTTGTACAGCTTCGGGTTACCACTCAAAGCAAGGCTCTGCCTTGCTTTGAGTTCGATTTGACAATTCTGAAGCTTTTTTCCTATTCCCCAAAAGGGACTGTAAATTAAATTGCTGAATTTGCTGAATTAATTTACAGTCCCTTTTCTTGAAATTATGCCATATACGGAGCTAATTCTGCTTCAATTGCAGCTGCATCATCTGTGTGAACTTCAACCTTGATGGGTTTTGTAAGATCAAGACTGAAAATACCCATGATTGATTTGGCATCTACAACATATCTGTCAGAAATCAAATCGATATCAAAGTCATATTTTCCCACAATGTTTACAAAGTTTTTAACATCACCAATGGAGTTGATTTTTACTTCAAAAGTTTTCATGATTTTTACCTCCTGATCTTTAACTGATATCTTAATGTCAATATCATATTAATATAATACAACTAATCTCGGTTAATGTCAAGCCAATTCAAAAAGACTTGAAAATATTTGTAAATAGTGTATAATATGATTTGAAACACTCAAATAATTCAAGGAGATTTACATATGAAAACAGTATCCTTCTGCACACTCGGATGCAAGGTCAATCAATATGAAACCGAAGCCATGATAACTCTTTTCAAAGATGCAGGCTACGAAATTTCGGACTTTGGCGAAAAATGTGATATATATGTTATTAACACATGTATGGTAACAGGAACCGGCGAGCGAAAATCCCGCCAGATGATTAACCGTGCACATCAGAAAAACCCCGACGCTCTTATTGCTGTTGTGGGATGCTACAGTCAGATTGCACCCGAAAAGGTGAGCAAAACCGAAGGTGTTGACATTGTTCTCGGCACCAAAGACAGGCACCTCATTGTGGAGCTGGTTGAAAAGCACCTATGCAAAACGAACAACAAAACGCAATCGTATGTTGAGGACATTATGAAAGAACGGCAATATGAAGAGCTTTGGATAACATCATATGAAG
The DNA here is from genome assembly GCA_017397885.1 of Clostridia bacterium. Taxonomy (GTDB): domain Bacteria; phylum Bacillota; class Clostridia; order UMGS1810; family UMGS1810; genus RGIG1828. Next base: position 4,668 of record JAFQHQ010000193.1, on the reverse strand, counting down.
ACAAAACCCGTGCTTTTGTTAAAATTGAAGAGGGATGCACGGAGTTTTGTTCCTATTGCATCATCCCCTATGCGAGGGGACCGGTGCGTTCAAGACCTTTGGAAAGCATTAAAAAAGAAGCTCTCACCCTCAGCAAAAACGGATATACCGAAATTGTGCTCACCGGAATTCACATCGGCTCATACGGCAGAGATTTGCCGTCCCTTTCACTCATCGATGCCATAAACACCGTGTCGGAAACAGAGGGCATTGAAAGAGTGCGTCTTGGCTCTGTTGAACCCAGAGTCCTCACAGAGGATTTTGTGAAAGAAATCAGCAAAAATCCAAAGGTTTGCGATCATTTTCACATTTCACTCCAAAGCGGATGCGACAAAACCCTGAAGGCAATGAACCGAAAATACACAACCAATGAATATCGCATGGCGGTGAAAAGACTTCGAGATGCTTTTGATAACCCTGCAATCACAACCGACATTATAACCGGATTCCCCGGAGAAACAAGAGAAGACTTTGAAACAACTCTTGATTTTGTGAAAGAAATTGCATTCAGCGAGGTTCATGTTTTTCCTTTTTCGCCGCGAAGCGGAACAAAAGCGGCAGACATGGATAATCAGATTGAGAAAAAAGAAAGAGAAGCAAGAGCAAAAGAGCTCATTGCAGTGGCAAACGAGCTTCACAAAGAGTATATTAATAGTTTTCTGGGCAAAAAATACGATGTTTTGTTTGAACAGAAATGTGGTGACGGAATGTATGAAGGTCACATGACCAACTACATTAAAGTGAAAGTCAAAAGCGAAACCAACATTTGTCACAAAACATTGCCGGTTGTCTTAAAAAAATATGATTCAAATGCAGTTGAAGCAAGTTTAACAATTTAACAGATGTAAAAACGGCTGTTGTATTAAACGCAAAAACGTTTAACGCAACAGCCGTTTAATTTAATATCAAAGCCAGGATGAACCGGTTGTTAGTGTGTAGATTATATCAACAATTGAAGTTGCCAAAATGAGCACAATGCAAATGGGAGCAAAGTATTTTATAACAATTGTAAAAAGACCTTTCGATTTGAACTTGCAGTTGTGTATTTCAACCTCATCTACAACAGTTTTCGTTTTGATGACATAGCCAACAAAGATGCAAGTGAAAAGCGCAACTATCGGCATGAGAACGCTGTTACTGATGAAGTCAAAGAAATCAAGGAATGCAAGTCCCATTATTTTTACCGATGCCAAGGGACCGTTTCCGAGTGAAGACGGCAGCCCAAGCAAAATACATATGCCTATAACAACAACGCATGCTGTTTTTCTGCCCATTTTGAACTTATCCATAAACAATGAAACGATGGTTTCCATAAGCGAAATTGACGACGTAAGAGCCGCAAACAAAACCATGACAAAAAATGCAGCACCAACAATCTCACCTGCGGGCATAGCCTCAAAAACCTTTGGAAGCACAATGAACATGAGCCCGGGGCCTTTTGTAAGCTGAGTTTCGGGGTCACCAACCGCAAATATGGCAGGAATAATCATGAGACCGGCAAGAAAAGCAATGCCTGTATCAAAGATTTCAATATGACGAACAGATGATTCAATGCTGTCTTTCTTCTTCATGTATGAACCGTAGGTTATCATGATTCCCATGGCCAGCGACATAGAATAGAATAATTGTCCCATGGCGGCAAGCACTGTTTTGACAGAGAAATGGCTAAAATTCGGAACAATATAATATTTGAGTCCTTCCATTGCGCCATCCATGCAAAGAGCATAACCTGCAATGAGAACAGATAGCACAATCAGCACCGGCATCATTATTTTACTAACCTTTTCAATGCCTTTTTCAACACCAAAAAGCACTACAACTGCAGTAAAACCAAGGAAAAGAGCAAACCATCCGATTGGTTCACCAACTCCTGCAATGAAGCTTTCAAAATACGAAACCTCTGCTCCTGCCGATGTCACAATATTTCCTGCTGTATCTGCCGCATCACCGGACATGAATGCCCACATATACTTTGCAACCCACCCGCCGATTACCGAATAGTACGGCAAAATGATGATGGGAACAATAGCGGCAAGATAACCAAGAAACTTCCACTTTTTATGAAGCTTGCCGTATGCTTCCACCGCACTGAGTCCGGTTTTTCTGCCGATGGCAATCTCGGCTGTCATGAGTGCAAAACCAAAAGTAACTGCCAGAACAATGTACACCAAAAGGAAAATTCCACCGCCATACTGTGCGGCAAGATAGGGAAATCTCCATATGTTTCCGAGACCAACCGCAGACCCGGCAGCTGCCATTATGAATCCGATTTTTCCGGAAAAACTGCTTCTTTTTTCCATAAACTATGTCCTCCGTAAAATGTATTATTTTTGTATTATCTCACATTTTGCAAAAAATTGCAACTATTATTTGTTATTTCCAGTAGTCAACTTTATCTTCAATGCCAATATCTTTTGCCTTAAATTCAGGATTGCGTCCTTGTTTTCTCTGATTAATATAATTCTTGAGAGCATCCATAACATATTTGCCCAGAATAATAATAACAGGCATATTGATAAGTGTCATTGCTCCCATGGTTATGTCGGCAACACCCCACAAAAGGTCGGCGCTTAAAACCGCACCAATGAGGATTAGCATAGAAGCAATTATGTTGGTAAAGATTTTGGTTTTCTTTCCGGGAGTGTGACCGATTATGTGATTGATGCCCTTATCAACATAAAAAAGATTACCGATGAGTGTTGTGAATGCAAAAAGTGACATTGCAACAGTTATGAACAAAGGTCCGAAATCGCCGAGAACATTTTTTACGGAAGCCTGTACATAAGGTGCACCCTCCAGTGCCTTTGTTGGTTCAACACCGGAGCACATGCAAAGAAAAGCCGTTGCAGAACAAATGATTATGGTGTCGATGAACACCGAAAACATTTGAACAAGCCCCTGCTTAACGGGATGGCTCACATCTGCCGAAGCCGAAGCATTTGGTGCAGAACCAACGCCTGCTTCGTTGCTGAATAGGCCTCTTTTTATTCCAAACATAATGCACGAACCCGTAAACCCTCCAAAAATTGCATTAAAATCAAAAGCTTCTGAAAAAATACGCTTAAACACACCGGGAAGCGCGGTTATATTCATTCCAACAACAATAAGTGCCACAAGAACATATGCCACACCCATAACAGGCACAAGAAGTTCTGTCACCTTTATGATTCGCTTTCCTCCTCCGAAAAGGCAAAGACACACAAGAGCTGCAACAACTGCGCCGATTATCCAGGGGACTATTTTGGCATTTTCACTGTAAAAGGAATAGCCGGAAAAGGTTGACTGCAAGTTGTAGGATGCAAGCATATTAAAACCTACTCCGTAGGTTATGATGAGAAAAATCGAAAATACAACTGCAAGTTTGCGGCTTCCTATTGCAGATTCAATGTAATATGCAGGACCGCCAAGACAGCCATCATTTGTTTTCTTTTTAAAAATTTGAGCAAGGGTGCTTTCAAAAAATGCCGATGCACAGCCGACTATGGCAATTACCCACATCCAGAAAACCGAGCCGAAACCTCCGAGACATATAGCAGATGCCACACCTACAATGTTTCCTGTTCCAACCCTGGATGCTGTGGAAACCATGAGCGCCTGAAAAGATGAAACACCGTTTTTATCCTTGGGCTTTTCACCAAGAACCTTTAACTGCTCTTTGAACATTCTGAACTGAACAAACTTAGAACGAATTGTGAAGTATAATCCGCCGGCAACAAGCAGAATTATGAGGATATATCCATAAAGTGCATCATTTATAATACCGACTATCTTTTCCATATAAACCTCCTGTAGTTATAATCCGTATTATATAATAAAGCATTTTGTCACAAATGTCAACCTGACATATGCACAAAATGCTTTATAAAGTGCAGAAAACAATTCATTTGAGCCTTTTTATCCTATTTGCACATAAACTTTTTTCCGAAAGCATTGTCTACATTTTCATAAAAATCAACTACATTTTGGTTTGTTCTATTTTGTAGACATAACCTCTTTCTCCAAAATAATACTTCTATTTTCCGCATATAATAAATTAAACTTTCAACCAACAAAGTTTACATTCAACCAATATTTAAGTATTATTGGTCGAATATTTGTCTGAACGCATTGACATTCGACCAATTTTATGATATAATTGATCGCAAAGAAAGGTGGTTGATTGAATGAGAGCCTTTAACTACGATAATTTACGAAATATCTCCTGGGATAGTGAAATTCTGGGACTCGTTGCACAGATACATGAATACAAAGGACGGCAGGAATTGTTTTTAAGACAAAAGCCTGCAGTGCTTGACCGGTTGGTTGAAATTGCAAAGGTGCAAAGCACCGAAGCATCCAACAAAATCGAAGGCATTGTAACCACAAGCACAAGAATTAAGCAGCTTTGTGATGACAAAACCACTCCACGCAACCGTGACGAAGAAGAAATCATGGGTTACCGTGATGTGCTGAATACAATACACGAAAGCTATGAATATATTCCTTTGAAATCATCATATATTTTGCAGTTGCATCGTGACCTTTATCAGTATTCTGATAAATCCATCGGCGGCAGATTTAAAACAACACAAAACTTTGTTGCCGAAACACGCCCCGACGGAACGCAGTTTGTTCGGTTTATGCCACTTG
>JAFQHQ010000022.1 GCA_017397885.1 Clostridia bacterium | reverse complement strand
TTGGTGTTAATGTGATTAAGATTATAAATAATTTCAAAACTTCACATTTGTGCCTCACTCGAATGTTTGAAAGTCGCACAAACTCGGCAAAATCGACCACGGGGCATTTTCAGAAAACAGTCATACGAACGGTTTCGAAAATTTGCTGTCGCACCGAAAAATTTTGGCGTAAATCAATTTCCGTAAATAGCCAAAATTAGCGAGCACGCATTTGGTTGATGCGATGCGGAGCGGTTCGTGTGAGACAGTAAATTTTCGAAATTCGCATGCGAAAGTTCATATGTGTTTTCGGGGAATGTCCCGTGGTTGATTTTCATTATTGTTTTTCAAACAGCTCGATAATTTTCAATTTGAAATACTATTCCTCATTTACTATGCTCTTTATAACAATCGGGACAGGATTTTGAAGAGATTTCCACCAAAAATGCTTTGAATACAAAAAGTCTGCTTCAATTCGTTTGCCTTCGCCCTTTGAAAGGCTTATGTCCAAAGCATTAACTCCCGAAAGACCCGAATCTTCATAACGAGCAAAAATACTTGTGGCATTAATTTCGGTATCGGAATTATTCTCAATGTAGAATGCGGATTTGCCGTATGCAGTGTTGATGGGAGACACATAAAGCGGAATGGTATCTATCACTTTTTCAGCCATTGCTTCGGCATTCACAAGACCATAGCCATAGTGCGTGTCATAGCCTTCGTCGCCCTTGTCGGTGCAGGTGGAGGTGAGGATGACAGCAAAATCATTGGGGCTAAGGTTTGGATTGATTGAAAGAGCGAGTGCCGCAAGGCCTGCAACATGAGGTGCCGCCTGGGAAGTTCCGCTCATTGAGCCGTAGCCGGTTTTATAGGCACTGTAAATCCCGCTTCCCGGCGCCGCAACGGTTACACCGTCGTTATAGTAGGAATAAGAGGCTCTTACACCTGAAGATGTTACCGAGGCAACGGAAAACACCGTGGTGTAATATGCCGGATAGGAAATTGCATCGGGGCTTGCACCGTTTTCGGCATTGCCCGATGATGCAACGAGGATAGCTCCTTTCTCAAAGGCATGATTTAATGCAGTTCTGACAGAAGAATAATTGTATGACATTCCCCAGCTCATATTTATGACTTTGCAGTCGTAAACATCAACCGCATCATTGATTGCCTGAGAAAGCATGGCTATTGTGGTGGTAGCTCCGGTGTCAAAGCATTTGAGGGGAACAATTTTTGCCTTTGGACTGACACCGCAAATGCCCACATCGTTCATGGTTGCGGCAATAATTCCGCTGACATGAGTTCCGTGACCAACATTGTCTGTGACATCGGTGGTGCCGGTAATATAGCTTTTGCCGGTTAAAACTCTATCCTTGAGGTCGGGGTGATTCACATTGCAACCCGAATCTATGACTGCAACTCTTACATCGTTACCGTAGGTCTCCATGTTAAATACCGCAGGAAGATTTATCAGTGTATGATTCCACTGCCTTGAATAGGAAGCATCTTCGGGAGCAGTAAAAAGCATCGGGTCCGGGTCGGGGAATGACACATCCACGGGAAGATCTTCTTCAATATGCTCTGCAAAGGTAGTAATGAAATCCAGCTTGGAGCTGTCTTTCAAAAGATACATCCTCTCCTCGGGAATGATGGGCTCAAGATTCGACAAAACATCGGCATTTGATGCATGTTCTTCTTTGAGAATAACAATGTAGTCGCCCTCTGCGGCAAAAGCCGAAACGCAAAAGAGCGAAAGGATTATTATTAACGTTAAAAAAATGAATTTAAGCTTCATATGCTTTTCTCACCTTTTGTAAAATTAACGAAAGAAAATTCCGCAATCTTTAAAACTTAAAGTCTATGCCACTTTGTTTCATGATGGCATTGGCCGTATGACGAGATTTGATTTTCGAATCAACAGTAATATGCCTTTGGAGAATGGGGCTGTACCATATATCATGATCACCTTTACCATGACGAACAAAAGTGCACCCATATTCCATGAGTAGTTTTCTTACTTTCTTTTCATATTCTGCCATCAGAGTGCTATCCTTTCCTGCCTTTTAGACAAAAAAGTTATGGTGGGAGCAACAGCAACCGGTTTATTTAGTTCAATTAGTTCCGGAATTGCAAAGCGAACACGTTCTACCAAGGCATCATATGAACCTGATTCAAGCACAAGACCGGGAATATCGTCACTCTCGGCAATCCACACACCTGCCTCGCCGTCCCATGTGAGATTTATAATGTATTCCATAATTATACCTCCATTATTATATTGTATTATATATCATAACAAACATGACAACACCTACAGCATCTTCAAAAACTCTTCTTCGTCCACAACGGGAATGCCGAGAGCCTTTGCCTTGTCGAGCTTGCTTCCGGCTTCTTCGCCTGCCAGAACAAAGGAAGTTTTTTTGGAAACCGATGACGATACCTTGCCGCCGTTTTTTTCGATGAGCTCGGAGGCTTCTTTTCTGCCAAGGGTGGGAAGTGTGCCCGTGAGAACAATTGTTTTGCCCTCAAGGTTGTTGCCTTGCATTTCTTCTTCAATGTATTCCATGTTAACGCCTGCTTCCCTCATGCGCTCTGTCATGTCTTTAACATGAGGCTGGGCAAAAAACGAAACAACGCTCTGTGCCATGATTGCACCAACATCGTCAATCACCGTGAGTTCATCGGCTGATGCAGTGAAAAAGGCATCAATATTTTTCAGCTTTTTGCAGATTGCCTTTGCTCCTCCAATACCGATGTGGCGGATGCCGAGAGCATAGATGAGCCTTGAAAGGTCGTTGGACTTTGACTTTTCGATTGCCGCAAGAAGATTGTCGGCACTTTTTTCGCCAAGCTTATCCATGGAAGAAATTGTTTCTTTGCTGAGATAATATATGTCGGAGCTGTTTTTTATGTGTCCACGCTCAAGAAGCTGTGCCACAATTGAAGGTCCCATGCCCTCAATGTCCATGGCATCTCTTGAAACAAAGTGTGTTATTGTGCGTTCAAGCTGTGCCGGGCAGTCCGCACCGGTGCAACGATATGCCGCCTCGCCCTCGTCTCGTGTGACGGGAGCACCGCATGCAGGGCAGGTTTTCGGCATGAAAAATTCTGTTTCGGAGCCGTCACGCTTATCTTTCACAACCTCCAAAACCTCGGGGATGATATCCCCTGCCTTGTACACAACAACGGTGTCGCCAAGTTTAATGTCACGTTCACGAATGAAATCAAGATTGTGAAGTGTTGCACGGCTCACAAAGGTGCCTGCAAGAGAAACCGTGTCGAACTCCGCATTGGGAGTAAGAACCCCCGTTCTGCCAACCTGCACCGTGATTTCACGGATTTTGGTTTCCTTTTTTTCGGCAGGATATTTAAAAGCTATTGCCCAGCGTGGAGTTTTGGCTGTTGAACCGAGAATTTCACGGTCGGAAAGTTCATTGATTTTGATTACGGCACCGTCTATGTCAAAGGGAAGACTTGTGCGCTCGGAGCCGATTTTTTCGACCTCTTCTATGGCATCTTCAATATTTTCAAAAACTTTGTCATTTAAAATGACCTTAAAGCCTGCATCACGAAGAAAGCGCAGACCCTCAATGTGAGAATTGATTTCCACTCCCTCAATCTGCTGAATGTTGAAAACAAAAATGTCCAGTCCTCTTTTTGCCGCAACGGAAGAATCGAGCTGACGAAGTGAGCCTGCCGCCGCATTTCGGGGGTTGGCAAAGGTTGGCTCGCCGTCAAGCTCTCTTTGGGTGTTGAGCTTTTCAAAGTTCTTTTTGGAAATGAAAACCTCTCCGCGTACTTCAAGATAGTCCACATCCACGTTGAGTTTTAGGGGAATTGACATAACGGTTTTTAAATTTTCGGTTACATCCTCTCCCACGCTTCCGTCTCCACGGGTTGAACCGCGGACAAACAGAGAGTTACGATATTCAAGAGAAACTGAAAGACCGTCTATTTTGTGTTCAACACAATAGTGTGCTTTGCGCCCGAGAGCCGATGTTACACGGGAGTCGAATTCACGAAGCTCATCATTTGAAAAAGCGTCCTGCAGGCTTTGCATTTTAACCGTATGCTCAACTGTATCAAAGCCCGAAAGAACGGTTCCGCCAATTTTTTGAGAGGGTGAGTCGGCTGTTACCCATGAGGGGTTTTGCCTTTCGATTTCCAAAAGCTCACGCATGAGAGCATCATATTCGGCATCGGTGATTTCGGGGTTATCGAGCACATAATAGCGATGGCTGTGATAGTTTATTTTTTGTTTTAAGGCTTCGTATTTATTCTTCAACAATTATTCTCCTTCCGAAGGCTCTGCTTGTGTAGGCTTAACAACCAACACTGAAGTGTTATTCGTCAAGGCTACTGTCCGGTGTTGCTTCTATGTTTGTGAGATAGAATTTTGCACCTATGTATTCAATGGTATATGTCCAGTTTTTGACACTTGTGTCTTGCGTTCCGTCGGAATGATAAACAATTATGCTTTCGGTGACATCTGCCTCCCACTGTTTGGAAGCTGTTTTACGAAGCTCGTGGAAATTGAAATAATTAAATTCCTCGGTGTCGCCGTTTTCTGCATACCACTCTACGACACGTTCCTGATCTTCATAAAACTTGCCGCTCAGGTATGGTGCAACATTCATAAAATCGTTTTCGTTGACAGCTTTTATGTATGCATGAACATAATTTTCAATAAGCTTTTCGGCTTCACTTTCCGAAAGTGTTGTGCCGTCACTTTTTTCAGATTTGTCATCTTCTTCGGTGGCATCTGCAATTTCATCACGGTAGCGGTCAAGAGCTTTGACATCCTCGGAGCTGAGATATGCTTCGTCTATGAGATCAACAACCTCAAGTGCAGACTCATAGTCACCGTCTTCAATAAAGGTTTTAAGATTTTCAAATGTGGCATTGGCAACCTCATAACGTATGATTTCGTCATCGAGTTTGTCTACATCCTCACTGATTTCATAGTCTGTATATTCCGGCGGAATTTTATCAAAAAGTATTCTTGCATCTTCATATTTTTTGCTTTCGAGCTTTTTTAATGCACGGTTATAGTTATACAAAATTTCATAAACAACCGCCGCTTCTTCATGTTCGGTGTTTTTGTCGATGATGGTTTTGTATACTGTTTCGGCAGAATCATAATCACCTATACTCATATAGTACTGTCCGTTTTTGATGAGAGTATTCACTTCTTCGTTTTCAAGAATTTCTGCCGAAGATGAATTTGAAGCGGACTTTTTTTCATCGGCATTTTGAGGCTTGGGGTCACCAAAGCTGATAACACCGGTAAAAATGAGTATGGCAACTGTGATGGCAATGACTGCCAGCGGAGCTATTACGGCAAGGGTAATTTTGAGTCCGCGGTTTGAACCGGGTTCACGGTCATCATATTCATCAAAATCTTCATATTCATCAAATTCTTCGTTTTCATAATATTGCTCATTGTCGTCAAAAGGTGCGGAATCATCATAGGCATTTCTTTCGTCATAATTTAAATTGTTCGAATTTTGACTGTTTGCAAAATCGGTCAACTGCATACCGCAATTTTCGCACCATTTTGTGCCGGAAGACTCTTTGCCGCAATGTGGACATTTCATTTTAATCATCTGCCTTTCAGTTATTACAAGGTTTTAGTATCAGTCCGCAATCAAAACCTTGTCTACACTGACACCCGAACTCAAAAGATTTGTTCCGTTTTTGTCTATAATCTGATATTTACCGGATTCGTCTGAAACAACTGCATAGCCGTCTCCGTAGAAACGTAATGCTTCATAATATTTTGCTTCAATAACCATTTTTCCTTTGGAATCTGCATAGCCCCACAAGCCGTCTTTCTTCACGGGAGCAAGACCACCGTAAAAATTGCCGGCATCTTCGAACTGGGGTTCAACAACAAATTCGCCTTTGTTATTTATAAATCCGAATTTGCCGTCACTGCCTGCGGCATATGTGAGCTTTTCGCCGTCAAAATCGCCGAGAGCAGAAAAACGCGGATTAATGACATAATTGCCTTTTTTGTTGACATATCCGAATTTATCGCCAAGCTTAATTTTTGAGTTGCCCGACACATCAAAGGAAGCCATGGCATCAAACTGAGGTTCAATGACAAATTTACCGTCTGTGTTTATAACGCCGTAATCACCAAAGTAGCATACAATTGCAAGTCCGTTTTCAAAGTTTTGTGCCTCGTCATAGACCGGTTCAATTGCGGCATCTCCGTTTTTGGTTATATAACCCCATTTGCCGCCGCTGTGAATTGCCGCATAACCGTCCGAGAAACCGAGGGCAAAATCATATTGCGGAGCAATAACATACTCTCCGTCTGTGCCGATGTAGCCATATAGACCGTTTACCGAAACAAGGGCAATGTCATCTGTAAATACTCCCGCTGTCGAATATTTGGGTTCAATGGCAAATCCCATGGTGGATTTGTCGATGTAACCCCATTTGCCGCCTGTTTTCACTGCAAAATATCCGTTTTCGGATACACCGCCCACAGCTTCGAAAGAAGGCTCCGTAAGAAGCTGACCCTCCTTGTTGATAACGGCATATTTGTTGCCGATGTATGCAAATGCAATGCCGTCCGAATAGTCGGTGACATATTTATATTGTGGTGCAATTGCATAGCCTCCAATATTTTCGGAATTAATGTATCCCCATTCCGAACCGCTTTTTACAGCAATCATGTCATTGGTAAACAGAGTATCCGAAATCTTGGGCTGTTTCTTTTTGTCCGATGAAAACATTGACACAACAAGCACAACAAAAACAATGACTACCGTCAGAGCTATGAGCAATCTGACAAGCTTTTTATAGTCAACCTTATATTTTCGGACAGCGGGCTTTGAAGAGCCGTCATCTGTTGGCGCAGGATTCGATTTTTCGGGCTCGGGGTCTGCATCTTTTGCGGCATTAATCCAGGGTGTGTTGTCTTCGCCGCAAAAAGAACAAACCGGAGAATCTATCTCTCTTTTACATACCTTGCAAACCATATTTATTCCTCCCGTATATATTAAATATATTTATAATACAACTATTCTATTATAGTTTACAACATTTATTTGTAATTGTCAACTGCGGTGGGAAAATTGCAACCACAAAAATTCATTCATTTAAGGTCATTTGAAGTTTTAAAACAATAAATTATGTCTCAATCAAGGCAAAACGCAGAGAATATGGGAATATTTTCGAGCATTTTAACGATGAGTGAAGCGAAATTTATAATTCAAGCCCGCCTTTAGTGTTGATCGTTAAAGATATACCCATCACGTCTTTTTGCATCTGACACAGCCTTCAAGCTCATGATTTTCAAGGGTTTGAAGGCTGTTCGTTTTTTTGTTTTTAATCAAGAAAATTATGGTGAAGTTTTTGTACAATTAAAATGTGTCAAAAGAAAGGAGAATGCTATATGAATAATTTTGACAAAGCACCGTATATGAGCACGGTGCTGCCAATCGGAAAGGAGCAGATTGCAAAAGCCGCCGAAACCCTGCACAAATACAAGCAGGGTAAGCTCAATCTTGAAAGGCGCATTGTGGAAAACGAGCAATGGTGGAAACTGCAACACTGGAACCTCATGGAAAGAACAAACCCCACAGACCCCACTCCGAGTTCCGCATGGCTTTTTAACTGCATTGCAAACAAGCATGCCGACGCAATGGACAGCTTTCCCGAGCCATGTGTTTTGCCCCGTGAAGACAGCGACTCGGAGTGTGCCTCAAAGCTTTCGTCGGTTTTGCCGGTCATTTTGGAATATAACGATTTTGAATCGACTTATTCCGATGTGTGGTGGTACAAGCTAAAAACCGGAACAGGCTGCTACGGAGTATTTTGGAACAGCTCTATGGAAAACGGTCTGGGAGACATTGACATCAGGCAAATTGACATTTTGAACATGTTCTGGGAAAGCGGCATCAAAAACATTCAGCAAAGCCGCAATGTTTTTACGGTAGAACTTGAATCAAACGAAGCGCTGGTCGAAAAATATCCTTGGCTTGAGGGAACTCTCGGGCAGTCGGATATTGACATTGCAAAATATGTTTATGACGACAATGTTGACACCGAAAACAAAAGTGCAGTGGTTGACTGGTACTACAAAAAAAGTGTGGGAAGCCGTGAAATTGTTCACTATTGCAAATTTGTAAACAACACGGTTTTGTATGCATCGGAAAACGACCCCGAGCTCTTTGAAAGAGGCTTCTATGACCACGGGAAATACCCCTTTGTGTTTGATGTTTTGTTTTCGGACGAGGGCACACCATGCGGATTTGGATATGTGGATGTCCTCAAAGATGTTCAGATGTATATCGACAAGCTTAATCAGATTGTCATAAAAAACGCTCTTCAGTCGGGACGAAGACGATTTTTCATTTCGGACAGTGCCGGAATCAACGAAGAAGAATTTGCCGACTGGTCAAAGGAATTTGTTCACACCTCCGGCTCACTGGATGATCGCAGTATTCGTGAAATCAACGTTTCTCAGCTTGACGGAAGTGTCATAAACCTGATGAATCTGAAAATCGACGAACTGAAAGAAACCTCGGGAACAAGAGATGTTTCCCAGGGCGGAACATCGGGCGGTGTTACAGCCGCAAGTGCTATTGCCGCTTTGCAGGAAGCGGGAAGCAAACTGTCGAGAGACATGATAAAAAGCTCTTACAGGGCTTTTAAAAAAATTAACTATTTTATCATTGAACTAATCAGACAATTTTATGACGAACCGCGCTTTTTCAGAATTACCGCGCCCGGAGAAAACTTTTCTTTTTCATCATTTTCAAACAGTGCTCTGAAAGAAAAAGTGAAATATTCCGACGACAAAAAATGCATTGTCGCCATAAAAAAGCCCGTTTTTGACATTACGGTTGCCAGTCAGAAAAGCAATCCTTTTTCAACCTCTTCTCAAAACGAACTGGCAAAAGAGATGTATAACCTGGGAATGTTTAACCCCGAAATGGCTCAACAGGCACTCTTGTGCCTTGAAATGATGAGCTTTGAAGGCAAAGACAGAATTGTCGAAAAAATAAAAAATTTCGCCATTCTCCCCCATAGCTCTCAAACAGATTTCAAAAAAAGTGAAACCGATGACGGTGAATCCTATGCAATAAAAGCCTACAGAGAAAATCTCCCGGGCAAAGTCACCCTTGATGAAGCAAAAAGGAGGGGTAACTTTTGACCGAAATCACATTGACTACCAATGAAAAAACAACCCAAATTGTCATTTCGGGACACAGCTCAACAAAAAGAGTGAACGACATTGACCTTTGTTGCTGCAGTGTTTCGACACTCGCTTTCACCTTGCTGAAAACTCTCGAAAAACTAAAACTCCAAAATTTTAGATACACTTTTTTCAAAGGATATTGTGCAATGAGGTTTGAAAAAGACGAAGAAAACGCATTCAAAGCCCTTGCGGCAATTGACACTGTGATGAACGGATTTGCACTTCTTAAAAAGAGCTATCCGCAAAACATTAAAATTACAACGAAAGGAATGGTTAGCATATGAGCAATGAATCATCTGAAAACTGTTGCATCATTGATGCGCAGTGCGGCATTGACAGTGCGTCTCCGCACACAACTCAATTCACCGACGGTTTTAACCGGATTAAATTTTTGACGGGCAAAAACTTTGACGAATATACAATGATGATTATAACCGACATAGGCGGTTATGTACATGTTATTCCCACCGACGGAGAGATTTTGACAAAAGAATGTGACGAAAACGGCAACACCGTGCTTTTGTGGAACATCGGAAAAGAAATCACAGCCTCGGACGGTGCTGTCATCTATCAGATTGCCGCATACAAATATACCGATGACAAAACCGATTCGGTGTGGTATTCAAAAGAAGGCAGACTGTTTGTATCTGAAAGTATTGATTCTGCAACCTTTAGTGCAAATGTTGTGGGTTCCGAGCCAAGCATACTTACAAAACTTCTCATGAGCCTGGACTGCGTTTCGTCTATTACAACGAAAAACGAGGGGAAACTTGCCGGCATCGAAGACGGTGCACAAGTTAATGTGCAGGCTGATTGGAATGAGGAGGACGACACCTCCGACGCCTTCATAAAAAACAAGCCCAAGATTGACACAATGCTTGACTCCTCAAGCGACAACGCCATAGCAAACCATGCTGTAGCTTCAGAAATCAGTGCCCTCGGCGATGCTTTGATTATTTCACGGTCGCAGATTGAAGCAAATGCTTCAAAAATTGATCTTGTTGACCAAAAAGCTTCGGACACGAAAAGCGAATTGGAATCACACAAGCGGGATTTTGAATCACTTAATTCTGTTGTAGAAGCTGAGTCGGAAGAATTCGCAAATCACAGGCAAAACGCTTTTCCCGATGAAAAGCATCTGACGGATAGCGAGAAATCCGATGTGGGCAAGATTGGTAAGATCGAGGCTGACCTTGGCGACATTGCCTCGATTCAGAGCGCCAAAAGCAACATAGTTGAAGCATATAATGAGTTGTGGGACACCGTGGACAAGCAAGGTTCGAAAATCTACACCGCACAGAGTGGTGTGGACAATATTATGAACGGCGAGGTCAATGTTCCGGTTGCCGACTTCGCCAATCAGGCATTGACCGATACCAACGGTAATTATATTACGGATTTCTATGCGACTAAGGAAGAGCTTCGCCCTCACCCCGTGTATGTGATGCCATCTACCCTTGCGCCAAATGTGACATACAATTTCACCACTCAGCCAAACATAACTCTTGCATTCCCTACTGTGGCAAATGACGGTGATGTAATCTATATAACGTTTGAATGTGCAGAAACATCAACAAATCTCACTGTCGATACAACAAACACGTCTGATTTCGACCTTATTCCCGAAGTTAACACAGGATATGAAATCTATGCTAAATATAACGGCAGTATTTGGATAGTTAAATATTCTGAATATACGGTTTCGGAGGTGGCTTAATGGAGACCTTAAGAGATTATGTCAATTGGGGGCTTACCCATTCTGACAAGACAGCAGATGCCGAAGGTGTTCCTCTTGTGCTTGAAAACTGTGTTAGAAATAAGAAAATGAAAAAACTTGAGGTGTATGGTACTGATGGCGGTGTGGGCGATGTCGAAGGGGACAAATACAAAATTCCCATGACGGTTAGGGGGAAGAATGTATTTGATTGCGTTAATTCAAGGTCTCTATTTAACGCAAACGTGTCAGGAAGTATGGACATTATCCGTACTGAGTCTGACATTATGTGGACAGCATCAGCTAATCCATCATCTGTTCACATGGATATGGGGTTATTATCGCAATACGCCGGCAAACGACTTACGTTGTCGTTTGAAATTAATTTGGAGAACAACGAGAGTGTTGGTAACACTCGTTTTGTAGTATGCACTGAAAACGGTCAAGAAAGATCAGCAGTGTCCGGTTCGTTATTTCTCATAAACGGAAGACGGTTCATCACAGCAACCATTCCCAATCGAAATGAAAACGATCGTTTGACCTTGCGATTATATATTAATAATCCGGAAGCTAAAAAACAATACATCTTCAAAAACGTGATGGTGTCAGTTATACCTGAAGACGTAGAATTCGAACCATACATTAAATCGCAAACAACCAACGTGTATCTCGACGAACCACTTCGAAATGAAGATGTGCTTGACTTCAGAGCAAAGAAAGTAAAAAGAGTTGATACAGTTGAAGATGTTGAGTGCGAACTGCCCTCACTCCCCGCAAAAACAAGCATTGTTGAGATTGACACGGGCATATTGCCGTCAAACATAAAAGGTAAATATATTAAAAGATAAGGAGAGATTTTCATGTTTTATAAAGTAGAAAATGAGCAGTTAATTTCTGCTCCCGAAAAAGGTATAAAAATTTTTATCGCAAACCCCACACCCGAACAATACGCCCTTGTGGGCTACACTGACAAAGTCATTGAAGATGAAATACCCGAAGAGATTGAAGGCAAGATGATTGAAAGCTATTACGAACAGACGGACGGAATCATATATCACAGATTCAGGCTCGTTGATGTTCTCGAAGAAGAGGAAGTGACTATATGACAGATTTTTTTGATAATGTTATATATCTTGCCTCATTTATCGGTGCTGTGGGAGCAATTCTTGCCTTTGTCATAAAATGGCTCAATAAAAAGCTTTTTGAAATGCTGGCTCCCATGCAAAAGCAAATTCACAAGATGGATGTTAAAGAATGCAGACGTTTTCTCATTGACTTTTTGGTTGACATTGAAAACGGTATTTCAAAAAATGAGGTACAGTGGAAATTTGCACATGATGTTTATGATCATTATGTGCAAGAACTTAAAGAAAATTCCTATGTAAAGGACTTTTGGGAAAGGGTGGTTATCAATGGG
>JAFQHQ010000021.1 GCA_017397885.1 Clostridia bacterium | reverse complement strand
GCCATATCACCGATCCCCAGCCCGTAGCTCATCCGATAAATGGCGAATATGCCATAAGCCATTGCCGCTGTGGAGCCGATGGCTACCAGGCTGTCCATGTTGGGTGCGCCGTGGGCTAGTGAGCCAAAGCCTTTGATATAAAATTTACGGTTGACATAGGCAATTGGCAGTGCCAGCAGAAATTGTGTAAATGCAAAACTGATGGCGTTGGCGTGTCCGCTTAAAAACGAAGGAAGGGGCAGGCCAATCATATGTCCCATGGATACATACATCAGCGGAATCAGAAAAACAAAGCTCACGATGAGTCGGTGCTTCATTTCTTTTAATTGTGTCTCCATAGGGTTTTCCCGGTTTACGGATGCTGCTTGCTGTACAGTATGGGGCTGTACGCTGTCCATCTTTACACTGGCGCCGTATCCGGCCTGGGTAACAGCAGTGATAATATCATCGGTGGAAAGCTTAGATTCGTCAAATTCTACCTGCATACTGTTGGTCAAAAGATTTACGGTGACATCGTCCATGCCTTCTAACTGGCGCACGCATTTTTCCACACGGGAAGAGCAGGCGGAGCAGGTCATGCCTGTCACATCAAATTTTTCTTTCAAAAAAATCACCTCGTTGTTAAAAATTCATGACTTGGAGCAATCGATAAACACAAACTAAAATGTGTCAAACATTTCCGTCATATTTATACACATCACAGGATTTTTTCACAAGCGTACAAGGCGGAAAATTCGCAAGTTACGCACAGGCTGTGGATAACTCTGTGGAAAACTCGATGCCTTTTACACAAATTTGTGCACAATTCTGATGAAATGTGTGTATTATTTGCAGTAAATGTGTGAAAAAATTGTCATTTCATTAATTTACCCAGCATATTCACCAGCTCGTCCACTTTCTGATCGCGCTCTTCACGGGTTTCAGCATTGCTCACACAATGTTTCAGATGGGCGGTGAGAATTTCTTTGTTCACTTTGTTGAGCATTGCTTCCGTGGCCATCAGCTGTGTGGAGATATCCATACAGTACCGATCTTCTTCCACCATTTTCAGAATACCGTCCAGCTGCCCTCGTGCAGTTTTTAATAATTTTGTCACGTAGGCTTTGTCTGCCATCATAATCTATCACCTCTGTTTCTGAAAAAACAACAAAAATGCCTTTAGCTGAAATTTTTTTCACAAAATAATTTTGAAACTTGCACACCCCCGGGGGGTGTGTCTTTTGTTGAGTATAACATGCAGCGCAAAGGGTGTCAAATGATTTTCGGGATGAAAACAGTGGAAACTTTTTTGAAAATTTTTCGTCTATGAAGTGATGCAGTAAAAATAAAAAGATAGGAGCGTATGCAGTATGAAAAAAATTTTGACAGTTTTCGGTGTAATTCTGATCGTTTTTGCGGTGGTTTTATACAATTTTGCGCCTGATAAAAATTTTTCGGCACTGGAAGATGTGCGGAGTATGCTGGAAGAAAATTATGGCACGGTGACGATGCGAGAAGCGGAAAAAAGTATTTTGCGCGGTGAACGCTATGTGCTGTCGTGTTGTCATGTGCTTGATGCTTCCGAAGAAACCAGGGTAATGGTTTATGTGTATGATTATGCGCAGGCGGCAGAATCAGATGCGGCGACGATT
>JAFQHQ010000192.1 GCA_017397885.1 Clostridia bacterium | reverse complement strand
GCCTGAAGAGGCGAAAAAGATAATGGATTCAGGCGAAGAACATATCATTTTAGATACAAGAGAACAGGATGAATTTGATAGCGGACACATTCCAAAGGCAATCCTGATTCCATATACAGAAATTGAGAATAAAGCGGAAGAAATGCTCCCCGATAAGAACAAGCTGATTTTAGTATATTGCCGTTCAGGAAGACGAAGTAAAATCGCAGCCGAAAGTCTTGCAAAACTTGGTTACACCAATGTAAAAGAATTTGGCGGAATTATTGATTGGCCATATGAGGTAGAAAAATGAGTGAAGAATGTTTAATTTGCAAAGCACCGCTTGAGTATCTGGAAAGGGATACAATGATGGAATGTGTGATTTGCCACAAAAAAGAAAACAGCAAAACAAGATGCGTAAACGGGCATTATGTCTGCAGCGAGTGCCACACAAACGGAATGGACGAAATCATAGCGTTAGCTTTAAATGAAAAGTCCAAAAATCCAATTGAGATTTTAGAAAAGATGATGTCAATGGACTTTTGTCATATGCACGGTCCCGAGCATCATGTTATGGTGGGAGCATCACTTATTACTGCATATAAAAACGCAGGCGGAGAGATTGATTTGCCGACTGCTCTATCCGAAATGTATGCAAGGGGAAAGCAAGTTCCAGGCGGAGCATGCGGATTTTGGGGTGCATGCGGTGCAGGTATCAGCACAGGAATGTATATGTCGATTATAACAAAGTCAACACCGCTTGCAAGCAAAACTTGGGGACTTTCCAATCAAATGACGGGGCAAGCACTTACTGCAATCGGTAAAAACGGCGGACCTCGTTGCTGTAAAAGAGATTCGTATCTTGCAATTCGCGAGGCGGTCAAGTTTACTGCTGAAAACCTTGGCATACATATGGAGCTTGACAAAATTGAATGTTCACGCTCAAAGCTAAATAATCAATGTATAGAAGAAAGGTGTCCTTTCCATGTCAAAAACTAAAATAGCATTTATTTGCGTACATAATTCCTGTCGAAGTCAAATGGCAGAAGCGTTTGGAAAAGCGTACCTTTCAGAAAAACATGACTGCTATTCTGCAGGAACAGAAACAAAATCACAGATAAACCAAGATGCCGTGCGGATTATGAAAGAGCATTTCGGCATTGATATGTCTGGGCAGTATTCAAAGCTGATTTCAGACATTCCTGAACCTGATATTGTTATCACTATGGGATGCAATGTTCATTGTCCCAATATTCCATGCAAAGAGCGTGCAGACTGGGGCCTTGATGATCCCACAGGCAAAGGTGATGAAGAATTTATCAAAACAGCGAATAAGATAAAAGAGAAAATATTAGAATTGCGGGGGCGGTGAGGATAATGCAAAATTGTAGAATTACCGTCATGAAAATGGCACGGTATGATGATTTGATAGAAAAATATGAAAACCCAATTGAGCACACCTGCGATATGAGGCTCGGACAGGAGTTTATTTCCGTTGGTGGCGAAAAGCCTGAAAATATGTGTGATTCTGCTTGGGAAAGTATGGAATACTTTGTGAAAGAGCTTTCAAATGGTGGCGGAAATTTCTATGATGGCTGGATGAAAAACAAAAAATCGGCTATGATTTCCTGCAATGACGGATTCAGACCGGTCAGTTTTTACATAGAAGTTATAAATGAAGGAGAATATGTAAATGAAAAATAAAGGTAACATAATATTATCTGTTATCGGAGTAGTTTTAAGCATCGCTTTGCTTGTTGTAAGCACAATTCT
>JAFQHQ010000020.1 GCA_017397885.1 Clostridia bacterium | reverse complement strand
GACTTGCACGCCGTGGATATTATGATATATCCGAGGCATACAAGTCTTTGCACTCATTATGATTGAGCCGCCGTGTACCGAACGGTACGCACGGTGGTGTGAGAGGGGCGAAACTCATTAAGAGTTAGCCTCTACTCGATTGCTGTATGGGAATTTACACCTGACTTTGCTTGCGAGATGCGAAGTCACCGAAACTTTGATCGCGACATGGGTGAAGGCTCAGTCTGATTTGTTAAATGTCGTTATTGTTTCTTTCTCTGTATTGCTTGGGTGTCATTCCCGTTTCTTCTTTAAAAACATTTATAAAATAGCTCGGACTTTCATATCCGCACATTTTCCCGACATTTTCCACTGTTACAAGAGTGCCTTTCAAAAACGCTTTGGCATTTGAAATACGGATGTTTTTAAGCGTCTGCGAAATTGTGGTTCCTGTTTGCTTTGAAAACTTGTGGCAAAGGGCATATTTGTCTGTTCCGAAAATTTCTGCTATCTGTTCAAGGCTTTTGTTGGAATTGTAATTTTGTTCAAGATATGTTCTCACTTTTTCCGAAAGACTTATGTTTTTGGAAAAATGTGCATTTAAAAACTCGCAAATCCATGTATACATATGAGCAGAGCCGAGTATATCGTTTGACGATGAGCAAAGGGTACTCAGTCTGTCGGTGGATTTGTCAAGAAAATCGGGCACGTCAAAAAACATATAGTCTTCAATGTGGTAGTGGTCGAGAATTTGTTCTCCGCCGAAAAATGTTACCCAGCGTGTGGAAAAAACATCGCCTGCGGCATAGTAGGTGTGAGGTGTGCCTTTTCTCGAAAAAAATCCCTGACCTTTAGACAGAATCTTTTTCTGCCCGTTTGCAATGAACACTCCCATTCCGTCGGTCACCCAGAGAAATTGATGATATTTCGACCCGTCAGGTCTTTGCATTTTTGGTTGAAAAACGGTTTTGTTGATGCCGATTGGTTCTATCGGAAATATCGGATTGTTTCTGTCGTTAATGTTGGTGTTAATGTACATAAAAACAACATCCTTTTATTAAAATTTGCTGTAACAAGAAATTTGATATACAAAGCAACAATATTATTATACTATTGCATATGCAGACTGTCAATGTTTTTGTTTAAAACTATATATTGTGGTGTTCTTTTATGGGATGTTGCACTTGTCATTTGTTTTATAATTGTGCTTTGAAAACAATCAATTTGAGCAAATGCAATATTTTTATATTTTTGACAATATTTTTATATTACAGGCAATATTATGCAATTGTAATCATTTGTTTTTATGATATATAATTAGCTTGAAAATATAATTCGGAGTTGATAGTATGGCAAATTATATAAAGCACAATCTTAAAAAAACAGATGAAAACATTATTCTTCGTTCGGGACAAAGCATAAGCTTCACATTGCCCGAAGTGCCAAGAGAATCAGATTACCGATTTTTCTTTTCGGCAGAAGATACTTCGGGTACAACACTTAAATCCGAAGCGGGAGCAGAGCTTTTGTATATGCTCATAGACGATTCCCTTGACTATGAAAATGCCGAAAAAGACAGATATTGTCTTGATTTTTCGTGCAAAAAACCTCTCCCTTTTGCTAAAAGAGCTTTGAAAAAGGTTTTGTGGCAACCGCTTTGCTACGGACTTTTTGACTACAAATGGGCGGCAAAGGAATACTCAGAAAACTATAGATGCGGTATTTTTGCAAAAGCTGAAAATCTTAAAATAACCGAAAACGGATACCTTCATCTACGTATTGATGTGTGGAACACAAGAGAAGGCGTAAATCCGTCAGATACAATTGCACCTCCTGACAGTACATACACAGTGGAAATGTCGGAGGGAAGCTATGGCTATACTGATTTTGGCAAAGACCTTATTCTTTCCAAAGAGAACACCGCCTGCGTTCTGGTAACAATCGAAGGCATGGGGTACTGCGGGAATGTGTACTTTGAAAGACCATATCTTTGTGACATATATAATCACAATATGCTTTTTGAATTTGACCGTTCACCCATAGGTGTTGAAAAAACTGCGTGGGTGGGGCAGAACCTTTCAAAAAGAGAATGGCCTCATTTTGAGCTTTCGGTAAACGGAAATACAGTTTTTGATGGTGAGCAATTTCTAAAGGTTCACCGCTTTTCACCCATTGAAATAGTTATTCCCGAAAATTCTCTCAATGACTCAAACAACACAATTGAACTAAAGTACAAAAGCTCATATATTGATGCTGTTCCTGTTCGCATAGACGAGGTTTACCTTGTTGAAACACCAAAATCTGATGTCAGACTTCTTAATCTTCCTGATTCGGTCTGTGCAGACAAAGAAACAAGGCTTCTTGTTGAAACAAAAGGAAATGTCAAAAACATTGGATTTGAAAGTGATGATTTTGAACTTTTCGGAAAATGGGATTATGACGAGGTTAATCTCGCTGTTTTGTCGGTAAGACCAAAAAGGCAGGTAAACGGTCTTTCATTTACCCTCAGATATGAAGATTCCCAAAAAAATTATACTGTCTCAAGATGCATCATAAAAACAGACGATAATGTTATTTCCGGAAGCGGAGATATGATATATATTGACATATCCGACTTTGATAAGGTTTTTGACTATCTTAAATGGTTTGTTGAAAACGACATCGGCAATCTTCTCACAATTCGTCAGGTGTACCGCTGGGGCGGTCAGAGATTTGTAAACTCCGAAATCTGGAGCCTTTTCACAGACATTTGCGATAAAATGGACATTTCTTACGTGCTCATTTCCGACGGAAGAGACATTCCGTCCCTTTCAACCAATCCAAGCCGGAAAATGCTTTCGGGCAAAAACTTTCTCGGAAGTCAGCTTCACGAAAGAGACGGTCAGCTTTTCTACTGGGCAAGAGATAACGGACACCCGGTGGAAATTGAAGCCCCGTGTGAGGAGTTCTATGACCTTGCCGCAAGGCTGGGCAGGGAAGAGGCGGAAACCATTGAAGGCTCGTTTCGTCCTTTCAACATCGAATATTCCGAAGACGGCTACTCTTTCAGACGTAATTTTGTGAAAAACCGTGATGTGTTTGAAGCCAAAACCACTGTGGGAGAAGAACTCAAAAATCTTTCCTCAGGTGGCTTTATCCGTCACACAGGACCTTCCGTAATGTTCAAATACTACTATGAAAACGGGTTTGAATGGTGCGGAGCCGAAACTATGGATGGAGCAACTGAAATACTTCTCTCATTTTTACGTGGTTCTTCAAAAGCATACAAAAAGGAAAAGTACGGGGTTCACCTTGCTCTTCAGTGGTCAACCTATCCTCACAACATCGTTCAAAGATTCCGTCGCTATCTTTTGTCGCTTTATGTTCCATATATGCATGGCATAACCGACATCAACACCGAGGAGGGATTGTGGTTTATGGAATCTATCTATTCCCACCACAATCGCCTGTCCGATGCCTGCATCGAACACAGAAAGGTTCTTAACTGTTTCAACAAATTTGTCCGCACTCATTCGCGAACAGGAAAATTCCATACGCCAATTGCTGTTTTACATGGTAATATGGATGGTTGGAATGGTTTCAATTCACCTTTTGAATGGGGAATACCATCCCTTGAGCTTGGTGATTCGGGGGCATCGTGGCAAATTATGAAGGCGTTTTATCCCCTCAATGCAATTGAGGATTACGGCTGTTCAAAAGTTACTCCGATTTTTGAAGGTAATGATAAGCCGTACGGAATTTTTAGCGGTACACCCAATGGGTGCGTTGATGTTATACCGACAGAAAATGGAGATTTCAATGAATACAAGGCTCTCATTTTTGCCGGATACAATGTTATGAATGTGGAAATTTCAATGAGGCTTGAAAAGTTTTTGAACAGTGGCGGAATGCTTCTTTGCTCGTGGCCACATTTTTCAGATACGACAAATTATGATGATATATTAAACTATAATTTAAGCATCTGTGAAAGCATTGTGACAAAATCTCTTTCAAAAGGAGAGCCTGTGTTTATCTGTGATACTCTTTTGGGAAAGGAAATTATAGTTTGCAAAAATACACCGGATAATACAGAGGTTATCAGAGAGACCGACTCGGGAATTCCATTTGTATATTGGCTAAAATTTGAAAAAGGTAAAATTCTTTTTGTAAATACCCTTATGTATCCGGGAAATGAAGCAATCCTTCCGGTATATACCGATGCCGTAAGGCTTTTGGCAAATGGAGTTTTAAAAACCGAAACCGTCCGTGTTGAGTGTAGCGAAGATGTACAGTACACTGTCTTTGTTCAGGATGACGAAACGAAACACATTTATCTTACCGCGGTAGACTGGTATAACGACAGCCCACAAAGCCGCAAAGCAGTAATTTCTCTCGGTTCCGATTCTTATGAGGTGTCCGTTCCATTTGGTGAAATAACAAAGATTGTTACCGACGGTAAAACCGCCATATGGCCCGAAAGTGACGAAGCAGAGATCGTATCTTTGTCGGATTCATATGTTGAGGTTCAGGGTGCACAATTGCAAAGATTCTTTGTTGCAAAAGATGGAGAAATCAAAAATATTGAGGTTGAATTCGATAAACAGAATTACAAAAAAGTGAGGATGGTATAAATGAAACTTGCAATAAATACGGGTGTATTTTCAAAACGTTATGGCGATTTGGGTGCACTTGATATAATAAAAGAATCGGGCTTTGACGGCTTTGATTTTACCATTCCCAATTCTTTGGATGTAAGCTTTGATGAATATAAAAATCATATTGAAGAAGTAAAAAAACACAGTGAAAAAATTGGTTTGCCCTGTGTTCAGACACACGGTGTCGAACCCGAGGTGTATGATGAAGCAACTGTTGAATTACTTACCCGGTCAATAGAATATTCGTCGGTTCTCGGAGCAGAAATTTGTGTTATTCATCCGCTTCGTTCCATGCTCGACACGGGGATAATGTATTATGAAAATCATGAGGAGATTTTTGAAAAAAATAAAAAGCTTTTTTTGGAACTCATCCCGGTGGCAGAAAAATACGGTGTTAAAATTGCCATAGAAAACATGTTTGGTATGGATTTAAACCGAAATATCTACATTGCCAACACCTGCTCCCATACTTCTGATTTTCAAAGATATATTGATTATTTTGACTCAAAATATATCACAGCCTGCTTTGACATAGGTCATGCCGCTTTGGTGAGCGAGGTTCCTTCTGATATGATTGCGAAAATGGGTGACCGCATAGGTGCTCTCCATGTTCAGGATGTGGATTTTGTACGCGACCTGCACACTCTTCCTTTTATGGGTAATCTTGATTGGCACAAAATTTGTAAGTCTCTTGCCAAAATCAATTATAACGGACATTTTGTTTTTGAAATCGGAACAAGTTATTTTTCGCCTCAGATGGAAGACTCTGTAATAAAAACTGCGGCAAAGTTTGCTGAAACTGTGGGACGGAGTTTGATTGCAAAGATTCTGTAAGAAATGTATTTCAAATTGGAGTTTGTCGGGGTGATGAGATTAGGCTGAAGCGTTGCCTTCGCCTCATGGAGAAGGGGGACCGCGTGAGCGGTGGATGAGGTGTAGGCTTCGTCCGAATACTTGTTTTCGTTGACGAAGCCGTTAAATAAATAACTATGAAATACAAGTTGTAAAATGGCTGCAACATGCTTCATTACCATGTTTTAACGCTGCTACTTACCAATCGCATTCGCACTTGTGCTCTGCTCTCGGAGTAGCAACTACACCTCAACCACCACCTAACGGTGGTCCCCCTTCTCCCTGAGGAGAATGCAACGCACCGGTGCAAATTTCATATTCAAACAGCTCGACAAACTCCAATTTGCCACTTAAAAAAGCAGACAACCAATTACACGGTTATCTGCTTTTTTCACTTTTGTTTATATTTGTGATATGTTTATATAGTAATAATTGAAATCAAAAAAGATATATTTGAAACATAATGATATAATTTAAAAATTGACATACTTTGTTGTTAAATGTACAATATTGATAAAATAGCACATTTTTATAAATGGGACTATGATAGCTAAATGAAATCCGTGCTATAGATTTTGAAAAATGCAGTTTTTTACAGGAGGATACACTAAGAATATGAAAATTTTAATGGTTGGTGCACATCAGGATGATAATGAATTTCGTTGCGGAGGTCTGGCACACAGACTAACAAAAATGGGACATGAGGTAAGATTTCTTTCTTGCAGTAACGGCAGTGGCGGTCATCATATTATGACTCCCGAGGAAACCGCAAAGAGACGTGCAAAAGAATCCGAGGCAGTGGCTGAGTTATTAGGAATCCAATATGATGTGTGGAATATTAATAGCGGCACATTAATGGCAGATTTGGAAATGCGCAGAAAGCTTATACGCTACATTCGTACATTTTCACCCGATTTAATAATATCACACAGACAAAATGACTATCATGCAGATCACAGAGCGGTAGGTCTTTTGGTTCAGGATGCTTCCTATATGCTGATTGTTCCCCATGAGTGTCCGGATGTAGCTGCTATGCGCAAAATGCCTGTTATTATGTATTATGAAGATGCGTTTACCAATCCTGAATTTCGTCCGGATGTGGTAATTGGCGTGGATGATGAAATAGATACAAAGCTGCAGATTGCTCACCTGAATGTATCGCAAGTATACGAATGGCTTCCATACACCAATGGGGAAGAGGTGCCCCAAGGTGAAGAAGCACGCTTTGAGTGGCTTAAAGGTATGAATATTACAGAGTCTACCACTGACGAAGAAGTTATGGCTGCCCCGCGCGGTTACAGTGTACGATTTGCAAAAACCGCAGCTCGTTTTCGCAAGGAGTTAGTAGAACAGTATGGGCAGGAACGTGGCAGCAAAATACGCTATGCAGAAGCTTTTGAGGTATCTGAGTATGGAGCCCCTTTGGCAGGAGCAGTGAAGGAATTGCTGGAGAATGCCAGATAAAAGAAATTGCAAAAGGAGACAAAGCATATGAAAGGCGGCAAGATCTTTATATGGATGAATCTGTTGGGATTTGAAAGAAATGACGCTGACAAGGGAGTGAACAGATTTCTGGAGCAGACGGGCTTCGTTCCCGATGGAGTCTGTGCACTTATGGATCATCCGGATTTTTTTCATCAATACAGAGGGATGGATCAGGAGTATGAGCTCCCTCCGGATAACTGTGCTTATTTTGGAATTCCCTGCAATGTGGAGAGGGAAAGGCAGCCTTGGACCAATTATGACCTTCGTGAGTTGGCATGCAATCTTAAGAAGCATGGAGTTAATCTTTATGCGAATATCTTTGGAAGTGAATTTGGCAATGCATTTCACGAAGAGTGGATAAACGAGCATCCTGAAATCAGAAGGCATGGAGCAAATGGTGCAGAAAATGCACTGAAACATTTTGCTTTGAAGCGCTTTCGGGACGGTACCTATTATGAGGATTTCTTCATTGAAAAGGTGTGCCGGGTGCTTCAGGATTATGGGATGAAGGGTATACATCTTTCCGATTCTTTTTGTCCACCCAACTCCGGAATGCTGCATAGCCTGGATTACTCGACGGATTATGTAGAGCAGTTCCTGATACATTCGAAAGTGGAGCTTCCAGAAGATATTACTTCGACCATGGGCTGTGATGACAAAGAGAGCGAAGAAAAAAGAAGGGATTATATCTACACTTATCTGCGCGAGGAATGGGTGGAGTTTAATGCATGGCGCTGGACCGTATTTTTTAAAAAACTATGTTCCCGGGTGCATGCCATCGGCAAGGAAGTAATGGTGCTGGGTATGTACGCCACAGATCCTTTTGAGACACTATACTGCATTGGCATTGATCTTAAACGAATTGTTGAGGCGGGAGTGGATTGTATCACAGCCAATATTCTGCCCACAAGTGCATATATGGTTGGAGCGGACAATCGCCCCGACTATTTTCTCAGATACATGGCAATTGCACCTACTACGGCTGCACACCTGCCCAAGGGGCATCTGGTATCCATGGTTGGGCTTCAGGATGCGGCGGAAGAATGGAGTGCCATGCATCATTTTCCATGTCGGCATGAAAGAGATCTGTATACCATGATGGCTTACAAACTGGTGGACGGGGACGGTACCTCCGGAGCACTGGACGGTTATTTCCTATGTCTCGGTGATGGTATTCATCGTAACGACTGGGACTGGGAGCGTGAAAGGATGAAGATTGCCTTGTCTGCCGAAGAAGGGCGTGTGGCATCTCCATGCATGCTGTGGTCTGATTATGCTCATGATAAAATGCTTCATGAGTATATTTACACACGCCGGTGGACACCGTTTAAGCTGTTTTATGAGCTGGCAAAGGCAGGTACCCACTGCGGGGCATATGTACGCCAGGAAGGCATCGCCAATTATTCGGGGACGTTGGTAGTACCCAATTTTGATATGCTGAGTGAGGAGGAGAAAAAGACTGTGGCAGCTTATGACAGAGGAGCTGTAGTCTGCAGTGCATGTCCCGGTTTTGAACCGGAAATGTATGGAATTAAACCGGTGATGCAGTTCTCAGACAGGTTCAGCAGCTTTCCTCTCACTTGTTTCGTTTTCGGCAGTGAGATTTCGGAGGAACTTCAGGATAAAATAACAGAATTACTTGCAGAAGATGACGGAATTCCAAATCTGGAGGGTAATCCAAGAGATGTGAAGGAGTATGAGAATGTACTGCAAGATACACTTGTATTTGCCAAAGTGACCAAGGGATTTCGTGATGCAATGGCTCTTTTGTTGAAAGAGGTGCAAGAAAGTCCGCTTTTGATTGATAAGCCTAATATAATTCTGCAAATGCCGGACGGCGCGTATAGGTTGTATTTGTTTAATGACAGTGATGTGAAGTATCACCGGGCTTTTGTCAAATGCAGAAATGGCGTTATGAAAGATGTCAGAATTATCAGTAAGTTCCCGATTCTTCCGCCACGGTTTATGGATGAAGCAAAGGGACAGCTGCACCATGCATATACCGGAAAGGAAATTGCCAAGACCGGATTTGAAGTGAAGCTACAGCCTGCCGGTGTGACAATCGTAGATGTGTATATGTAAGATGGTTTGTGTTTTTACAAAATATATGTAAAAAATAAGTAAGGTTTAAAAATACAGCTATATCAATAGTTTGAATGATTTTTAAATTGGAGTTTACCACTTAAAAAGCAGATAACCTTGTGAACCGACCTCCAAATCGTTAGATTTTTG
Organism: Clostridia bacterium; assembly: GCA_017397885.1. Taxonomy (GTDB): domain Bacteria; phylum Bacillota; class Clostridia; order UMGS1810; family UMGS1810; genus RGIG1828. Next base: position 13,799 of record JAFQHQ010000020.1, on the reverse strand, counting down.
GTCTGACTTTTAGGGGTCACATCAAAAGGTTATCTGCTTTTGCATTAATCTTTAATTCAAATTATTTTTTCTGTAAGCCACGGGAGTCATGCCCGAATGCTTTTTGAAAAATGCCGAAAAATTTGCTGCCGTTGAAAAACCTATTGCTTCGCCTATTTCTTTGGCGGTCATGTCACTTCCTGTCAGCAAAGAACATGCCCGGGCATAACGCTTTTTATTGTACAAAGTCTTAACTCCCACACCGAAATGCTGATGACAAAGCCTTTGAAGATGTGACACACTTATAAAAAAACTGTCGGCAATCTCTGTGAGAGAAAGCTCTTTATCAAGTGTTGAGTCAAGATAGTCCGAAAGCTTTTTAACAAAATTTGATGACTGACTGTCGGATAAATTGTTGGCCACCAACAGAATAAAAAGATTTAGGTATGTAAGAATAATGTCTTTGGCAATTATGGAGAACTTGTCAAGCCATTTAATCATATCATACACCGTTGGCATCAAATCAGGCATATATTCCTTTGTAATTGCGGTTAATGAAATTGTGCGGTGGTGAATATTATCTTCTGAATAATCTTTATTAAAACCAATCAGAAATTCTTTGTAACCGGTTTCGGAGTATATGGAATGAACAATTCCCGGGGGGATTATTGCTATTTCTCCTTTGCTGCATTTGTATTCTTTTTCTGCATGAATCGAAAGTGTGCCTTCAAGAACGTAGATGATTTGCGTAAAGTTGTGGCTGTGGCATTTAACATTGACATTCGGTTCTCTTGAATTGTATTCAGCATATTGGAACAGACATTGCTCATCATAAAAAAATATGGGCTTTGAATTGGTAGCGGTAAACTGTTGCATAAAATCAACTTCCTCGTAATCACATAAAATTATTTTTTCTGTAGGTTGCGGGGGTCACCCCGGAATGCTTTTTGAAAAACGCCGAAAAATTTGCCGCCGATGAAAAACCTATTGCTTCGCCTATTTCTTTTGCGGACATTTGAGTGTCGGTGAGAAGCGAGCATGCTTTGGCAAATCTCTTTTTGTTGAAAAGCGTTTTCACACCAACACCGAAATGCTCACGGCAAAGTCTTTGCAGATGGGATGTGCTGACAGACAGTGCTGCAGAAATCTCATCAACGGAATTTTCGTTATCTAAATTTTGATCAAGATAGTCCGAAAGCCTTGTGCCAAAGTGGGAAGATTGATGATTTACCTGACGGTTTGCTACAAGAAGCATAAACAAATTCACATAATTTTTTAAGATATTCTCCGAATGAATGGAAAAGTTGTCAATCCATTTTGCAATATCATTTGCCATGTCGAGAAATCTCGGGGCTGAGCTGTGATATGTGTTTTCTGCCGTTGCAAGAGGGTGGTGAGGGTTGTCGGAATCTGTACACTTTCTAAAATCTATTCCTATTTGTGAATATCCCGTATCACTTGAAAGGGTATGGGGAAGAGCGGGTGGGAGAATGATAATGTCTCCTTCGTGGCAGATGTATTCTTTATCTGCAACAATTTTTAGTGTTCCGCGGGTGATGTAGATAAGCTGATAATATTCGTGGTGATGCATTCCGAGTCCGAAATGCGGGGCTCTGGTGTGAAAGCAGGTTTGAATAACGGGACTCATGCTTTTGTCAAATTGTCTTATCGCACCTTGAATTTTCAGTTTCATTTGTTTTGCACCTCCCGATAAGGCTTTTGATATATGGAAAATTATATATATCCGGGAAAATTCCTACACGTTAAAATGATACATTTGCAATATAATGATATAAATAGATAATTGACTGTGAATGCAAGCAATTGTATAATTGAATTGTATCATGAAAGATTTTTTGTGTCAACACAAATTTTAAGGAGAATGATTTATGAGCATAATTCCGTATAAGGATAACATTTCCTCTTTAAGACATATTTCTCATAAAATAACAAAACCGTGTTATTTCGGATATTATGACCTTAAGGCATATGATGACGATGACCGCTATCACCTTTGCAACATTATAGATTTTGAAAATCGTCTGCAAACCGCTGATGACGTAATGGAACTTGGGGTCATCGAAATAGAAACCGGTAATTATGAAAAAATAGACACTACGAAAGCATGGAGCTTTCAGCAGGCGGCAATGCTTCAGTGGAGCGGAGCCGAAAAGGATGTTGTGTTCTACAATGTGTTTGAAAACGGCGAATATATGACCGCCAAAAAGAATATCCGCACAGGCTCCAAGAGCTATAGTCCCATTTGTGCATCAATTGCTCAAAACGGCAAGGTTGGGGTAGGGATAAACTTTCCACGTATTTATGACTACCGTCCCGGCTATGGCTACAGCTGTACAAAGGACAAGAATTTTGATGTTCTTCAGCCAAAGGACGACGGCGTATTTTTGGTAGACATTGAAAAGGGCACTCAAAAGCTTCTTCTTTCCTATGAAGAAATGGTTGCCAAAACCGGTGCCCGTGGACTTGAGAATCAAAAGTTTGTTGTCAACCACATAACAATGAGCCCAAATGGTGACAAATTTATGATGCTTCTTCGAAACTTTGCAGGGCTTGGCGGTCAGCTCGGAACATTTCTCATTGTATCCGACCTTGAAGGCAACATGAAATGCCTCACCCCCATGGTTGTTTATTCTCACTATCACTGGAAAAACAATTCAGAGCTTCTCGGCTACTGCGAAGTGTTTGGCATAAGGGGAATGTGGACTGTGAATGTGGACACCGGTGAGTGGTCACTTCTTCCCAAAGAAGATTGGCCCGGCAAAGATATCCACTGTCTCTACTCTCCCGACAGAAGATTTTTCATAGGTGATAATTATCCCGAAGATGACGGCTACAGAACAATCAAGATTTATGACACCAAAACAAACACTACTGATATTGTGGTAAACTCTTATTCACCCTGGAGCCTCTACGGCAACACAGACCTTCGCTGTGACCTTCACAATCGCTGGAACACAAAGGGTAACAAAATTTCCTTCGATACCGTTCAAAACGGAAAAAGAGAAATCTGGGAAGTGGATTTTGAAGAATATTTTGAAAAGAAATATAAATAATTAAATTTTGTACATATTTTATTTAACATAATTTATATATACATAATTTTAACGGAGGTTAGGAAAAATGAAAAAACTTTTAGCATTACTTTTGGCAGTTTTAATGACTGCAACGCTTTTCACTGTTCCTGCTTTTGCTGACGGTGAATATCTCGAAGATGCCGACATGGAAGGCATAGACTACACTCTCGGTAATGGTTCGTGGGTTGTAAATATTGATGCCGATGCTGCTGACACCACTGCCCTTGCGGCAACGTCAATGACATCGATGTCAGGCTCAAATCAGAGTGTCGCAGGTTCCAACGGTAATACAACAAAAGCCGCTGTGTATTCCATTCCTTTGCCGGAAGTTCCTGCAGGAAAAGTAATTAAATCTGCAGAATTCCGTATGACTTCATACTACAGCACCACTCAGGCAAGAGCAATGCAGTACTCCTACAAGATGCCCGGTGAACATGATATGTCCACAATAACCATCGGTGATATGCAAAAATTTGTTCCCGGCAAAAATCTTGGCGGCGGTGAATATTATCTTACTGCAGTTAAAACAGGAACAGAATATTCTCTTGCTCCCGACTACAGAAACAGATATGATGTAACCGATTATGTCAACGAATGTATTGCAAACAATCAGGAAAATGTTTTTATTGCAGTAGCTTACGGTTACACAATCAAAGCATACCGTCACAATGTAAAAGGTGCAGAAGCAAAGCTTTTCTACACACTTGAAGACGCTCCGGCTCTCACAGCAGAAAGTTCTTCTGTTGAAAACGGTGCTGAAAATGTATATCCCTTCGGTGATATATCCGTTACTTTTTCCAATGTAATAAAATCAGCAACTGCAACAATAAACGGTAATACTGTTCCTGCATCCGACATTTCAAGAAACGGAAAAGTTGTGACAATCAGCTACGATGAGTCTCTTTCACAGGCAACAGAACTTGTTGTAAATGTAACAGATGTTGCAAATCAGACCCTTACTCACACAATCAGCTTCACAACTGCAGACAGATATAAATATTATGACGATTCAGATATGGCAGGTATTGACTATACAACAGGTGTAGCTTCGTGGAAAATGACTTACGGTATTTCGGCAAGTGATACCACAACACAGCTGACCGATCCCGCTGCAACAAGTCTTGGCAAAAACACCAATACCAATGTTGGTAATGCTATAAATGCCGCAGTATACAAAATGAAACTCCCCAAAATTCCCGAAGGCAAGAAATTTTCTGGTGCAGAGTTTAGAATTTCAGCTTGGTATAGGGAATTGAGATTCATCACTCATCTTTATAAAATGCCCGGTGAAGATTGGAATATGGACACCTTGACTATCGCTGATGCCAAAAAAATTATTGATGCAGTTCCTCCTGCAAATGGTACGAATTTCCTTGTTGGCTGTTCATCTGATAAGTCATATTTTGACCAGGCAACAATCAACAGATGTAAATATGAAGTAACAGAATATATTAAAGAATGTATCGAAGCAGGTCAGGAATATGTGTGGTTTGCGGCAACCTATCAGTCCACAATCAAAGCGTACACCTATGATGCATCCGGAACAAACAACGCAAGACTATACTACACACTTGAAGATGTACCTTTCGTAAAAGGCACAAAGATTGTTAGTGCAGATTCCGAAGCAGCCTATGCCGATGCAACAGACGTTGCACCTTCTGTTGGTGACAGCATAAAAGCTATTGCCTACATGATAAACAACACCGAAACAGATGTAAGCCTCAATGTCGGCGTTGCTCAGTACAAAGACGGTGAGCTTGTGGCACTCAGCTTTGTTCCCTACACACTTGCTGCAGGAACAGATGCTTCAACAATCGAATTTGGTGCTACAACCGTTGAAACCGATGTTGATACAATTAAGGCTATAATCTGGGATACATCGGATAATCCGGTTATAAAAGCAAAAATACTTGAAGTAAAATAAATTGGGGATTGTCGAGCTGTTTGAAGATGGAATAAACACCAGAGCGTTGCATTCTCCTCAGGGAGAAGGGGGACCACCGTTAGGTGGTGGTTGAGGTGTAGTTGCTACTCCGAGAGCAGAGCACAAGTGCAATAGCGATTGGTAAGTAGCAGCGTTAAAACATGGTAATGAAGCATGTTGCAGCCATTTTACAACTTGCATTTCATAGTTATTTATTTAACGGCTTCGTCAACGAAAACAGGTATTCGGACGAAGCCTACACCTCATCCACCGCTCACGCGGTCCCCCTTCTCCATGAGGCGAAGGCAACACATCAGCCCAATTCCATCTCCCCGACAAACTCAAATTTGAATTCTAATCCCATCCTTATTTTGAAAGGAGAAATATAAATGAAAAAAATTTTAGCACTTTTAATTTCTGTATTCATGCTTTCGGGCGTGATTTATGTTCCCGGTTTTGCGGCAGATGCTTCGGCATATGTTGAAGATGCCGACATGGAAGGCGTTGCCTACACCCTCGGCGAAGGCTCTTGGATAACAAGATATGCCACAGGAACAGATTCCGCAACAGGAACAGTATACACAGACGAATCCCTCGCCGCCACAGCAATGGGCAATTCTGCCAGCAATTTCAATGTGGGCAGTAGCGTGAGTGCGGCTGTATATAAGCTTCCTTTGCCCGAAATTCCTGAAGGCAAGGAAATCGACACCGCAGAATTTCGTATGACATCCTGGTATAATCCTGCAAGAGAAATGCGTTATGCATATATGATGCCCGGAAATCACGACATGGATACAATCACCATCGGTGATATGAAAAAATTCATAGACGTTTCTTCTCTTGGTTCGGGTACATATTTCATTGGCGGTCCCATAACAGGTGTTGAATATTACAACACAACCAACTACAGAAACAGATATACCGTAACCGATTATATCAATCAATGCATCGCAAACGGTCAGGACTATGTGTGGATTGCCGTAACACGTAATAACACAATTAAGGCTTACCGTCACGATGTTAAAGGATGCGAAGCAAAACTCTTTTACACACTTCGTGATGCTATGGGCTTTAGTGCAACCGGCTCAAGCATCGAAGACGGAGCAACCGAAGTGTATCCCAAAGGCATGGCAACCATCACTTATTCCGGTGTTGTTTCATCAGCTGTAGCTACAATTAATGATGCGGCAGTTGATGCAAAAGACATCACAATTTCCGGAAACACCGTAAACATTAACTTTGATCTCGGTCTTTCCGAAAATGTAACTCTTCTCGTAACAGCAAAAAATGCAGAAGGATCCGAAGATATATATGAAGTAACCTTCACAACCGACTCCAAATATAAATACTATGACGATTCGGACATGGAAGGTATCGATTACATCCTCGCAGACGGATCATGGATTCTTTCCTATGACCCTGCCGCTACAGACACAAGCGCTCTTGCCGCAACCGAAATGGCAACCTCGGCTGCAAACTACAATGTTGGTAACAAAAAGAATGCCGCAGTATACAGAGTTCCCCTTCCTGAAGTTCCCGAAGGTAAAGAGCTTGATATGGCAGAATTCAGAATGATGTCATATTATTCAAACACACAGGCGCGTGTTATGCCTTATGCTTACAAGATGCCCGGTGATGAATGGAATATGACAACTATTACTGTTGCAGACGCTCAAAAACTTATCGACGGTAACAATCTCGGAAGCGGAGACAATCATCTTGCAACCATAGCTTACGATGCATCCTATGCAAACCCTGCAGACTACAGAAACAAATATACAGTTTCCGACTATGTTGCCGAGGCTTTGGTAAAAGGTCAGGATTACGTGTGGATTGCAGTAACCTACAGCGGCACAATCAAAGCATACCGCCATGGTTATACAGACAAGGAAGCAAAGCTTTATTACACATTTAAAGATGCAGGCGTTTTCTCTGTTGAAAGCCAGACTCCCGAAGAAGGTGCAACCGGAGTTTATCCCATAGGCAAAGCAACTGTTGCATTCTCAAATATGGTTGCATCAGCAACTGCAACAATAAACGGTGAAGCTGTAGCTGCCGAAAATATTGAAATTTCAGGAAAAACTGTTAATGTTTCATTTAATCTCGGTCTTGATGCTCAGACTGCACTTGTGGTTTCTGCGACCGACGGAAATGGTCAGACACTTTCTCACACAATCAATTTTACAACCGATTCCAAATATAAATTCTATGACGATTCCGATATGGCAGGAATTGAATATACCCAAGGCGAAGGCTCATGGGTTATGAACTATAATCCTGCCGCTGAAGATACAACAGCTCTTGCGGCAACAGCCATTTCAAGCGGTTCAAATGTCAACGTGGGAAATGCCATAAATGCCGCAGTATACAAAATGAAGCTTCCCGTTGTTCCCGAAGGCAAAAGAATCAAAACAGCCCAGCTTAGAGTAAGTGCATGGTACAAATCTCAGAGATTTATGACCGATGTATTCAGAATGCCCGGTGAAGATTGGGATATGAGCACAATTACAATTGCAGATGCCCGGGATATCATAGACGGCAACAATCTTGGTTCAGGCAGCAATTTTATTACCGCTTGTTCTTCAGATGCTTCATATTTTGACGGAGTATCATCCAACAGATGTAAATATGATGTAACCGATTATATTGCCCAGTGCATCAATGACGGTCAGGAATATGTATACCTTGCCGTAACTCACGGTTACACAATCAAAGCATATGCTCACGATTCCGGTATAAACGGTGCAAAGCTCTATTATACACTTGAAGATATTCCCGAAGAAGAATTGACAATTAGACAACCTAAAATTGTTGATGCATCTTCCGATGCGGAATATAATATGATTTCAGACACAACACCCGCAATCGGCAAAGATATTAAAGCCATTGCACTTATGACAAACACTACAGCTAATGACGTAAACTTTAGTGTTGCAGTAGCACAGTATAACGGCAATAAGCTTGTTTCTGTTTCATTTGTACCATATACTCTTAAGGCAGGAACCAACAACAAAACTGTTGAACTTGGCTCAGTCAGTGTTGAAGCGGATACAACAAAGGTTAAAGCCTTTATCTGGAATCCCAATCTTTCAGATGTAACATCTGCAAAGGTTATTAATGTTAAATAATAAATAACGAAAATAAAAACAAATTCAGATTAAAGAAACAGATTATATTGGGGGAGATTGCTGCTCAATCTCCCTCGATGTGGATATAGTGTGTTTTGGTGATAAATTGGAGTTTATCGGGGAGTTTAAGAAGAAATAAACACTAGGACATTGCATTCTCCTCAGGGAGAAGGGGGACCACCGTTAGGTGGTGGTTGAGGTGTAGTTGCTGCTCCAAGAGCAGAGCACGAGTGCGAATGCGATTGGTAAGTAGCAGCGTTAACACATAGTAACGAAGCATATTTGAGCTAATTTGCAATTTTCATTTTATAGATGTTTATCTAACGGCATCGTCGACGAAAACAAGTATTCGGACGAAGCCTACACCTCATCCACCGCTCACGCGGTCCCCCTTCTCCATGAGGCGAAGGCTCTCGCTCCTCCGGTGTCAATTCCATCTTCAATCTCCCGGACAAACTCCAACTTAAAATCCTAATCCCTATTTACTAATCCCTAATTCCTATGTGGAAAGGAGCAACACATCCAATGAAAAAGAAAAAGTTTTTATCTCTCATTCTTTCTGTAATGATGCTTTCGGGTATTTTCACTATTCCTGCCCATGCCGCAGGCGAGTATGTGAATGATGCCGACATGGAAGGCGTGAGCTATACCCTCGGAACAGGTTCATGGATAGTAAGCTATGACCCTGCTGCAGATGAAACCACACTTGCCGCTACAGAGATGACCTCTGCCAACGGAAACTATAATGTGGGTAACAGAAGAAATGCAGGTGTCTATAGACTCCCACTTCCCGAAATCCCTGCCGGCAAAACAATTGAATCGGCAGAATTTCGCATGACATCTTACTATCCCACCGCAAGATATATGACCTACTCCTACATGATGCCCGGCGACGACTGGAACATGGCAACGGTGACCGTTGGTGATATGCAGGAGCTTATTGACGGAGCAAATCTCGGTAGCGGTGATACGTACCTTGCAAACACCAAAACCGGTGACGAATATGTATCCGGCACAAACTACAGAAACCGCTATGATGCAACCGAATATGTTCAGGAAGCCGTTGCAAACGGTCAGGAAAACATCTGGTTTGCAGTAACCTACCACGGCACAATAAAAGCATACCGTCACAACTATTCAGGCTGTGAGGCAAAGCTTTTCTACACTCTTAAAGATGTTCCAGCTTTTGAACTTGAAGAAACCACACCGACAAAAGGAGCACAAAAGAATCCCATTTCCGGTGAGGCGGTATTCACATTTTCTGATGATGTTAAATTTGCTACTGCAGCAGTTGGCGGTGCAGATGCTGAAGTCGTTATTGACGGAAACACCGTTACAGTGCCTTATGAATCAAGGGAAGATACACTTTGCAGTATAACCGTAACAGCCTCCGACAAATACGGTCAGAAAATCACCGAAACTCTTACATTCAGAACTGCCCGTGACATAATAGATGCCCAAGAATCAGCACTTGGTTCATCCTATTGTAGTGGTGAAGAAAGCAATTCCATTGACACCTTCACACCCGTTCTCAAGCTTTCGGATGGCGGTGCCGCTTTCTATAAGCTCCCTGCTCCCGAAGCAGAAGAAGAGAAATACCTTTCCACCTACAAGCTGACAATGCTCGTTAAATTCCCCGAAGGCACAAAAAATGCCTTGGATGAAGCAAAAAACATCAGAGCATATGCCATTGGCGATGAATATGATTTTGAAAACGGTCTTTATATCTCAAATGAAGAAAACAGCGATTCGTCAAATGTGGCATTTTGTATGAATGATTACGATTCAAACAAAGCAGGTGACATTAAAGCATATGAAACCGATGAGGAAAACACGGTTGTCATTGAAGTGGAGCTCACCTCTCTTGCACGCGGAAAATCCTCTGACTTCATCGTTGCACTCACAAGCACAAGCGGTGCAGAATTTGCATCCGCTGACTCGGCAGATACAAAAATACTTTATGAAATTGAAAACAATCCCCGCATAAAATTCCATAGCCCCGAAACAAAAATCTGGGGTTGTGAGCTTACATATGCAGCCTTTGGTGTGTACACCGATCCAAGGAAATTGGCAGACTATGTAACAATCACCGATGATTCGGGCTTTGAAGCAGAGGGAGTAAGCTTTGCCTACAATCCTCACTCCAACCGCATTGAGCTCTCGGAAAGTGTTGTTCTTAATGAATTCACAAACTATATGGTAGTCATCAGAGAAGGTGCAACCGATTCTTTCGGTAACACTCTCGACGATGAAGTTGAAATTGCCTTTTTTGAAACCGGAAAATATATTGCAGTAAGTCCCGAAGAAAAGGACGAGCTTTGGAGCATTTTTACCTCATCCGATGACAAAGACAAGCTTTCGGAAAAATGGAATCTCTTTGTTGAAGTTTTTGAAATTGATGTTCCGTCCTATGACGAAATTTCCGATACAGACATTTTCTTTGAGCGAACAGCTCAGAATGAAGACAGAGCAAACTATGCGTCCTATTCCGACGAAAATGCCGAAAAGCTTTGTGAAATTTTTGAAACCATTGCTTCAAAGGTGAGCAAAGAACAGGAAATTCTCGGCAAAATCTCATCTGTTGCTCACATGAGCCAGATTGAGAAACTTATTACCGATGAAGAAAATGCAAAAATTCTCGGAATTGAAGAATATATTGAAGATTATGAGTCTCTATATTCAACCGAGTCTGTTGATAAAAAGCTTATGAACGCAGAATACAAAGATGCCGCTGCTTTCAGAGACATTTTTGTTCCTGCTCTTGAAAAAGCGCTTAAAAACAACGAAAAGCCATCAAAGGGTTCAGGTGTTGGTTCGGGAGCATCAAAACCATCGGGAAGTGCTTCGGGTTCTTTTGGTAATCCGGGTGTTAACCCTCCAATTGTAGCAACTCCCGAAGAAGAAATAAAATCCGAAACCAAATTCTCTGATATGGCAGGTTATGAATGGGCATTCGATGCAATAGAATATCTTGCCGCAAAATCAGTTGTCAACGGCAGAGCAGATGGGATTTTTGCTCCCGGTGAAAAAGTAACAAGAGCAGAATTTATAACAATGATTGTAAACGCCTTTGGCTGGTACAACAAAGACGCAACCTCTTCATTTACCGATGTTACGGCAAATGACTGGTTCAGCGCACATGTGGCATCAGGTGCCGACAAAGGAATTGTAAAAGGCAGCGGAGCCTCCTTTAACCCCAATGCCAACATCACAAGAGAAGATATGGCAGTTATTGCATTCCGCGCACTCCTTGCATCAGGCAAAACCCTCAATGGGGAAAAGTCATTCACCGACAATGCTGTCATGGCTGACTATGCAATTGAAGCCATCGGTAAAATGGCTGGCTCGGGAGTTCTCTCCGGCATGCCCGACGGAAGCTTTGAACCCAAAAGAAACCTCACAAGAGCAGAAGCGGCAGTTGTAATATACAATATGCTCACCAAACTGTCTTAAGGAGAATGGCAATGAAAAAGAAAAATCATATGATATGGATGCCGCTTATCGGCTTTGACAGAGATCAGGCTGACCGCGGTGTCAACGAATATTTTGAAAGCACCGGATTTATTCCCAAAGCTATGTCTCTGTTTCTGTTTCATCCCGACATTATAAATGAGCATGAGAACATGGACACCGAATTCACATTGCATCCGGATTTGTGTTCCTATTTTGGCGCACCGAGAAATGAATTTCGTGAGCGTCAGCCGTGGACAAACTATGAACTGCGTGACCTGGTACACAATCTTACCGAAAAAGAAACCGAAATCTTTTTGGGCGTTGACGGTGTTTATCTTGAAAACTCCCGTCATTATGAATGGCAAAGCGACCATCTTGAGCTTCTTTCCTACGGTGTCAACGGACGTATGAAGCTCAATGTCCTCAAACGTTTTAAAGACGGCACATATTATGAAGACTTTTTCGTGGACAAAATTGTCCGCTGTCTCACAGACTACGGCTTTTCGGGACTTCATGTTTCCGACTGCTTCTGCCCGCCGGGATACTCAATCTCAAACGGTGATTTTTCGTGTGATATGCTCGAACAGTTTGCATCTCACTCGGGCATAACATATCCCGATGAAATAGCAAAAAGATTTGGCTATGACGAACAGTCCGACATTGAAGCACGTCAAAAATATATATGGGGTACACTCAGGCGAGAGTGGATTGAATTTTATGTATGGAGATGGAAAGGCTTTTGGACAAAGGTTGCATCAGCAATTCATGCCATCGGCAAAAAAGTTATGATAAACAATGCCTGGGCATCCGACCCCTTTGAAGCTCTCTATCGCTACGGCATTGACTACCGTGTGTTCTATGAATCGGGAGCAGATTACATTCTTCCCGAAACAGTTCCCACAGGTTGCGAGCTTCTTGGCGGACGGGGATACCGTTTCCAGCAATATATGTCCCATGCACAGATGATGAATGTGTTTAACCCGGACAAACCTCTCTATGCCCTTTTGGGTGTTAAAGACTGCACCGAGGGTTGGGATACCATTCATCACATACCAACCCGTCTTGAAAAAGATATGTACTATCTTGCAAATTTGTACACAAAGCATAACGGTGGCTATAAGCATAGTGTCGACGGCTACATGATAACTCTCGGTGACGGTATTGTACAATCCGAATGGGAGTGGCTGGACGAGCGTGAAAAGCTTGCTTTTGCCGTGAATCCCAAAGAGATTGCCGCCACAACCCTTGTCTGGTCAGACCACGCTCACTATGCACATCTTGACCACTATATAAACGAACGCAGACCTTCCATTCACAAGCAGTTTTTTGAAGCACAAAGATGCAATGCATCAACCGGTGCTGCAGTTCGCATCGAGGAGCTTTCCGATGTTTCCGGCTCGATTTTTGTTCCCAATTTCGATTTGTTTGCCAAAGACGAACAGACAAAAATTCTGGAGTTTAAAAAGGGCACAGTAATTTGCACAGCCCCCATCGGCTACTGCAAGGAAAACAATATAGATTCCGACATATACATTGCCGACGAAAAGGGCGGCTACAAGCTTGAAGTTTTTGCTTTAGGTGTTACAGACAAAGAAAAACATAAACAAAAGCTTTTCGAAATCATGGATAAAAGCATTGAACCCGAACAGCCCGAGGGGTGTCCCAAAGACTGGTTTGATGCTCCGTTCTACTCCGTTTTACAACCCTTTAACGAATGTACATCGGCTTTCTATCAGACACTTGCATACCTCATTAACAATGCATCTGATGCTGTTTTCCACTGCGAAACAACCGTTATTCCGCTGCTGATGGAAAACGGAAAATACAGAGTCTATGTGGTTAATCATTTGAACATGTACAAAAACTATGAAGTTTTGTGCACCAAAACAGTTAAATCGGTTGAATGCGGAGGCAAATTCCCTGTTATTCCTCCGAGGTTTGTATATCCTCCCAAAGCCGACGAAACCAAGTTTGACGGTGCGGCGGCAGAGAGTATGAAAATAGGCATGAAATACGACGAAGTACCTCTCGGATTTATGGCGAAAGTTCCGCCCCTTGGTCTCAGCGTGTTTGATGTTGAATTTGAGTAAAAGTCCGGCGGTGATATGTCAAGAGGAATTTAATAAAATAATGAATTGATTTATCGTTAAATTCCCGGAAAGTGGCGCACTTTAACAAGCCCTGCCTGTTTATTGATTTAAAACAGGGCGATATTTTCAG
>JAFQHQ010000191.1 GCA_017397885.1 Clostridia bacterium | reverse complement strand
GGTGGATTTGCCGTTAGGCAAAGACGGAGGGGTACGAAACGCAGAAGTATCAACGCTTTCAGCAATACCCCTCAGTCAGTTTCGCTACGCTCACTGCCAGCTCCCCTTAGGCAGGGGAGCCTTTCGCCCTTGTGTTAAACAGAGCGACAAACCCCAATTTGAAATATCAGGAAGGATTTTTTATGAAAATAGGAATAGAAAAATTGTTTAATGATGCATTTACACGCTGGGAAGATGAGCAGTATGAAAAGCTCAGAGGCTACGGATTTGAATGTTTAGACATAGGATTTTCAAACACCGATGATTGGGCATACGCAGAGGATGAAGATGCTGTAATCAAAAAGCTTGCCTACGAGCGAACGCTTATTGAAAATGCAGGAATGAGTGTGTCGCAGGTTCACGGTCCCTGGAGATTTCCACCGCGCGATTTTGAAGATGCCGACAGAGCTGAGAGAATGGCAAAGATGAAAAAATGCGTTCATCTTTGTGCGGCAATTGGTGGAAAAAACATGGTTATTCATCCGCTCATGCCTTTTGGCTTGGAAGATAAAAATACAGAAAATGAAGCAAAAACATGGGGTATCAATGTTAGGTTTATGACCGAGCTTGCAACCTATGCAAAAGCAGAGGGCGTGAATGTGTGCATTGAAAACATGCCCTTTAAAGAATTTGCAATATCTACACCTGCTGAAATTATAAAGATTGTAAATCTTGTTAATCTTGATAATTTTAAAATATGTTTTGACACAGGACACGCAAATCTTTTTAAAGAACTCAAGCTTGGTGATTGTGTTCGTGAGCTTGGAGATATGCTTGCTGTTTTGCACGTTCACGATAACAACGGAATAGGTGACCATCACCTTCCACCGTATTATGGCGTTGCCAACTGGAAAGAGTTTGGCCGGGCACTTAAAGAGATAAGTTTTAAAGGGGCTGTGTCACTTGAGTGTTTGCCGCCGAAAAATGTTTCCGATGAAGCATTGGATTCGCTTACAAAAGCGTATGCTCAGTTGGCGAAGGATATAATTGAATAAAATGAAACCGGTTAAAAGAAAACCCACAAGATTAAAGGATTATGATTATTCCCGATCCGGAGCATATTTTATTACGGTGTGCGTTAAAGGAAGAAAAAAATTATTATCGGAAATAATATTAAACAAAAAATCAGTAGGGGACGGCGTCCTCGACGTCCCTGAAAATAAACTCTCAAAATATGGTTTAATTGCTCAAAAACATTTGTCAGCTATGATGAGTTTTTATGAGGATATAAAAATTACAAAGTATGTGATAATGCCTAATCATATACATATGCTGGTAGAGATAGTGGAAGTTAATAAGGCTAAAGGGACGTCGGGGACGCCGTCCCCTACAAATTCGAGAATAGCTCAGCTAATATCAACGTTTAAACGATTCTGCAACAGGGAATATGGAGAAAATATCTGGCAAAGACTTTCGCAGGATCACATAATACGCGGGAAAGCAGATTATGAAAAAATATGGAATTATATTGACACAAATGTTTTGCGGTGGGAGCTTGATTGTTTTTACGAATAATCAATGCTAAGATTATAACCATGCTTGAGGACTATATTTTAAATGGTTTGTGTATACAAAAAGAGAGTACAAAGAAATTCGCATTAATTTCTTTGTACTCTTTTCTGTTTAAGTTCAGTATATTCAACTCATTCCCCGTCACATTTATGCACGGTAAAATATCCGTCCAGGCAAAGGAAATATTTATATGTTTTATTGGGTCTTACATCTTCGGGAATATCTGCATTCTTTTTAAATCTCAATGCAGTCATCAGTCTTTCATCTTCGATGTTTGAAAAAACATATCTTATTCCGGCAAGGTCAAGCATATTGAGAACAGATTTTCCCATGCCGAAATCCATGTCAAACATTTTATATTCATCTTTCATTTCTATTTTTTCGAGAACAGAATAGTTTCCGTTTATTGTTGCAACACCAACTCCGAAATATTCTTCTTTTTCGCATGCTGCCATAACAACGGTGCCGTCATTGGGAACTATGGAAAATTCATTTAACACATCAGGATTTTCACATCTTTTAATTTCTATCATGTTTAGTCATTCCTTTTTATTTGCTTTGGGCATTTTTTAAAATCAGTTTCACTTCGTTGGGGTTAAGGTGTCTCCATTTACCGATGGGAAGATTGCCGAGAATGAGTCCGCCCTCGCTTACCCGTTTGAGCCCCATAACCTTAAAGCCAACCGCCTGACACATTTTTCTCACCTGACGGTTTCTGCCTTCATGAATAGTGATGGAAAGGATGGCACTGTTTTGTGACGCATCAATGATGTCGGCTTTTGCCGGCGCGGTTTTTTTGCCGTCAATATATACTCCGGTTTCCAGCATTCTGAGGGCATTGGGTTTTGCATTGCCCGTAACCCACACTTCATAGGTTTTGTCAAGCTTATGTTTGGGGTGGGTGATTTTATATGTGAAGTCGCCATCGTTGGTTAAAAGCAATAACCCCTCTGTGTTAAAGTCGAGCCTTCCCACGGGATATACCCTGGCGTTAACATCTCCCAAAAGATCCATAACTGTTGGTCTTCCCTGTTCGTCGCTGACGGTTGTCACATAGCCGACAGGTTTGTTGAGCATAATATAAAATTTCTTATCTTCAAGCACAACGGGCATTCCGTCCAGGCATACCTCGTCACCGTCACAAACCTTGGTGCCCAGCTCTGTAATCTTTTCGCCGTTAACGGAGACTCTGCCGTCTGTTATAATTTGCTCCGATGCTCGTCTCGATGCCACACCTGCCATGGCAAGATATTTTTGAAGTCTCATTTCTTCCATTTTCTATACCTCTGTATTATCGTTGTACAATTTTTGTCGGTTCCGGAATGTGAATATGTCTGTATATTTGGTTTTTACCAAGAGATTTTGCTTTATACATTGCCGCATCGGCAAGTGAAAAGAACTCATCCTTGTTATAAGTCACATCGTATTGAACCACACCGCATGAAAAAGTGATTTTTGAATCTGTAAAGTTATATTTCATTTCGCGAAATGCTGAAAGGATTTTTTTCATTATCATGCATGTCTGGAAAGATGTTTTTTCGTAGAAAATTATTGCAAACTCTTCTCCGCCATATCTGAAAGGTATATCATTTTGCGTACAGAATTCACGCATGACATTTGCAAGATTAATCAAAACCTTATCCCCGTTGTCGTGACCGTATGTGTCGTTAACCGACTTAAAATTGTCAACATCAATCATTGCAAGACAAAACTTGCTGTCTTTGCTGTGGCAATCCTTTATGCATGCTTCGAGTTGAGCATAAAACATTTTGTGATTGTATAGTCCTGTCATAGCATCTTTTTGAAGAATTTCTTCGAGCTTGCTGTTGTGCATAGCCTGGGAGTTGATTATTTCGGTGCTTCGGTTTGAAAAGTTGATATTTATTTTTCCCGAAAGAAATGAGATTATTGCAAAGGCATAAAGCGCCGAAATGTTGACAGCGTTAGCAACGGTAATTTTGTCTTCAGCATAAAGAATAATCGTGGTAGCTGTAAGAGAAAACAATGAAACCCCGAGACTGTGTCTTAAAAGCTTACGATCGTTAAAATTTGCCGAAAGCATCATTGGGAATATGAAAGCACTTGCTGCAATGATAAAATCTCTGTGAACAAGTGACACTACAGTTGTTGTAATCAGTGTTGCATATATCAGTGCACTGTTTTTGCGGTCGTTTGCAAATTCGTCTGATTTGCAGATTTTTCTGGCAATGATATGTGATGAAAAATTAATTGCCGCAGGTCCGATTAATGAGTGCCACAAATAAGGACATGCAATTGTAAGAGGATATGTGCCGCTGTATGTATACAGTATGTATGCTATTATCTCGACGAGCGTTGCTGCAATAACGGCAAATGCATGCACATTTATGAGCTGGTTTCGAAATCTGGTTTTAAGCTCTTCAGCTTTCATGAAATCACTCTCTTTTTATTATCTTAAACGAAATTTTGTGGGGTATATGTCTGATTTGTTTCTGTTCTTGTAATTATAACATAGTGACAGATGTAAGTAAACAATGCAGACAAAAAGGAAATATATTTGAAATATATACTATGTAGTATATTTATTATTGAAACCTATTTTTGAGGTCTGTATTATGATAATAATATATTTTTTACAATATATTGTGTTCGTTTTTCTGATGCCTACAAAATATATTTTTTGTGAGGTTTTCACAGAGTTTTGTTGTGCAAGTTGTATACTTTATACGTAATTTAGCATGTTTTTGGATTGCGTTGGTGCAAAAACACGCTCAAAGCCTGTTAACACGTGACTTTGAGCATGTTTTTGGCAGCGAAATACATACAAAATGCACATTTTACGGGATGTATTACAAACGACGCTTGTTAAAAATTGCCGAATTTTTAAAATTTGAAGTTTTTTTAAAGATTTAGGTAAAAATTACTATTGAAAAATAGGCTGAAATATACTAAAATAGCCTATGTGTGGCATGACAGACGATGAAGTGGGAGGTTACCGATCGCGCTTTTGCGGTCAATTTCCATGGAGAATGTCCGGGTCTTGAATCCGGGCGGCAAGGTCACAGTGAATACCTACTCGTATTATGCCCCGGTATCCTTGTGCCGGGTTTTAAAATGAGAGGGTATGACACACGCGGATGCGTGTAACTGTTTTTATGACTGCCGATATGGCACCGAAAATCAAAAAATGTTAGGAGGTACTATCAATGGCTAAAAGTCAGAAAATCAGAATCAAGCTCAAAGCTTACGATCACCAGTTAATCGATCAGTCCGCAAAGAAGATTGTTGAGACTGCAGAAAGAACAGGTGCAAAGGTTGCAGGTCCCATTCCGCTGCCGACTAAGAAAGAAATTGTGACAATCCTCAGAGCAGTTCACAAGTACAAGGACAGCCGTGAACAGTTCGAGCTCAGAACTCACAAAAGACTTATCGACATTTTGGAGCCTACTCCCAAGACCATCGACACGCTTCTTAAGATTTCTCTCCCCGCAGGTGTTGAAATCGAAATCAAGCAGGTTTGATGAAGATGAGCAGAGAAAGTTGATTCTGCCATGGTGCTGCCCCTTATCCTAAGGCAGCAGGTCATGTTGGAGCACCTTAAGCTTCAACCAATAACCAAATATAGGAGGAAATAAGAAATGCAAAAAGCAATTATAGGTAAGAAACTCGGAATGACTCAGCTTTTTACAGAAGACGGCACAGTAATTCCCGTTACAGTTATTGAAGCCGGTCCGGTTGCAGTTATTCAGAAAAAGACAGTTGAAAACGACGGCTACAGTGCAATTCAGGTAGGATTCGGCGATTGCAAAGACAAAGCGCTGAACAAACCTTTAAAAGGACACCTTGCAAAAGCCGGAGTTGCAAACAAAAAACATCTCAAAGAGTTCAGACTCGAGGATGATTCCGCTTACAATGTTGGCGATGAAATCAAAGCAGATGTTTTTGCAGAAGGTGACAAAGTTGATGTAACAGGTATCAGCAAAGGTCACGGTTTTGCCGGCACAGTAAAAAGATGGGGAACCCACAGAGGTCCTATGACACATGGTTCCGGTTATCACAGAGGTGTAGGTTCCATGGGTGCTTGCTCCACACCGTCCAGAGTTATGAAAAACAAGAGACTTCCCGGACACATGGGTGTTGAACAGGTTACAATTCAGAACTTAGTTGTTGTTAAGGTTGACGCCGAAAAGAATATCATTCTCGTTAAGGGCGCTATTCCCGGTCCTAAAGGCGGCATCGTAACAATAAAAGATACAGTTAAAGCATAAGTGAATTCTAAGAAAGGAGGACTAACTAATGCCTAAATTAGCTTTATACAATATGGAAGGAAGCGAAATCGGCAAGATCGAACTTGCAGATGCAGTTTTCGCTCAGGAAGTAAACAAGGTTGCAATTCACCAGGTTATCGTGAATTACCTTGCTAATCAAAGACAGGGCACACAGAGCACAAAGACCCGTTCGGAAGTTCGCGGCGGCGGTATCAAACCCTGGAGACAGAAAGGTACAGGCCGTGCAAGACAAGGCTCAATCCGTGCTACACAGTGGATTAAAGGCGGTATCGCTCTTGGTCCCAAGCCCAGAGATTACAGATATTCAGTAAATAAGAAGCTCAAAAAGCTTGCTATGATTTCTGCACTCAGTGCTAAATGTGCTGACAATGAAATCATCGTAGTTGATAATATTGCTCTTGAAGAAATCAAGACAAAGAAAATAGCAGAAAT
>JAFQHQ010000190.1 GCA_017397885.1 Clostridia bacterium | reverse complement strand
TAAGATTATGAAAAAGACTATATTTGAGCAAATGGGCGGTACATATACAAAGGTTGGCGATTATTATTTGCCTAACCTCTTGCCTGCCGAGCAGGAAGAACAGCCTATTGGCATATGGGGACAGCGACATCTACGGTACATCAAACAACACCACAAGGTGCGATACACTAATCTGCTGACAAGTGGTAAGTTAAACGGCTATCTTGCAGACATCGACAAACAGGCTGAGGATATGTTTTTTCGGCTCGTAAAGCAGATAGCAGAGCGTGAGGGTGTTACCGAAAAACTCAAAGCGGATAATCAAATGGAATGGGTTGCTCGGATGAATAACATCCGCAGCAGAGCCACAGAAATCGTAAATAACGATATAATTTATAACTAACCGAAGCACGGCGGCAGGGAGATTAACACCTCTCTGCCGCCATTTCATATTTATAAATCGCAACTTCTTGCGACATTTGATTTTGGACTTGGCGAAATACATTGACAAAATCGACAAAAAGGTGTATAATACACCTGTATCATTATTTTGGAGGTGCGTAGTATGAGGATGAGCTACAAAAAACTTTGGCTTATGCTTGTTGAAAAAGAGATTTCTCAAGCTACGCTGAGAAAGGATTTGAATATTGCTACAGGCACAATGACAAAGTTGCGCCGCAATGAAGAAGTTGCATTATCTGTGCTTTTAAGGATATGCGATTATTTAGACTGTAATATAGGAGATATATGTGATGCTGTACGAACGGACAATGAATAAGTCTGTGTTTTCGTGCGGCATTTTTTAACAAAGGAGGATATAGAACATGCCGTTTTGTTCAAATTGCGGAAAAGAAATTGAAAACAATGCAAAGTTTTGTTCGGGGTGCGGAAGCCCTCAAAACGCTACTCCGCCTGATAATCAAGGACAGCGAAAGACCAAATTTGAAGGCGAAATACATAAATGCCCACAATGCGGTGAGGTGTTAGATTCCTTCACCACAGTTTGCCCTGCCTGTGGTTATGAACTTAGGGGTTCATCGACTACAAGTGCAGTAAAAGAGTTTGCAACTAAACTTGATAATGTCACTACAGAGTATCAAAAGGAGAACATTATCCGCAGTTTTCCTATTCCAAATACAAAAGAGGATATTTTTGAGTTTATGATATTGGCTTCATCAAACATTGATGAACATCCTAACAAAGAAGTATTCAATGCTTGGATAGCAAAATTTGAACAATGCTATCAGAAAGCAAAATTATCATTCAAGCAAGAGAGCGATTTTGTTAAAATTCAAGCCATTTACGAAAAAACACAAAAAACTATAAAGAAGATTCGTAGAAAAGGTCCTGTTCGCAAGTTACTAACAATTGTCTTGCCGATTATCATTTTGGCTGTGTTGTTGGTATTTGGTTTAAAATCGTGTGGTGAATGGCTTGCTAATCCTGAGCCGCACGGTACTGATGAAGAAGTTGCACGTTTAGAAGCGATTGTTGTTGAAGTTGAAAATGCTTTGGAAAACAAAGAATATGATTTAGCGATGATGCAAGCAAAATCTATAGACTTCTTTCCAAATCACGAAGCGATAAGCGATCACGAACGCCAATGGGACATTAAGAGAGATTATCTTATTAAAAAAATAATAGCCGCTGCTGCTGAAGATGGTATCACAATGGAATATCCAACTGACACAGCAGACGAAGCAGACCAAGAAGATACCTCAAGTGGTTACGATTATGAAAAAAGCAAACAAGAAATACAGGACAACATAGACGAGTTCAATAGTTATATGGATGAAGTCGAAGATATGTGGGATCAGTACACAAATAGTGAACCCGCAAATTAAATCTAAGGAGGAAATGCGATATGAGCATATTCAATAAAAATAGTCATAATGGTGGATTGATGGATGTTATACGCTGTGATGAGCCATCATATTTAATTTGGAAATGGCATCCAGCAGGCTCCCAAACCGGATTCAACAAAAGAGAGAATGAAATTCGTTGGGGATCTTCTCTTAGAGTTAAAGATGGTGAAGTTGCTGTTTTCGTTTATAAGCAGAAAAATGGAACAATGCAGGATTTTATAGTAGGTCCTTTTGACCAAACCATAAAAACTGCTAACTTTCCCGTTCTCGCAAGCATTATAGGTCTTGCTTTTGACGGAAAGTCCCCATTCCAGGCAGAGGTTTATTTTATTAACCTCGCAAAAATCATTCAAGTTAAGTTTGGGGTTCCTTTCTTTGATGTGTACGATCCTCGCTTTACTGATTTTAGTGTACCTGTTGCTGTAAGAGGTACTATCAGTTTCAAAATTGATGATTACAGAGAGTTCATAAAATTGCATAGAATGGATAGTTTTAATTTAGAAGACTTCCAAATGCAAATCAGAGATGCAGTTAGCCGCTATGTAAAAGATGCGGTTGCTAACGCTCCGGCTTCACATAATATTCCTGTTATTCAGCTTGAAACCAAGACTGCAATCATAAATGATGCTGTTGAATATGATTTAAGTAATAGACTTAAAGAAGATTTCGGCGTTGTCGCTTCGGGTGTTGATATTGGTACAATCGAGATTGACAAAGCAAGTGAAGGCTATCGTCAGCTTATGAGTGTCACCAAGGATATTGCAAGTGCGACCGCACAAGCAGAGGCTGAAGCCAAGATTAAAGACATTGCCGAAAAGCAACGCATTGAAGCTGAAAACTATGCAGAAACTCTCCGTATTCAGCGAGAAGAAGGACAGTACGCTCAGCATATGCATACTCGTTCTGCAAACTTGGGCGCATATCAAGTTGAAAAACAAGCCGAAGTTGGTGTTGCAGGTGCAGAAGCTCTTGGTCAAATGGGCGCAAACGGAGCAGGTAGCATTGATTTGGGCGGTAATGGTGGTGGCACAGGGTTTAATCCCGCTGCTATGATGGCGAGCATTGCCGTAGGTGGTGTTGTAGGTCAAAATATTGCGGGAACTATGAGTAGTGCGATGTCTGGAATGAATCAACCCGTACAACAAGGGGTAACACCTCCGCCCATTCCAACCATCGCATATCACCTTGCCGTGAATGGTCAAGCAACCGGACCTTATGATCTAAGTGTCTTACAGCAGATGGCTTCTGCCGGACAATTCAATGCAGATAGTTTAGTATGGAAGAATGGAATGGCTGAGTGGGTTAAAGCAGGTACTGTCGATGAATTGAAATCATTGTTTGTTGCTATGCCGCCTATTCCTCCGATTGAATAATTGACTGGACTGTGAGGCGTACTTATGACCGACACTCAGATATACAGATTGGTAAAACAATTTAGGAATGCCATAGAAAACGCACGGGATGATGATAAATTCCTTAGAGATGATTTTGATGGTTTTCCTAAGAAATGCTGTGGCGATACAAGTTGCCTATTGGCTGAATATTTGCGTTCTAAAGGGCAAGAAAGCGTCTATGTATGGGGCGAAGATTATACGGGACAAACCCACGCTTGGCTTGTCGTAAATGACGAACGTATTAAAAAGCCTACGCCAACTTGCATTGATTATCCTGATGATATAAGAAATGTTTTAAACTCATATAGCAACGGAAGTTATAATGCTCCTATTACGGTTGCTAATTATGAAGAAAGCGATATATCTGATGGATTGATAATTGATATTACAGCAGATCAATTCGGTGAGGAACCTATATACGTTGATTATATCAGCGACTTTTATAGGCAGTTTGAATTTGTTTCTGCAAATGATTTTAATGGTTTGGGTAGTAGTAGATTAAGGAATATATACCAAATCATTCTCCAATACATACGATAAAGCAAGGCTCCTACAAGACATCAAAGATCTTGCAGGAGCTTATTGTTAAACAAGTATTATTCCCTCAAATCCGAAAAATATTCAAAACCCGTCGTAAAATTCTTGATTTACGGCGGTTTTTATGGTATAATATATTCCCTTTAAATGAGGGGTTACAACTGAATATGATGTAAGATTGAGATGTGGCAAAGCCACCCAATGCCGGCGGTATGCTAAGAGAAAATACCGTCACCCACCACTCTATGCGTTTTGGTACTGTTAGCGAGTGAATGGGTGCGACAACAGTCCCGTCTTTGAATTTCAAAGCCGTTACATAGAACATCATTTTGAAGCGAGAGCAAAGCTCCCGCCAATTCTTGATGTCTGTGTAGCGGCTTTTTTGTTTTGCCTTTTTTCAAAAAACTATGCATAAAATCGAAGATTTTTGACGTTAGATAGAAAAAGTTTTTTTGAAATGGTTATATTTTTGCCCTTCTCGGTGGCTACTTATTGAGGGGCAAATTAAGCCGCTTGTACTTAACAACTGAATGACCGTCCGAATGGGATATGATTTTGCGATGATATGAGCGAAACAACGTCGCTGAAAAGCAGGGGCAGGAACGACATTCGGGTAGAACGGCAGAATGGCTCTTGAACTGTAAAAGTCGGTGCTTTCCAAACAGAAAAGGTTTTAATGATGTCCGCATCGTTCGGGGTGTTTCTATTAAAAAATCCGTATTTTTCACAAGTCTTGAACTGTGAAAAATCGGTCAAAAATGCCCCACTTACAAAAGCAAAGAAAAATCAAGCCAATTTTTGAAAGGAGCGTGAATTCATGAAAACAGGACTGAAAAAATCGCAGAAAACAACAGAGATATTCTTTGATGAAGCAAGTCGATGGATAACGGTGAACACATATAACACCGATCTCAAAAACAGATTGAACGCCTATGCTAAAAAGCATCCCGATCTGTGCAGGCTTACCGATGATACAGAGGATGGCGGTCTTTCCTTTGAGGTTGTGAAAGGTCGGTTTTGCCTTCGGTTGACCGAGCCGTACAGCGACGAGCGACGGGCGGCGGCAAGCGAATTTGCCAAGAAGCAAAACAACCGACTTCGCAACCGTAAAGTTTAGGCGGGGTGCAGGGTGCCCTTTTCAAAGGGCGGCACTGCTGGGGTGTTATCCGCAGATAACGGGGCAACGCCCCACTCCCCCTCGGAGAGCCCACTGACATCTTTGCACGGAGTATCC
>JAFQHQ010000189.1 GCA_017397885.1 Clostridia bacterium | reverse complement strand
GTGAAGCAATTCCAGCATATACCTACACAGCACCCGAAGGCTACACACTTTCCGCATGGGATAAGGAAATTCCTGCAACAATGCCTGCAGAAAATCTCGAATTTAGTGCAACGCTTGTTGGAGAAAATGATAAACTTGTATTTGGTGAAGCGTTAACCCAGGCAGGATAAGAAGCAACTTTAGATGTTAAGTATGAAACAACAATTCCTGCAAATATCGTTGGAGTAGGCAAGGTAACAGTACCTGCTGAACTTGGCGAAGTTGTCGGCTTTGAATTCTCACAGGAAGCAAAAGATGCAGGACTTAACATCGGACTTTCAAACTTTGATTCGGCAACAAAATCAATAGTAGTACTCTTTGATAATGCAGTTGTATTTAACGGAGTGCTCGGTACACTTAAGATTAAAGTTGCAGACACAGCGGTAGCCGGTGATTACGAAGTAAGTGCAACAACCTTTACCGTTAAGAATGAAGATTCCACACTTGGAATCACAACCGAAATTACAGACGGTAAAGTTACAGTAGAAGATGTAGTTATTTTCACATCAAGCTACACAGTTGAATATCGTCAGCTCAAAGTGAACGGTACAAATGGTGTGGAAGCAGATTATATTGTTGCAGAAACAGAAACCTTTACAGATATTGCTGTTGATTCAGATGTAACTGCTCAGATTAAGACATACACAGGTTTTGCTCACAGTACAGCAATTGAATCTGTGTTGGAAGGTAAAGTAGCTTCCGACGGCAGTCTTGTTCTTGTGGTTTACTATGACAGAATAATTGTTGACGTAACGTACAACGAGGATGGTGGTACTGCAGTTGATGATACAACTGTTCAATACGGTTCGACTATTACATTGCCCGGTGCAGATTCTACAACCAAATCCGGATTTACTCTTGGCGGTTGGGAATATAACGGAACAAATTATGCTCCGGGAGAAACTGTTACAATCGAATCTGCAGAAGCGGTTGAAATTAAAGCGATATGGAGTCAAAATCTCTACACGGTAATATTCTATGACGGATGGGGTGATTCTACAGAGGAATATGATGTGTATGAAAATGACACTGTTGAGGAAGAAAAATTCCCCAACGATGAACTTGAATCTGCAACAGGTTATGAAAAGAATGAATATATTTCAGCAGAACTGTATTCGGGTGAAAACGAATATGTTCATGAAATAAAGAAAAACTGGTACTACAACATTCCCGGAACTGAAGAATGGATTCTCTTTACTCCGGAAGTTGCGGTAACAGATGATATTGTTGTAGACGGTAAACTTCATGTTCGTCAGCGTGCTCCATATCTCAGTGTAGACCTTGCTCTTAACAATCAATTTATAGATCAGGATTTTGTATTCTCAACATTCTATGAAGAAACATTGACTGATGAAAATGGAAATGTTATAGCGGGCACCAGAGTTATGGACAGCATTAAAGATATTCTCTGGAACAGCTTCAACACTCAGAACGGTGAAACTTTGTTCCAGACAGAACTTAACAAAGTATTGGACGCAGGTGTTGAAAAGCTTGCTGCCAAAGGGTTGTTAGATTCAAACGGAAATATCCTTTCTCAGAATCTCTTTGTAAGATTTTCAACAATAGTAGGAGAAGAAAAACTTGAAGACTACATTGTTGATAATGCCAAAGAATCTATTAAAGAAAATGAAGAACTTAAACCGGCAATAATCGAATACTATGAGTCAAAAGCTGAAAAAGGCGGTGCTCAGAGTATTGAAGAGATTGAACAACTCTTTGCCGATAAAGGTATCAGAGATGCCTTGACAAACAATGAAGCAGAAGCGATTGACGAACTTATTATTTTGGCACAGGATGTTTTGGGAGTTTCACACCCAATTATATCTGATCTTGATAAAATCAAAACAGATGACTCTTTGAGGCAGACTGTAATTGATGAGGTTTCGTCAACCCTTGCAAAAAGTGAAGATTATTCGGAATTTGATTACTTTATTACTTTCGTAATAACTCATCTTGAAGAATCCGGCGAACTTGATTCGGTGGTTGATGAAATTATCGAAGAACAATACCGCCCGACTCTTAATAAGTTTGTAAATCAGCTTATCAATGACCAAATTTTTGAAATTGATCCTAAACACAGCTTTATACTTTCGGCATTTGAAATGCAGGTTAAAGATTATAGCTTTGACGAATTGGTTTCAAAAGTACCCGATGCGATATTCAAGATTTATCCGAAAGAAAATCTCGAAGCAATCTACACTGCGGCATATAATAATCTTATTGGTCAAATTGATGCCGGAAAAGAAAATCTCAACAGAGGTGAAAATGCAGTTGTTGATACCGGAATGACATTTGTTATCAATCCGGTAGAAGATGTATATGCACCTTTGCGCAACAGATTTGCAGAACTTGTTTCCGCCGGCAAGGTGGGTCAGAACTACTACTATGCTGAAAACAAATATCTGCAAGAACTTATTAAACTTACTCAGGTTGAAGAATTGTTCGATGCTTCAGATGTTGGCACCGGATATAAGCTTAAAGAGTACAACGATTATTATGCTCTTATTCTTAAGTATGCAATCATAGGTGATGATGCATTATGCTGGTACAGAGACGAACTCTCGGATGAAGAACTTGATAATCTCATCCTTGGTTATGAAGATCTCGCACTAAGCTATGCAAACGGACTTGGTGATGCATTTGAAGGCAATGTTACAAACGGTAACATAGTTACTAAACTTGTAGCAGCATTTAAGGAAAAAGCACCTTCACTTGCTGAAAAAATAGGAAATGCTTATCTCTCAAGTCCTTTCAACAGAGAATATTCATCCGATGATTATGCAAAATTGAGAAATGCTGTTCGCCAAGCATTTGGCAAAATTGACTATACAACCGATGAAACCTTTGATGTAACCTACAAAGTAATAGGTGAAATTGTTGATATAGCCGAAGGCAAGATCACTCCCGAAAACATTAACAAGGTAGCAAGCAAGTTTACAAATCTTGTTAAGGTAGACGGAAACACCTATACAGCATCACTCAAAGGAAAGACAGTTAAAATAGTCGTTGGAGACGGTGTTTATACTGCAGAGATTGCAGGAAAGGTTATTACAATCAACATTACCGGAGAAAATGTATATACTGTGGATGTTAACGGTAAAACGATTAGCCTTCAGACAAGTATTGATGAATACATTTTCACAGCCGGCAGCAACATAATAACAATTAACCGTTCAATCCGGTAAAATTTTTGGAATAGGCAGAATTGAAATTCTGCCTATTCCTGTAATTAAATCAGGAGGAGAAAATGAAGAAATTTATTTCAATAATATTGTGTTTTGTGCTTATGAGTTCAATTCCTGCTTTTGGCGCAGACGAATTGAAGTTTTCCGATGTTGATTCTTCAACAGCTATGGGTAAAGCAATCTACAAGCTTGCCGAAAACGGAATAGTAAACGGTAACGGTGACGGAACATTCGCTCCCAATCGTCCCGTAAAAAGAGCAGAGCTTTGTAAAATGGTTAACAACATCTGGGCATATACCGAAGAAGGCTCGGACACTTTTTCGGATGTGACAGAAACTGACTGGTATTTCTGTCATGTTAAGATTGCAAAAAAAGCAGGTTTCATAAACGGCTATGAAGACGGAACATTCCGCGGTGAAGCTTATGTTACAAGAGAACAGGCATGTGCAATTTTGGTTCGTGTTGCAAAGCTCTATGACCTTGGTCTGCCCGTGGTTATATCAGACGCGGTATCTCCCTGGGCAGAAACTTATGTAAAAACTGTTATTGCAAACACATTTATCGACCTTGAAGAGGGCGGAACCTTCCGTGCAACAGAAGCAATGACAAGAGGTGAACTTGCACTTTTGCTGGATGATTTTGTTATTAAAACCCCCGAACAACCTGCAAATCCCGACGGAGATAAGAAAGACGAAATATCCGGAAACGGTTCTTCGATAACAATCAACCCCGGTTCTTCCAATTCGGGTTCCACAAGACCCGGCTCCACAAGACCCGGTTCGTCTTCCGGTGATGATGAAGAGGACAACAATTACTATCCGGGTGAAGAAGAACCTACTAAACCCGAAGAAAAATTTGATGAAGCCAAACAAAAAGAAGTTGTTGAGAATCTCAATGCTCTTTTAGAAGAACTTGATATCGTGGCAGGTCTCCCATGGATAACCTTTACCGAAAAAGAAAATGCAATACTTGATGTGATTAAGGCCACCGTTAACAAGACCTTGGCAGATGCCGAAAAGGGAGAATGGGTTTATGTAGAGGATTATGTATACAAAACATATAAGTCCGATGTGGAATTTGTTCGTTCGGAATGCAAGAAGATGGAAGAAACCGGAGAATACGAAGCTTTCAAAACAAAGCTCAAAGAACTCCCCATTTATCTTCTTGAATATCTTTCCGAGACAATGTTTGGTGTAGATGTTGAGGAATATATGTAAATAATCGAAAAGGATACTCATATGATAAAAAAGATTCTCACAGTTGTTTGTATCAGCACCATGTTAATGCTTTTCCCTGCATGCAGCGTTGTAGCTGCAGACAATCAACCAAGTACAATTGAATATGCATTTGAAATTGTCATGGCAAAGCCTGATGCTGATTTGGATAGTGTTTCCGTCAGACTTCTTCAATGTGAGCAAACTTTTGATAGTGCTGTGGTGATAGGTCTGTTCTATGATGAAAACGGCTCTTTCACGGAATTTGTAATAAGTCCGGTTACGGATTTTGACTCTATTGTTACTCTTTGTCCGACCAAAGCTTATTCAAGCGGAAAAGTTACTGTATGGAAAAGTCTGTCTTCGGTAAAACCAATTGCAAAAACTGTTGAAATAGGCTATGAAGCTACAGCTTCTTATACCATTGAGTATTATAGACAAAACGTTGAAAGAAATGGTTACGATTTATATGAAACATCATCTCCGATAAATGTCACGGTTGGCGAAAGTGTAAGTCTTGACACATTGACTCTTCCTACATATGACGGATTCAGCTTTGACGGCGAAAACTCTGCCAATGTTTTAACGGGAATTGTCACGACTGATGGGTTGACACTCAAAGTGTACTATAATCATGTATATGATGATGCCGAGATGGTTCAGGTTAAATACAGGCTCGAAAAGGTGAACGGCGTTATAAAAAAATATTCCGGGAATTTCACCGATGATGAGAAAGCTATTTTAAAAGTGATAAAAACAACAATAGACAAGGTTCTTGCCGATGCCGATGCAGGGGCGCTTATCTATCTTGAAGGTTATGTTTTGAACAAATATCCCGACGAGGTTGCTGATGCAAGAGAAAAACTTGATGCACTCAAAGAGCTTGGCGGTTTTGCAGATTTTAAATCTAAACTTGCACAGTATACAAGTTTGGCAGATGTTGAGTATCTGGCAAAAGTACTGTTTGGTATTGATGATATATACCAGTACGAAAAAGACTATCTATAAAACGAAGCAGGAATGTTTTTTAGGCATTCCTGCTTTTTTGTGTGCATAGATTTGTATAAATTGGAGTTTATCGCTCCGGCACGAAAACGCCGGTTGTTTTTGAGAAAGGGTTCTCAAGCACTTCTTTTGAGAAAAAGTTCTCAAACTTTTCTTTCGTGGGGCTTCTATAGTCAGCCCCACACCCCGACCACCGCT
>JAFQHQ010000188.1 GCA_017397885.1 Clostridia bacterium | reverse complement strand
AGGTCAAAATGAGGTCAAATGCCCGTAGACCTCTGAAACAGGTGAGAAAAACGTGCAATTTTGACCCGAAATGCCATAGAAAATGACCCAAATTCTTACTTGTAGACACCAGAGACAAAAATGGTTAGCGAGTGGGAGTGAGAAACTACATCCCGAAAACCCTTATACCACAAGGGTTTTCGGGATTTCATTTTTCGAAAAGTACACGAAAAGTACATAACGGCACTTTGAAGCCTTATCCGCACAGCTTATTCAGCTTGTCCGAAACTTCCTCATTTTTGTGAGGATACAGGTGAGAATAGGTTTCAAGAGTGGTTTGGATATCTTCGTGTCCAAGTCTTTCACTAACGAGCAGCGGAGAAAATCCAAGTTCAATTAACAAGCTTGCATGGCTATGTCTTAAATCGTGTACTCGGATCCTTTTTGTTCCGCTGAGTTTACAGCCTCGCTCCATCTCATTATACAGAAAACCCTTACTGACATCAAAGAGTCGATCTCCATCCTCATAGTCAACCAACCGGGAAACGTAATCCTGTACCAGATCGCATACGTGCTCCGGCAAGGTTATCCTTCGATTGCTTTTCGGTGTTTTCGGCTCTAAGATCAAATCCTCATTATCTAATCGAGCGTAATTTTTGTTAATATCCACTGCCTTTCCCTTAAAGTCGAAATCGCTTAGTGTTAAAGCCATCATTTCTCCCGAACGCATTCCACTCCAATATAGCAAATTGAATACGGTCCTTGTGACGACTCTATCGCTGACAGCCTTTTCAAACGCTTTGAATTCATCAAGTGTCCAGAAAAGCATTTTGTCAGCTTTTTTCTTTCCCATAGCACCGCATATTTTCGCAGGATTTTCCGAGAGCCCGTAATACTTACAAGCATAATTGAACAAAGCAGAAAGCTGATTGTTAACGGTTTTCAAATACGTTTTCTTGAATCTCTTTTCATTAGACATCATTACGGTTTGCCATTGGCGCACAGTAGTTGCCGAAATTTTATTCAGCTTCATTTCCCCGAAGTAAGGGATAATATGTGTTTCAAATATATTTACCTTACCGGCGTATGTAGTCGGCTTAATGCGAACTTTACAGTCCTCCAGATATACTTGAACGAAGTTTTTGAATTTCATCTCGGTTGAACCGCTGAAGCGATTAAGAAAATCCATTTCGTATTCTTTTGCTTCGCGCTGAAGCTTGAATCCCATTTTCTTTTTCTGTATGCTTTTTCCCGTCCAATCCTTATAAACAAATTTGCAGTACCAAAGTCCGGTCTTTTCGTCTTTGTAGGTCGGCAATGAATTTCACCTCCTATCTAACAAATATCATCGCTCGAATACAATCCTTAACCATTAAAGATACACGTTTTCATAAAAGTATCTTGCAGAAATTTTACCTGATACAATAATTTTTCCTTGCTTTTCAAGCCGATCATTCAGTTGCTTGATAATGCGGTACGCAGTACTGCGCGATACGCCAAGTATTTCGCATATGTCAGTAGCACTTAACAATTTCTTTGTAACAGGTATTTCTGTCGATTTGTTTTCAAACATAATACCTCCTTCCCGACAGCCTGCGGTTAGGTTTGTATTCTTGCTCATTATCATTATACTATATTTCAGCAAAAATCCCCGCAGACTGTCTAAGATTATATATAAAATTAAATCAAGAAAAAGCACCTTAATGCCGAGCCATTTCCTTCGCTCCGTTTGACCGAGTATTTTCAGGTCGTGCTATGCACTGTTTCATTTGTGGGCGAGCTCGTATCGTGGCACACTATCCGCAAATCCTGTATAACTCTCGGCATAAGGCTATTCAATTGTGTGAATGCTTCTTTGGGAAGCTCGTTCACTTATTAAATAGCAGGCAACACACCATAACTCTTCAGAAATTTTCAAAAAAACAACTGTATGACGATATATCATAACAGTTGCTTTTCCGATTACTTAATTTAAAACAAAAAGGAGCAGCTTCACTTGCATTTTTCTTGAACGATTGAAAAATTCATAAAAATATGATATAATAATCTCACCGATAAATAAGAATTTGACGAGGTGTTTCAATGGTTAGAATAGCAAGGAATAAAGACAGTCGTGTTTTGGCAGAAATGGCTGTTCAAATGTGGGATAGTAATACTGTTGATGAATTAGAAGCAGAGTTTGCCGAAACACTTAATGACAAGCAATCTGCATTTTTTATCAAGTATATAAATGATTTACCCGTAGGATTTGCGCAATGTGGTTTGAGAACTGACTATGTTGAAGGCACGGAAAGTTCTCCTGTGGGTTACTTGGAAGGTATTTTCGTAAAAGAAGAATACCGAAAGAACGGATATGCAAAAGAACTCCTTTCAGCTTGTGAAATATGGGCAAAAGAAATTGGATGCAGTGAGTTTGCCAGTGATTGCGAGATAGACAATATGGATAGTTTCAAATTCCATATGGCAATGGGATTTGATGAAGCAAATCGTATCATTTGCTTCAAGAAAAGATTGTAAACAGT
>JAFQHQ010000187.1 GCA_017397885.1 Clostridia bacterium | reverse complement strand
GCTTACCTGTACTTACCACCGGCTTACCTATGTTCTGACACAAATTACTTACCTATGTGCTGATTTTTCACTGCACAGGGAGTCATTTTGCATTCTGCACTCTGCATTCTGCATTGTTCTGATTGGCTTGACAATCAGAACGATAAACCCCAATTCAACACTACCGAAAAGGGCTTTGCCAAAATTGGAAAAGCCCTTTGTTTTATTAGTCGATATAGAAAACTTCAACCTTGAGATATTCGCAAACAAGTTTTAAAACTTCGCTCATATCGGTGAGACCAACGATGCTGTGGTGTGTCACGCCGTTTTCAAACACTTTTTCAAGATATTCCTTGATGGGAGTTTTGAATTTAACGAGAGCGTGAAGTTCATCATACTGAAGTGTGGGGAAATCAACGCTTTCGCAAGGTGAAATAATCATTTTGTAGCCGTTTACTGTTTCGATAATGTGACCAACTGTTGCAGGACCCGGCTTTAAGATAAGCTCATAGTTAAGACCTGCACCATCGAAGCCCCATTCTTCGGGAGTTCTTGTGAGGGTTACTCTGTCATCGGAAGCGGCAAGCTGAGGAACACCGATGCCGTGTCCCATGATGAGGCTTGCATTGTTTTCAACATCATATTCGCCCCATTCACCCATAAGAGCAGGAATGCCTGAAATGGATTTCATGAGCATCATGGTAACAAGACCGCCAAGGTCACCTTCGCATGTAACGGTGATATCGGAATATTCCATAAGAAGTGATGCACCTATACGTGCAGTTGTGAGAGTCTGTTTCTGAACAAAGTGCTGATCAAGGAAACACATTGCATCAAGACGGAATTTTTTTGCAAGCTTTTCCATAGCAATTGCAAGCTTGCAGGCTCTTTTAACATCATCATCGGTAACGCCGCGTTTTTTGAATCTGCCGAGGAGCTTTGCAGCTGTTTCGTCAACTTCGGCATCGGTTACGGTTTCCCACTGAGCAAGAAGGTGTGATGCCTGAATGTAGATAACATTTACATCAAAGGTTGATTTGAGGAATGTTTTTGAAAGCTCAAGGTCATACATACCTCTGAACACGTTACCGATAACACCGATGTTTGCTTCTTTGATGTCGGCTATTGCCTTAACGGCTTTGATGTGAGTTTCAACCTTGTTGTATGCTCTTTCATCATCAATGCTTCCTACAATTACCTTGTAGTCTCTGTTCATTTTTCTCATTGTTCCGGTAATCTGAGCAATACCGATAACACCGGAATTTCTGAGGCTGTGTTCATAGTTACCCACTTTGTCTACAAAGTCGGAATTCTGAACGGAATAGAAAATTACGGGAATGTCTTTAACCTTGTTGATAACGTGAAGTGTGATGAAGTCGGGCATATATGTACCGTATGCAATGATTAAAGCATCAATGTCTTCGCTTGCAAACATATTTCCTGCCGATTCTGCGCCGTCGAGAGTGTCAACCAGGTCGGAGTATACAATATTGTCAAATCTTTTTCTGAAGTTTTCTCTCACTCTTTCCATATCGGAAGATACATTCTTCTTTAAGTTTTCGGGATACATTCTCCAATATTCAAAGTATCCGCAGGTAAGAAGACCAACTTTAACGTCTTTTTTCTTTCTGCCTTCATAGAGAATATCACCAAAGACGTCGGAATCAGCTTCTTCAAATGATTTTATGATTTCTTCTGCCATTTTTATATTCCTTTCATATTTAAAAATTATTGTTAATTATATTGTAGAGTCCTTTGGAAACGGAGTAGTATCCAAGGTCTGTTTTGTGAAGTCCGTCCGAAAAGACTTCGTGCCACATTTCCTTACCTTCAAAGCCCTGTTCAATATAATCATCCTGCAAAAAGAGGGTCACATTATCATAGCCTTCGTTTTGAAGAGATGACACGACATCCATTTGAGCTTTGAGCTTATCAAGTCTTGCTTCTTCCTTTTTGGGGTTTATTATGCATCCGCCGTTTTTGGGGAAAGGCATAATAACAACGGGAACACCGGGGTTATTCTTGGTAAGAGTTTTCACGAATACGGGAAGCTTTTCGCAAATCCAATCACCGTCGGGACAGTTACCCTCGGTGCTGATTATGTATGCGCCCACGTTTCTGATATCAGAAATGACATCCGCAACTTCTTCCTCTGCTTTGCCGCTTGAATTGAAGCCTAAATTATAGACCTCGGCATCAAGCATTCTTGAAAGAATGTTGGAATCCACCATTCCCGGTCGGGAGGCACATGCCCCCTGTTGAATTGAGCCGCCGTAGATAACAAGCTTTTTGTCGGTTTTGAAAGTCTTTTGATGAATGCTTATTTCTGCCTCATCGTCAAAACCGAGCATAACCTTGTCAATTGCACCGTAAAGCGGAAAATACAAAAGTACATCGATTTCGGTTTCTTCATCAAGATTTAAAAGCTTTGATTCGTAGTAGAGATTTGACTCATTGAAATCGGTGGCGGTGGTGATGTAGATGTAATCACCGCCGTCTACCGATGCGTAAAAATCAAAACCGATTTTTGATGTTGTTGAAAGATGCGGTGCATCATAGCCGTCAAAAAAGAGTTTTTTTGAGGCAACCGACACCTGAATTGCAAGCTCTTTCAGCTTTGCGTGAAATCGAATCTGACCGCCTGCCGTTTCGTTTGCAAGACCGTCGACAGCTTCGGGCAAAGTCCGTTTGGGTGCAGAGGGAAGTCTGCGGTATAGCTTGTCTGTTTCGTAAAAGGGCAAGCCGTAAATCTTAAAAGGCTCGCTTTGAGGATTGTACCATTTCATAGCTTACGCCTCTTATCTTTTAGCCAACTTTTCAGCATTGCCGCGGAGGATTTTGTATTTGTCATCGTCAGAAATGTGTGAGAAAAGTACACTTCCGATGCCGTATGCAAAGTCATACCAGGGAGCATCGGTACCATATACAATCTTGTCGGCACCAACTTTTTCAACCATTTTGTCAACAATACCGCTGTGACGGTGAATGTCGCAAAGGTCGAGGTATACATTGTCATATTTATTTACAACTTCTATTGAGTTGTCAAGTTCGCCGGGAGCGGAATGACCCATGATAACCTTGAGGTTTTTGTATTTGGAAGCAACCATATCAACGTGGCGGGGAGCATTGTGGGGATCGTTATTGCCCCATGTGTGCATCAAAATAACGAGACCGTGTTTGTCGGCAAATTCAAATGCTTCGGCATAGTTTGCACCGTCAAGAGGATATCTGTGATATGTGGGAAGAAATTTCATACCGATGTAGCCTTCGATATTTAAAATATCATCCATGTGTGAAAGATATCTTTCATGATAGTTGGGGTTGAAAAGATAATATCCTTTGAATCTGTCGGGGTATTTCTTCATAGCCTCTTCAAGCTCACCATTCATGATTGTTGTATCGTGAAGAGCGGAGTGAGGCGAACAGTAGCAGCATTCAATGCCTGTTTTGTCCATCATTTCTACCATTTCATCGGCATTTGCCTTGGAAACATATGTTCCGTCCATTCTGCCCATGTGGGTGTGAGCATCGATAACCTTGAATGATTTGAGCATTCCGTTTTCGATAAATTCTTTAGCCAAAGCTGATGGGTTAGTCATATTCATTATAATTTCACCTCCGACATAATTCTTGTGATGTTGCCCGATGCAATCTTTTCGAGGGATTCGGGTTTAAGTTTTGAACCGTAGAGAGTTGCAATGGGACCGCCATGGTTATCCATGGGGAAGTTTGAACCAAAGACAAGCTTTTCGTCACCAAACTTGCTTGTGAAGTCAACAATACCGTTGATAACCTGATAGTCACTGGTGTCTATGTACACATTTTTGTATGCATTAACAAGCGGATAGAAGAATCTGTCCGAACCCCAGAGACCGTAGTTTGTGATGATAACGGTGAGGTTGGGGAATTCTTTTAAGGTGTTGAAGATAAGCTCCCAACCGTCCTGAGGAGAAAGGAAAAGAGGAATGTTCTTTTCGCACATTGCATCAAGAAGGTCGCCCATTGTGATGCGGTCGAGGAAGAAACGGTTTTTGAGAGGGAACGCACGAAGGGCTTTAACTCCGTTTTCTTTCATTTGAGGAAAGAGTACCTCGGGAGCAAACTCATTTTCGGTGATTGGAGGGAGAATGCCCCAAGTGGGATGAAGACGGTCGGATTTTGCCGCTTCTTTGCTTGTCATTTCGTTACCGAACTGAACACAGCTGCCGTACATACTGCGGTGATAGATAAATGCCTCGTCTACTCCGCAAAAGTCCATTTCGGCAAGAAGTTCTTCTGCAAATTCCGCCTGACGGCATTTTTCGTATACATAATAGTTTTCGTGATTGATAATTTCTGAGTTTACAACGCCGAGACCAACGCCTGCGCTGCAGTCAATAAATTTCATTTTTATTTACTCCTTTCCAAAAATCTGATTGGGTTTTTAGTCATCATGGTGTCGATGTCATCGGCAGAAATGCCGAAGTCTTCCATCATGGGAATTATGTTTGTGATTACATGGTCATAGCCCCACCCGCCGTAGGTGTGAAGCATAGATTTGAGGCAGATGTCATTGGTTATGAGAATCTGATTTTTGTAGCCCTTATCTATGAGCTTTTTAATAAATTTTACTCTTTCAACATCGGTTGCAAAAGAACCGAGGAGAAGGTTTCTTGTGGGACGGTCAACATAGAATTCTTTGCCGAAATCGTCAAAGTCTACATATGCACCGCGGTCAAGAACTCCCAAGATATAATCTTCATCAAGCAAAACGTCAACATGGTCAACGGCTATCTTTTCAGGGTTTGCTCCGTTTTTAATTGCCCAGTCAAGAGCATTTAAGCCTTCTCTGTTCCAGAGGCACGCATGAATGTGCATACCGTAGCCTGTTTCTGCCTGAGCTTCGGATGCCGCCACGAGAGATTTCTTTTCGAATTCTGTCATTTCGCCGCTTGTGCCGACTTCGCCAATAACTCCGGCTCTCATATCCGTGCCGTCTATGCCGACGGTAAGCTCGGTGATGATGCGTTTTTTGAGTTCATCCTTTGAAAGAGCTTTTATCTCATCGGAAACGGATGCATCAATGTAGCTTCCGCAACCGAGAACAATGTGAACTCCGCTTTTTTCGGAAATATCGGCAAGTGCTTTTACGTCTCTGCCAAAGTCAACGGTTGTAACATCGGCAATGAGAGTTCCGCCTGCGTCCTTATATTTTTTGAGTTCTTTAACTGCCACATCGGCATCACCGATTAATGCATTGTCTAAAATAGCATAGGGATTTCTTGTGAGCTTTCCGAAGTTTTCGAGAGTAATGGGTTTGTAGAAATCCTCATCATCGAGAGGTGCTACAAGGGGTCTTAAATCGGAAAGAATATGCTCATGAGGAAGCAGATTTTTTAAGCCTTCCGATGTGATGTCACCTTTAATTGTTGTAATCATTTTTTTCACCGCCTGTTATTGTTTTCTGTAGTCACCGGGAGTTTTGCCGGTGATTTTTTTAAATATTTTATAAAAGAATTTCATGTCGGTGAATCCGCAGTCACCGGCTATGTCAAAAACCGTGCGGTCGGTTGAAAGAAGAAGTCTGCATGCTTCTTCAATTCGTGTTTTCTGAATAAAATCCGTCACGGACATCCCTGTTGTGGATTTGAAAAGCTGACGGAAATAGTTTTTGCTGAGGAATATATCCGACACAATGCTGTCGAGATTTATACGGGTGTTGAAGTTGTGCTTCATGTAGTCTACAGCCTTGCTTACAACCTCACGCTGTTCCTTGGTTATGTCACGCTTTGTCTTTTTGTCTATTTCGCGGAAAATAAAAGTGATAAGTTCAATGAGATAGGCACGGAGCATATTCATAAAACCGCTTTTGCGATTTGTGTATTCCTCATAGATTTTTTCAAAAAGCGAAGCAAACTCTTTTGAATCGGAACGAATGAGATTGAGGGAGTTCTCCCCTATTGCCGAATCGGAAAAAAGCGTATAGAACAAATATGAATTTGCCAAAGACGAAAAGTCATATTTGCCGATGCCGGTTATTTCAAAAAGCTCGGTGGTGAAAAGCAAATCGTATGTCGAAAAGGGTTCTTCGCCATCGTCTATGGGAGTGAACGCATGAGGCACACCGTAGTTTACAATGATAAGGTCACCCTTTTTAACCTCATAGATCATCTCGCCAATGGCATGACGGGCTCTGCCCGAAATAACAAAGACAATTTCTATGAAGTCGTGCTTATGCATCACACCGGAATACTCCGAATCGGAGCAGTCGATGTGAATGTAAACCTGTTCACCGTTTTTGAAATAATCCTGAGCCTGAAGCTCAACTACATCTTCAAACATAAATCCTCACCATTTTGTGTATAAAATCTGCAATAAATTTGTGTCAAACAACACAGTGTAATTATTCGCAATAACCCATGAGACCAATGTAGGAAAGGTTGGGCTGTGCAATGTCCATTCTGCCGTACTGAACAACGATGTTGATGTCGGAGCGAACTCTTAATGAATACTGTTCCTGTCTTTCAATAACAACACCGCCCATTTCGTCGGGATGGTCAACTCTGATGCATTTGATTCTTTCGGCAGGAACCGTGATTTTTACATCTTTGATGGGGTCTTTGTCTTCATAGTAGATATCAAAATATACTGTTGCATCCTGTTCATTACAGTTAAGAAGCATGATAGCTTCGTGACCTTCGAAATTTGCATCGGGTTTGAGACCTTTATAAGGGAGATATCCGTCTGCAATGTACCAAGTTTTTTTACCGTTTTCCATAATATTAACCTCCTGTTATGTGCATAATAATACACCTTAGTTTATGTATTTATTTTACCACTTAAAAGCCTTTGGTACAATGGTCTTTTCGAACAAAATATTCTTTGTAAAATGTTCGAATTTACCATATCAGAGATGTGATTGAACCAAGACTGCAAATGTTGACAAAACCAAATTGTGTGGTATAATAAAAATGGATATTTATATATAATCGGAGGTTTATTATGATTTATGAATTGAGACATTTTGACACTTGTCTTGTGCGTTTTTCTGCCACAGATGATTCAAACACTCCCGAAATAAATATTTTATGGATTAACGAATTAAAAAGAAACTTATTACCGCTTGATTTGGATTTGTCGGATGAGGGGCTTTCCAAATGGTTAAAACACAGAACTATCCCCAAAAATCGTGCTTATGTTCACAATTTTTTGAGCAAATGCGGTCTTAACATCAACCGACCCATGTCAATTATAAAGGTTTCTAAGGGGCTTTCGTTAAACGACTGCTATTGGGTTGTTGAAGAAGGCTTTGAGGAAAGTTATGACAAATACAATCTTTATGATAACCGTTTCAGTCAGGTGCTTGCACTTATTGCCTTCACCGGATATGGCAGCAGCATAAGAACTTCCC
This sequence comes from Clostridia bacterium, assembly GCA_017397885.1. Lineage (GTDB taxonomy): Bacteria > Bacillota > Clostridia > UMGS1810 > UMGS1810 > RGIG1828. The sequence continues at coordinate 43,624 of JAFQHQ010000187.1, read as the reverse complement.
TTGCATCATGTCCCGAGTTTACCACAAACGGCATGCTTCCTAAGTGTTGGAGAAGAAAAGACGGCAAGATTATGCTGTATAAAGGCGGCACAAGCGGTGCTTCAAACACCGGCAACGAACCCTACTCGGAATATTATTCGGCTCAAATTGCAAAAACAATCGGTGTAAACACCATTGAATATGGTCTTTCAAAGTGGAAAGGTGAACTTTGCTCTACCTGCGAGCTTTTCACATCAAAAAATTATTCATTTCTGCCCGTAGGCAGAGTTGTTACTTCCGGCGGAATGAAAGCCGTCAGAGAGTATTATGAAAAGCTTGGCAGAGTTTATGTTGATGCATTAAATGACATGTTGGTTTTTGATGCTATTATAATGAATACCGACAGACATCTTGGCAACTTTGGATTTATGGTGGATAATAAAAAAAATAAGATTGTCGCTCCGGCACCATTATTCGATCACGGAAATGCACTACTTAATTTTGCCGGCAATGACGATTTAGAAAGCGATACTTCGCTTGCGGCATATGCCGAAACCTTGGTTCCTTGTATTTATGATGACTTTTTGGGAACTGCCAAAAAATATCTCACAAGCAATCATCACGAAGGCTTAAGAAAATTGCTTGAGTTTAAATTCAAGAAAAATTCGAGATATAATTTGCCCGATAAAAGACTTAAAATGCTTGAAAAGATGATACAAAAAAGAGCAAGGATTTTGCTTGATAAATAAAATTGAAATTATATTCTAAAACTTGTAAGATAAACATTCCGGAGATGTGCATATGGAAATAATTGATAATATAAATAAAACGCTTAGAGATGATTTAAAAGTAGAATTAAAAGAAGGCAGCAAGCTCTCTATTGCAGCAGCATGCTTTTCGATTTATGCCTTTCAGGAATTAAAGGAAGAATTGAAAGGTATTGATGAGTTGCGTTTTATATTTACCTCGCCAACATTCACCACAGAAAAAGCCAAGAAAGAAAAACGCGAATTTTATATACCAAGACTCAATCGCGAAAGAAGCCTTTATGGTACAGAATTTGAGGTTAAACTTCGCAACGAGCTTAGCCAAAAAGCTATTGCCAAAGAATGCGCTGAGTGGATAATACAAAAGTCTACTTTTAAATCTAATGTAACTAACGAAAACATGATGGGATTTATAAATGCTGATGATAAAAGCTATATGCCCATCAATGGTTTCACTACGGTAGACTTGGGTTGCGAACGTGGAAATAATGCATATAATATGGTACAGAAAACAGAAGCTCCTATGTCAAATGCGTATATAGATTTATTTAATACCCTTTGGAATGATAAGGTTAAACTTCAGGAAGTAACTGACGAAGTTATTGAAAACATTACTACTGCATACAGCGAAAATTCACCTGATTTTATATACTTTGTAACTCTGTATAATATATTTAATGAATTTCTTGAAGATATCAGTGAGGATTTCCTGCCGAATGAAGCTGTAGGATATAAAGATAGTAAAATATGGGGATTGCTCTATAATTTCCAAAAGGATGCAGCAAACGCCATAATTAATAAGCTTGAAAAATACAATGGCTGTATATTGGCTGATAGTGTTGGTCTTGGTAAAACGTTTACGGCACTTGCAGTGATTAAGTATTATGAAAACAGAAACAAGGACGTTTTAGTTCTTTGCCCAAAAAAGTTAGGTAATAACTGGAATACATACAGAGAAAAATATGTAAACAATCCTCTACGAGAAGATAGATTTGAATATACAGTTCTTTACCATACAGATCTTGGACGAGATTATGGCCTCTCAAATGGCAAAGATTTATCTATGGTTGATTGGGAAAATTACGGGTTAGTTGTTATTGACGAATCCCACAACTTCAGAAACGGTGGTAAAGTATCAGGAGATGACAATGATGAAAAGCAAAACAGATACCTTACTCTTTTAAATAAAGTAATCAAAAAAGGCGTTAAAACTAAAGTCCTGATGCTTTCTGCAACCCCGGTTAATAACAGATTTAATGACCTTAAAAACCAACTTGCATTAGCATACGAAGGCAATACAGACTTAATCGATGATAAACTCAACACAAAAAAATCTATTGACGACATATTTAAAAATGCCCAGAGAGCATTTAATACTTGGTGTAAATGGGATCCGGTAGACAGAACAACCGAGAAACTTCTTAAGATGCTTGATTTTGATTTTTTTGAGGTGCTTGATTCCGTTACAATCGCCCGTTCAAGAAAACATATAGAAAAGTATTATGACACATCGGATGTTGGTAGATTTCCAACAAGATTACAGCCTGTATCACATAGTCCAAAACTTACTGACTTAAAAGACGCAATAAGTTACAATGAGATTTTCGAACAGCTGATGCTGCTTTCTCTTACTATTTATACACCATCTTTCTTTATCCTCGAAAGCAGGATGGATAAGTATTCAGAATTGTTCGGAGATGATTCGAGCTTGACACAAGCAGGTCGTGAACAAGGTATCCGCAGACTTACTGCAATTAACCTTATGAAGCGAATGGAAAGCTCTGTTCATTCCTTTAACCTGACCTTGATTAGAATTAAGGATTTAATAAAAGAAACATTAGATACTATAGAAGAATATGACAAACACTCTTCTGTTCAGCTTGACTTAACAGAAGTTTCAGATAATGAATTTGACAGCGATGACCAGAGTGAAGATATATTCTCATTTGGCAAGAAGATTAAAATAGATCTTGCCGATATGGACTATGTTTCTTGGAGCAAAACGCTCAAAAAAGATTATGAAGTATTAGAGCTTCTTACCCTTATGGTTGGTGATATTACCCCAGAACATGACAGCAAACTGCAAGAACTGTTTAATGTTATTAAGGATAAGATAGAAAACCCAATCAACGAAGCCAATAAAAAAATAATTATATTTACTGCTTTTGCCGACACAGCAGAATACCTTTATGATAATGTAAGTGTTTATGTAAAGAACAATTTTGGATTAAATTCAGCTATTGTAACAGGCTCTGTTGATGGGAAAAGTACAGTACCAAAATTAAAAGGCGATTTAAACACTGTTCTTACATGCTTCTCACCAAAATCAAAAGGCAGAGATTTATTTGATACAATACCAAAAGAAGATATTGATATTCTTATTGCTACGGACTGTATATCAGAAGGTCAGAACTTACAGGACTGCGACTACCTTATTAACTATGATATTCACTGGAACCCTGTAAGAATTATTCAGCGATTCGGACGAATTGACAGAATTGGAAGTAAGAATGATTACATCCAGCTTGTTAACTTCTGGCCTGATGTTACCCTTGATGAGTACATAGACTTAAAAGCCAAAGTAGAAACAAGAATGAAAATTTCTGTTATGACATCTACAGGTGACGACAACTTATTAAGCCCTGAAGAAAAAGGCGACCTTGAATACAGAAAAGCACAGCTTAAACGTCTTCAGGAAGAAGTTGTAGATATTGAAGAAATGTCAACTGGTATATCTATTATGGATTTAGGCCTTAACGAATTCAGACTTGATTTATTAGAATATGTTAAAGACCATCCTGACCTTGACAAGACACCTTTCGGACTTCATGCAGTAGCACAATCAACTGAGGATGCACCAGCAGGCGTTATCTTTGTTTTGAAGAATCGCTCTGATAGTGTGAACATAGATAACCAGAACAGACTTCATCCATTCTATATGGTTTATATAACTAACGATGGAAAGATAATTTGCGACCATCTCTCGCCTAAAGCAATGCTTGACAGAATGAGATACATATGCAGAGGTAAATTAGAACCTATTCCTGAATTATACAAACCATTTAATAAAGAAACTAAAGATGGGCGCAACATGAGTGAAATGTCTTCTCTCTTAGGACAAGCTATTAACTCAATCATTGATGTTAAAGAAGAAAGCGATATAGACAGCTTCCTTACAGGAGAACAAGTCAGCTTTGCAACAACAGAAATTAAGGGACTTGACGACTTCGAGCTTATCTGCTTCTTAGTAGTTAAAGATTCAGAAGAACTAAAGAATAAGAAACCATTCAAGTTAGTTATTGCAGGCAGCCGAGATTTTAATGACTATAATCTTCTATCAACTACCCTTGACGAAGTAGTAGCTGAACTTAAAGCAGATTACAATATTACCATAGTTAGTGGAACTGCAAATGGGGCTGATAAATTCGGTGAGAAATACGCTGAAAAGCATGGTTTAAAGATAGAAAGACACCCAGCTAATTGGGGACGCTTCGGAAGAGGTGCAGGTCCTATCAGGAATGCAGAAATGGTAAAAGAATCTAATGGTGTTATTGTATTCTGGAATGGTGAATCAGCAGGAGCAAAGAACATCATAGAATGTGCTAAAGCAGAAGGCAATCTTGTACGAGTTGTTGAGTATTAAGAAAGAAGGATTGTTATGGGAGTTAACAGAATGACAGGAAGCCCTTGGCATGCAGAAAGAGTTCATCGAAAAGAGGGCGACGACAGACGATACAAAGGCAGATGCGAATACTACGAATACAATTCTGATTACTGTACATACAGGTCAGGCAAATGCATTGGTAGTGCGCATTGTACTAAATACAAAATGATTTCTGAAGAAGAATTCAAAATTAGACAAAAACAAAATCAGAAAGCCTCATCCAATAAACCTAAAAAAGGAGACGATGACTGCTTCTGGTACGACTAATACGAAAGGAGCCTCCAGAATGCTTGGATTACCCCAACAGACAGAAGTAAAAAAGCAACTTCCCAAAAGTGCTATATATACTAAATTTCAAATGAATAATGCGCAAAAAGAGCGTATTGACTCAGACATATCGAAACTTGTGATAGTAAATGAGATATTACCCTCTACTATTAACATTGCAGCAGGCGAAAACATAAAAGCATTTTTTGTTGTTAATGTGCTTCTTAAAAATAAAAAGTATGACGAAAGAAATATTGCAATGATATCCAAGCTCATACCACAAAACATTCTCTTTATACTTGAATTTGAGAACGAAATACAGCTTGCAATATACCACACAAAGCTGATACATACAGAGTGGTTACCAAAAGACAATACAAAGATTACCTTAAAAGGCTTGGATTTGGATGCCATCTGGGAAAACTTAGTCAAAAGCATAGCTTTTGACAATGAGAAATCAGAAATGTGGAATGAGGAATTATCCCTTACCGAAAATATTATTAGAGATGATGAAAGACAAAAGCTTGAAAAAGAAATTGTGCGTCTTAAAAGACAAGCCAGAAACGAAAAACAACCTAAAAAGAAATTTGAGTTGGTACAACAGGTAAACAAACTAAAGAAAGAATTGGAGAATAATATATGATATGTGAAATGCTAAATTGTCTTTGCAAGCCAGCTATAAGTCCAGATGGATGGCTATCTTTTATAGGCGAGTTACTTGGAGCAGCAGCAACAATTATAGCTGTAATTGCAACAATAAAATATGAAAAGGCAAAAGAAATAAGAGAAAAGATTATTGAAGCTAAACCTTGGCTTACAACAAACAATGAGTTGATAAGTAACAAGAAAAGATTTAATGAATTAATTGAAAATGATATCTTATATGTTCATAAGAATGGTGCAAAATTCGGAACAAGTAAAATTATTCCGCCATCATTAAAAAACGAAAATTATCAATTCAATCAGAATCAATGTATTGTAAATTACACATTCTTAAATGGCGGTGGTAATACAGCCACATTGTTAAGTGTAAAATTAAACAACGAAGAACTATTGCCACCATTTTGTTTAACGACAAACAGAGAACAGCGTTGGATTTTAATTTTACAAGCCAACGAAAGTGATTCAGAAACCCCGTACACACTTACATTTACCTATGGAGATATAGTTTCTGATACTAAATATATACAAACAGAAACATTAAGAATAAAAAAAGATTCAGTTGGAGTTACACTTGTCCAAAATGTAGATGAAGTAATTACTCAACCCGAGAAAATTGGAGGAAAATCAAAATGAGTGATAAATTAAAGATGCACACACCCAACAAAGCAGACGAGAACTTTAAGAAGTTAGCAGCACTCTTCCCGAATGCAGTAACTGAAACTATTGACGAATTCGGAGAAGTTGTAAGAGCCATAGACAAAGATATACTTATGCAGGAAATCTCTACAACTGTTGTAGAAGGCAAAGACGAGAGATATCAGTTTACATGGCCTGATAAGAGAAAAGCAGCAGCATTAGCATATTCGCCAATAAGCAAGACTCTTCGCCCCTGCCGAGAAGAAAGTGTTAACTTCGATACTACAGAAAACCTCTATATTGAAGGCGACAACCTTGAAGTATTAAAACTTTTACAGGAAACATATCTTGGCAAAATCAAACTAATTTACATAGACCCACCATATAATACGGGTAATGATTTTGTGTATGAAGATGACTTTGCTCAAAGTGCAGAAACCTACATTACAAACAGTGGTCAATTTGATGATGCTGGTAATAGGCTCGTGAAAAATATAGATAGTAATGGTAGGTTTCATACAGATTGGCTTAATATGATTTACCCACGGTTAAAAATAGCAAAGGATTTTTTGGCGGAGAATGGCGTTATTGCAATAAGCATTGATGAACATGAACTTGAAAACTTGACAAAGCTGTGTGATGAAATATATGGACAAGTTAATCATATAGGCACCTTTGTTATAAAAAGTAATCCAAGAGGGTCTATGTCTACTTCCGAAATAGCAAGCTTGCACGAATATCTTTTATTGTATTCAAAAAACAGATATGAGGCTGAAATAATCGGACATGAATTGTCTTCAGATATGGAATCCGAATACAAATATAGTGATGAAAAAGGCGCATATAGACTTTTAGGCTTAAGAATGAGAGGCGGGTTTTGGAGAAGAAGTGACAGACCCAAATTATATTATCCGCTGTACATTAACAAAGACACAGGCGCTGTTTCAACGAAGTGTGATGGATATTACACAGAAGAAGTGTATCCCATTCAACCAACAACATCGGAAGATGGAACCTGGAGATGGAGCGTTGAAAAAGTAATAAGTGAAGCATCTTTGCTTGTTGGTAAGACTGTTACACGTGACGGCTGTTTGGTATGGGATGTATATCAAAAAGATTATTTAGAAAGAGACGGCAAACGTCGCACTAAGGCAAAATCGATTTGGGATGAAAGCGAAATTAATTATCAAAACGGAGCTGTAGAAATCAAAACTCTTTTTGAGAAAAGTGGCGTATTTGATTATTCAAAACCAACCTTCCTTATAACACAGATAATGAAGATGATTGCATTAGAAGATAATGATGTAATACTTGATTTCTTCTCAGGTTCAGCTACTACTGCACACGCAGTATTAAAGCTAAATATGCAGGAAAATAAAAATATTAAATTTGTAATGATACAATTACCCGAAAAAACGGATAAAAAATCTGAAGCTTTTAAAGCCGGCTATAAAACTATCTGTGAAATCGGAAAAGAACGTATTCGTAGAGCAGGAAAAAAGCTACAGGAAGAGAACGATAAACGTAAAGATGTTCCATTGTTAGAAACAGCAAAAGACGTGGAACTGTTTGTAGACATAGCAAAACATGGTTCCGATGCAATAGAACGAACAAAAGATGCCTTTAAAAGGGTAGATATTAGCGGTAACCTTGACATTGGTTTCAGGGTTCTTAAATGCGACAGCAGCAACATGAAGGATATTTACTATAACCCCTCTGAGTTTGAACTTTCTTTGCTTGATTCACTTGAAGATAACATTAAAGAGGACAGAACTCCAGAAGATTTGTTGTTCCAGGTTATGCTCGACCTCGGAATTTTGCTTAGTAGCAAAATTCAAATTAGAAATGAGAAATTAGGAATGAGAAATTACACATATTTTGATGTAGCTGATAATTTCTTGATTGCTTGTTTTGATAAAGAGATTACAGAAGAATTGATAACTGAAATAGCAAAGAAAAAACCATACTATTTTGTAATGCGTGATTCCTCAATGGCTAATGACAATGTTGCTACTAACTTTGAGCAGATATTCGCTACATACAGCCCCGATACTGTAAGGAAGGTGCTGTAATGAGAGAGCAAATAAATATATTGAAATATGGTTTTTTTCTATTTCTTCTCATCGTTGGTATTGTATCAATATTCAACCAAGAAGCAAATTTTGTAAATGCCATTAACAGCTTATCTATACCGATGTTTTCATTGTCATTAAGTATAATATTTGTGAAGGCTAATAAATATGCTCGTGATGAAGTTTTCAAAAAAATGATAAGCCAAGAAAAAATTGTAGACCAAAAAGCAAAAGAAGTAAATAAAATGAGCGAGCAAATTGAAAAAGCAGAAGGCAACGAGAAAATAAATTTGTATAAAAAGTTTGAAGAATTACACAACAACTCTTTAATTTCAATGAAAGAAATGAGCTTCTTATGTAAATATTTTTCAACCATTGATTTTTTCACAAAATTGTTTAATATAGTAGCAATGTTAAGCTTAATTTGGTGTTTGCTTTCTCTTGTAGGATTATTTACTTTGAATGTGAATTTTGCGTGGATAAATATCTTCTCTCTTGCAATAGTCTTCTTTGATTTCTTTGTTTTGGATGACTTGTTAATCAAAACTTTCAAAAAAAGATTTGATAAACTCCACGAACAAGCAGAAAAAGAGATTGCACAGGAAGCAAGTCAACAGGAGGAAAAACTTAATGAAGTTTAATTTTAAAATACAACAATACCAAACTGACGCAGTTGAAGCAGTCTGCAATGTCTTTGCAGGACAAGGCTTTAGCAGTGGAGTTGGTTATCGTAGAGATTTGGGTAAACAGAAAAGTCAGGCTAATACCCAGCTTTCACTTAACTTAGCTGATGAATTTGGTGAAGAACTTGACCTTACCAATGATTCAGGCTTTAAGAATGAGGATCTATACCTATCTGATGACCTTCTTCTTAAAAACATTCATAAAATACAGAATATGAATAATATCAAACTTTCACCTGCATTAGTTAAAGATTTAGGCAGGTGCAATCTTGATGTTGAAATGGAAACAGGAACAGGTAAAACATATGTCTACATAAAGACTATGTTCGAGCTTAACAAGAGATACGGTTGGAGCAAATTTATAGTTGTGGTCCCCTCCATTGCTATCCGAGAAGGTGTTGCTAAAACATTTGAAATTACAGCAGACCACTTTATGGAGCATTATGGTAAAAAAGCAAGATTCTTTATCTACAACAGTTCTAACTTAAACCAGATAGATAACTTCTCTGCAAGCTCCGGCATTAATGTTATGATTATTAATACCCAAGCCTTTGCCTCTTCTCTTAAAGAGGACGGAAAAAGCAAAGAAGCAAGAATTATCTACTCCAAGCGAGACGAATTCCAGTCTCGCAGACCTATTGATGTTATCAAGGCTAACAGACCTATTATTATACTTGACGAGCCTCAGAAAATGGGTGGCGATGTTACTCAGAAAGCACTTAAAAACTTTAACCCATTATTTACACTTAACTATTCTGCAACTCATAAAAAGCAGAATAACCTTATCTATGTTCTTGATGCTCTTGACGCATTTAACAAGAAGTTAGTTAAAAAGATTCAGGTTAAAGGATTTGAAGTAAAAAACTTTAGAGGAACAGACAAATACTTATTCTTAGAAAGTATTGTTCTCTCATCCAAGAAGCCACCTATGGCAAAGATAGAACTTGAAATCAGATATAATAAATCTATCAACAGAGAAACAAGAATACTCGGAGTCGGCGACAACCTCTATTATGTTTCTCAAGAAATGGAACAATACAAAGACGGATATACCATTACCGATATCAATCCATTAACCAACACCGTTACATTCACAAATGGAGAAACCATATCCACAGGCGATGTTGTTGGTGATATTTCAGAAAAGGATATGCGAAGAATTCAGATTAGAGAAACTATCCTTTCTCACTTTGAAAAAGAAGAATCACTCTTTAACATGGGTATCAAGAGCCTATCCCTCTTCTTCATTGACGAAGTAGCAAAATACAGAGATTATGACGAAAACGGAGATAGTGTGCTTGGAGAATATGCAAAAGTATTTGAGCAAGAATATATAAAAGTTTTAAATGAATACATTTCCTTGATTGATACTCCATATCAAAAATATTTAAAAGACAATTGTTATGATGCATCAAAAGTACATAATGGATATTTCAGTATAGATAAAAAGACCGGCAGAAGCATAGACAGCCAGCTTAAGCGTGGTAGTGAATTTTCTGACGATATTTCAGCTTATGAGCTTATCTTAAAGCAGAAAGAAAGACTTCTCAGCTTTGATGAGCCTACACGCTTTATCTTCTCTCACTCAGCTCTTCGTGAAGGTTGGGATAACCCGAATGTATTCCAGATTTGTACCCTTAAACATTCAGACAGCCAGACCGCAAAAAGACAGGAAGTTGGTCGAGGCTTAAGACTTTGCGTAAGCCAATCTGGTAACAGAATGGATAGTGAGGCATTAGGCGAAAGAGTCCATGACATAAATATGCTTACTGTTATAGCAAGTGAAAGCTACAAGAGTTTTGTCAGCGACCTTCAATCCGATATTAAAACTGTGCTTTATGACAGACCTACAGTTGCTACAAGCGAATACTTTAAGGGGAAATATATTAAAGTTGATAATGTACCCACACTTATTGATGACAAGACCGCTAATTCAATCGAATTCTATCTTATCCAGAATGGCTATGTAGACCAAGATAGAAAGATTACAGACAAATATAGAATGGATGTCGAAGCACAGACGGTTGCTCCTCTTCCTTCTGAATTGCAACCTATGACTGAAGGTGTTCAGGCACTTATTCAGGCTATTTATGATGATTCCATACTTGCTAAAATGTTTGAAGATGGACACGAGACTAAAGTTAAAGACAACCCACTTAATGATAACTTCTACAAGAAAGAATTCAAGGCTTTATGGGAAAAGATTAACAAGAAATACGCCTATACTGCACACTTTGATTCTGAAGAACTCATTAAAAAAGCTACAGATTACATAAATGAAAAGCTTGTAGTTTCACAGCTTCAATACACTACAACAATTGGTCAGCAGAAAGCTGAAATGAATGAGTATGAAGTTGACAGAGGCGATTCCTTTAAGACAAGCAAGACCAGAACAAGAACATTAGAGCATACTGAAGCAAGCAGCATTAAGTATGACCTTGTTGGTAAAATCGCAGAAGGAACTACCCTCACCAGAAGAACAACTGTTGCTATTCTTCAAGGTTTAAGACAAGATAAGCTCTTAATGTTCAGATACAACCCGGAAGAATTCATTTCTAAGGTTATCAAACTCATTAAAGAGCAGAAAGCAACAATGATTGTATCAGACATTTCTTACAATCAGGTTGAAGGCAGTTACGATAGTGCAATCTTTACTGCACAAAAGACCGGAAATGATTTTTCTAAAGCATTCAAAGCCACAAAGCATATCCAGGACTTCGTTTTCACTGATGGTACTGCAGAACAAAGCATAGAAAGAAAATTTGTTGAAGATTTGGATAATGCAGAAGAGGTTTGTGTTTACGCTAAACTTCCAAAGGGATTCCATATTCCTACACCTGTAGGCAACTACTCTCCAGACTGGGCTATTGCATTCAATGAAGGAGCAGTAAAGCATATCTACTTTATTGCAGAAACCAAAGGTACTATGGAAAGCCTGAATTTAAGACCTATCGAACAGGCTAAAATAGCTTGTGCAAAGAAACTCTTTAACGAGATTTCAACAGACAAAGTAAGATATCATGATGTTGACAGTTATCAGAGTTTGCTAAACATTATGAATTCACTATAAAAAGAGGTAACAAAATGACAACTACAGATTTTTCAAAGGGAGCTGTTTGGAAAAGGATTCTTGCGCAGGCAATTCCTTATACAATAGCACAGCTTGTGCACCTGCTCTACAACATTGTTGACAGAATATATTTGGGTCACATGGATGACGGAAGCGGACTTGCTCTCACGGGAGTGGGGCTTATCTTCCCCATTGTTTCATTCATCGCGGCTTTTGCGGCACTTTTCGGGAATGGAGGTGTGCCGCTTTTTTCCATTGAACTTGGAGCTAAAAACCATGAAAAAGCAAAAAACATCATGGGAAACTCCTTTGCACTTTTGCTTTTGAGCTCTGTTATTTTAACTGCTCTGGGATATGTTTTTTCAAAACCGATTATATTTGCATTCGGTGCAAGCGAAAATTCATATGTGTATGCCGATGAATATTTGAAAATCTATCTTGCCGGCACAGTGTTTTCCATGATTTCAACAGGAATGAACGGATATATAAACGCTCAGGGATTTGCAAAAATCGGAATGCTTTCGGTTATTATCGGTGCTTTAGTAAACATCATTTTAGATCCGATTTTTATATTTACACTAGACATGGGTGTGTCCGGTGCCGCACTTGCAACAGTCATCAGTCAGGCGGTTTCCGCAATTTGGATTTTGGCTTTTCTCTTTGGGAAAAAGATGTCTGTTCGTCTGACCTTTGCAATTGTCAGAATAAGCAAAAAAGTGACAAAGGAAATTTGCAAGCTCGGGGCTTCAAACTTCATTATGAACGGCACAAACTGCTTTGTTCAGGTTATTTGCAACACCACACTGCAAATATATGGCGGTGACATGTATATCGGCATAATGACCGTTGTGGGCTCTATTCGAGAAATTTTCTCCCTCGTTGTAAACGGATTGATGGGCGGTTCACAGCCCGTCATAAGCTATAACTACGGTGCAAAGGAATTTGCAAGAGTGAAAGAAGCCATCCGTTTTAACACTGTTGTGGGTCTTGCCTACACTGCCCTTGCGTGGATTCTTGCGTTTGCAATACCGTCATTTTGGTTCGGTCTCTTCACAGACGATGCATCTCTTTTGACGGAGGGAGCAAAAATGCTGAAAATATATTTTTTCGGTTTTGTTTTTATGTCGTTGCAGTTTTCGGGTCAATCAACATTTCTTGCCCTCGGAGATTCAAAGCACGCAGTGTTTTTCTCTCTTCTTCGAAAAGCAATCATTGTTGTGCCGCTCACGGTCCTTTTGCCAATGGCAGGCTTTGGGGTAAGCGGAGTGTTTCTTGCAGAGCCCGTTTCAAATGTAATCGGCGGTGTAGCATGCTATGTCACCATGAGAAGAACAGTTTACAAAAAACTTTGATTTGTGTAAGGGGAGTTATTTATGGATAAAATTTGGACAAAGATGTATGAAGCGGCAAAGAGCGTGCAAAATGAAAGACAGATTAACGATTATGTGCTTTGCGGTCAGGTTTCGGCGGCTGTGCTTTCAAAGTCCGGTAAAATATATACCGGGGTGTGCGTTGACACCTGTTCCACCCTCGGAATATGTGCCGAGAGAAACGCCATTTTCAACATGCTGACAAATGGCGAAAACGAAATTGAAAAAGTCATATGTGTTATGCCCGACGGTTCGAACGGTGCCCCCTGCGGAGCTTGCAGGGAGCTTATGGTTCAGCTTATGGCAGGTAAATATCATGATGTTGAAATAATGCTTGATTACAGCACAGAAAAAATTGTTAAGCTCGGTGATATTACTCCCGAATGGTGGATAAAATAACATTCCAAAAATAGACTTATGAAAATAAACCTACAGGAGAAATTTGTAATGAATAACAACAAAGATTTTTTGGGAACTGAACCAATATCAAAACTTTTATTGAAATTGTCAATCCCCACAGTCATTGCCCAGCTTGTCAACATGCTCTACAATGTAATTGACAGAATATATATCGGTCACATGCCGAACGGCGGAAGTCTGGCACTCACCGGGATTGGCGTGTGCATGCCTCTTATCATGCTTATTTCAGCATTTGCCGCATTGGTCAGTTCCGGAGGTGCCCCCAGAGCATCAATTTTCATGGGACAAAAAGACATGGTACGTGCCGAAAAGACACTTGGCAACTGTTTCAGCATCCAAATTGTCATATCAATAATATTAACATTCGTTTTACTCATATGGGGAAAAGATTTCCTTTTTGCTTTTGGTGCAAGCGAAAAAACAATTGAATATTCAACGGGATATATGAACATATATGCTCTTGGTACAATTTTTGTACAAATGACACTCGGTATGAATGCCTTCATAACAGCACAAGGATTCACAAAAATTTCAATGGTTTCTGTGATTATCGGTGCAGTTTCAAACATTTTGCTTGACCCACTGTTTATATTTGTATTTAAAATGGGAGTAAGAGGTGCAGCTCTTGCCACTGTCATCTCACAAATGATTTCATGCATCTGGATTATTTCTTTTCTGTGCGGCAAAAAAGCAATCATTCGCATTAAAAAGAAATATTTAAAATTACAATCGGACATTATTTCACCATGTATTTCACTTGGAACTGCGGCTTTTGTTATGCAAGCGAGCGAAAGTGTGATATCGGTTTGCTTCAACTCTTCACTTCTTTCATACGGTGGCGATATTGCAGTAGGTACAATGACTATTATGGTCAGCATTATGCAATTTGCAATGCTTCCGCTGCAAGGCATAGCCCAGGGAGCTCAACCAATAATAAGCTACAACTACGGAGCAAAGAATGCAAATCGCGTAAAAAAAACATTTCAACTTCTGCTTGCTACTTGTCTGATCTATTCTGTTACACTTTGGGCGGCGGTAATGCTTGCACCACATTATTTTGTGAAGATTTTCACTGCCGACAAACAGCTGATAGAATTTGCATCACCAATGCTGAGAATCTATCTTGGCGGCTTAGGGTTGTTTGGTATTCAAATTGCATGCCAGATGACATTTACCTCCCTCGGCAAAGCGGTAAATTCAATTATTGTTGCCATTGTCAGAAAATTTGTTTTGCTTCTTCCGCTTATTTATATTATGCCGAATATATTGTCGGATAAAACAAAGGCAGTATATAGCGCTGAACCTGTTGCAGATATAATTGCGGTTACATTCACAGCATTACTTTTTGTTTTTCAATTCAGAAAAATATTAAAATCAATTAACACAATAAAGACGGAGGGATGATTATGAAAATTGTTATAGTCGGCGGAGTAGCAGGAGGAGCTACGGCTGCCGCAAGACTAAGAAGACTTGACGAAAATGTCGAAATTGTTATTTTTGAAAGAAGCGGATATGTTTCATATGCAAACTGCGGACTACCCTACTATATCGGCGGCGAGATTGAAAGAAGTGAAGATTTGTTTTTGCAAACTCCCGAGGGTTTTTGGTCAAGATTCAGAATTAATGTCAAAACTCTGCACGAAGTCAAAGCCATAAATCCCGCCAAAAAGACAGTCACCGTCGAGGACAAAACAAACCAAATTGTGTTTGAAGAAAGCTTCGACAAGCTCATTTTGTCGCCCGGAGCAAAGCCGGTGATTCCCGATTTTTCAGTCAACAGTGATGATAGAATATTTACACTTCGAACAGTTGAAGACACTATTGATATTCACAAATATGCAACCGAAAACACCCCCGAAACTGCAGTTATCATAGGCGGTGGATTCATCGGGCTTGAAATAGCTGAAAATCTAAGTGTACTCGGAATTAAAGTTTCGATAATTCAAAGAGGCAATCATGTTCTAAACACTATTGACCAAGACATCGCATCTTTTGTTCATTCAAAAATCAAATCAAAGGGAATTGACATTCTTTTGGAAACAGATGTAAAAGGCATTGAAAACGGTTATGTTATTTGTAATTGCGGCAAAATCAAAGCAGACATTATTATCGTTGCAACAGGCGTTGCGCCCGAAAGCGAACTTGCAAAAAACGCAGGCTTGAAGCTTGGATTTAAAAATGCCGTTTGGGTTGACGAACATATGCGGACATCGGACGAAAACATTTACGCAGTTGGCGATGCAGTTGAAGTCAAAAACTTTGTTTCGGGTGAAAAAGCAAATATCACTCTTGCCGGACCGGCTAACAAACAAGGCAGAATTGCCGCAGACAACATTTGCGGAATTAAAAGCACATACAAAGGGGCTCAGGGGGCATCGGTTATAAAAATTTTTGATATGACAGTTGCCTCAACGGGAATGAACGAAACAATGCTGAAATATCACGGTGTTGAATATGAAAAAGTTATCCTTTCTCCCCTCTCCCATGCCGGTTATTACCCGGGTGCCACAGTTATGACACTAAAGGTTTTGTTTGAAAAAGATACATTTAAAATCTTAGGAGCGCAGTGCGTGGGATATGAAGGTGTTGAAAAAAGAATTGATGTAATTGCAACCGCTATATATTCGGGACTTGGCGCAGATGAGCTCAAAGATCTTGAGCTAACCTATGCTCCCCCCTATTCTTCTGCAAAAGACCCTGTTAACATGGCAGGATTTATAATTGACAACATAAAAAGCGGAACCATGAAGCAATTTTATTATGACGATATTGAATCTCTCAGAGCGAGAAATGACATAACATTGCTTGACACAAGAACTGTTTATGAATATTCAAGAGGACATGCAGACGGATTTTTAAACATCCCCCTTGACTCTCTTCGAGAAAGAATGTCGGAGCTTGACAAAAGCAAACCCGTTTATGTTATGTGCCAAAGCGGACTCAGGAGCTATCTTGCAACAAGGATTCTTGTTCAAAACGGATTTGATGCCTACAATTTTGCCGGCGGATACAGATTATATTCAAGCATGTATTCAGATAAACTCACATCAAAAAAAGCATATGAATGCGGAATGGAAAAGTGAGGTGGATTTATGCTTAATAAATTGCTTAAAAGTGTATTGAATCAGGATCTTGCGCCGGTTGTTGTTTGTGATATAAATGACATAATTGTGTATATGAATCCGTCGGCTGTACATCATTATCACAAGGACCTCACCGGCGACAACATAAAAAATTGCCATCCGCCAAAAGCCAACGAAATGATAGACAAGGTAGTTTCTTGGTTTGGGGAAAGTATTGACAACAACATCATGTATACCTATCATAATGAAAAGGAAAACAAAGATGTTTACATGGTAGCTCTTCGTGATGACGATGGGACGCTTATTGGTTATTACGAAAAACATGAATACCGAAACAGAGAAACTACCCGGCTTTATCATCCGGTTTCGGGTGTGAAATAGGATTTTAACATTACGTTAAGAGGTGTCTTTTATGAAAAAATATTTGTGTTTTGCACTTCTTGTGATATGCCTTATTCTTGCGGCATGCACAAACTCGGATGAATCACCGAAACAAAACCAAAATTCAGAAAAAGGAGAAACGATTATGTACACAAAAATTACTGCAGCAGAAGCAAAAAGAATTATGGACAGCGGCGAAGAATATATTCTTCTTGATGCGAGAGAACAGGACGAATTTGACGAGTGGCACATTCCCGGTGCAATTTTAATTCCTTACACAGAAATTAAAGCTCAAGCCGAAGCCAAACTCACCGATAAAGATGCACAAATTCTTGTTTATTGCCGATCGGGAAGACGAAGCAAAATTGCAGCAGAGGCACTTTCAGAGCTTGGATACACCAATGTAAAAGAATTTGGCGGTATTATCGACTGGCCTTATGAAACCGAAAGTTCAAACTGATTTAATGAGGATTTGCTATGTCAACAACAAAAGACTACTTAACCTACATTATCGATCAACTATCGGAGCTTGACCATATTAAACACAGGCAGATGATGGGCGAATATATCATTTATTACAAAGACAAAATAGCGGCTTATCTTTGCGACAATCGAGTTATGGTTAAACCTGTACCTTCTGCACTTAATATGATTCCGAATGCACGGTTTGAACCTCCATATGAAGGAGCAAAAGACATGATTGTGATAGAAAACGCAGATGACAGAGAATTTCTGACCAAGCTTTTCAATGCAATGTATGATGAACTGCCGCAACCGAAAAAGAGGGGTAAATAGAATCAATTCATACAGATAAGTCAACAGCAACAGAGCGTTGCTTGTTTAATTTTAATTATTCAGATATAATGGTGGTGAGGTGAAGATTTTATGGATACAAAAGATATAATTTTGGAGCTCAGAACCAAAAGCGGATTATCTCAGGAAGAGCTTGCCGAAAAGCTTTATGTTACACGTCAGGCGGTTTCACGCTGGGAAAACGGTGATACCGTGCCAAACACCGAAACACTCAAACTACTTTCAAAGCTGTTTGACGTTTCAATCAACACACTTCTCGGCTCACCGAGAAATCTCATTTGTCAGTGCTGTGGTATGCCTTTGGAAGATGTCAACATCAGCAAAGAGACGGACGGGTTTTTTAATGAAGAATATTGCAAATGGTGCTATGCCGACGGAGAATATATGTATCATGATATGGATGATTTGATTGATGTTTGTGTAAAACATATGACAAATGACACGCTTTCGGAGGAAGATATTCGTTCATACCTCAAAGAAACATTACCCAAACTGGATTATTGGAAACGCTATAAAGAGCTTGGCGGAGACGGAGCATTTGAAAAGTTCAAAGATCTTTTGATTGAAGAAATCAACGCACTGAACATTGAAGGAATGCCCAAGCTAACAAAGCTCAATGCCCTGGTTGGCGGATATGTTAACCTTGAATACAGGCTCCCAAACGGACAACATGCAAAATTTTTGGATGACGGAGCAACATACCTTGGCAATCAGCTTGAATGCGAATTTTTACCCGGCAAGTGCTTTGGCATTGTGTGTAACATGGATTTCATTCTCATATGCACCTATGAAGAAAACGGCGAAAATCCCGAGCTTGTTATGTATAAAAAGAGATAAAGAAAAGATACCACCCCTCCCATCGGACCCAATGTCGTCCTGAGCGGAGTGTCAACGTAGTCGAAGGATCTCATTTTTAGATGTTTCGACTTCGCCTACAGCTTCGCTCAACATGACAAAAGAGAGATATTGCGCGTTAAGTTGACGACATTGCCATCGGAACGGGTGGTATCTTTTTGCAATCTTATTTATTCATATAGAATTTATTATTATCCGTAAGTTTTTCTTCTACTCGTCTGAGAGCCTCACCAAATCTCTGATAATGAGCAATTTCTCTTGCACGAAGGAATTTTATAACATCATTCACATCCGGGTCGTCACTGAGGCGGAGAATGTTATCGTAGGTTGCTCTCGCCTTTTGCTCTGCCGCAAGGTCCTCGTTTAAATCGGTAATCGGATCACCTGACACGGCAATTGCCATAGCATTGAAAGGTGAACCGTTGGAGTTTGCAGGGTATACGCCTGTTGAATGGTTGATAAAGTAATCGGCAAAGCCACTTTCTTTAACACATTTTGCGTTTGTTCCGCGTGTAAGCTGATTTACAAGAGCACCAACCATCTCGAGATGCGCAAGTTCTTCCGTGCCGATATCCGTTAGAAGTCCCTTAGTTACAGAATCCGGCATGGTAAATCTCTGACTGAGATAACGGAGCGATGCACCCAGCTCGCCATCCGGACCACCATACTGCGCAATAACCATTTTAGCAAGTGCCGGATTCGGATTTTTAATCTTTACCGGATACATTAATTTTCTTTCATAATCCCACATATGCTACACCTCCTCAAATGTCCCAGGGCCATTTATGACCGTCGTCTACCCATGCAAAGGGCGAGTTTTTATCACTGTCGGTTGCACAAAGCGGACCGTATTTTGCAACGTAATCCGCTTTGAGACTTTTGAGTGTTGATGAAAGCTTAGTATAAAGTTCAAGAGCCTGTGTGCAATCGGGATGAGTGTCTAAAAACAGATTGAGGTCAACAACAGCAAATCCGATTTCCTGAATTTTTTCAAGAAGTTCTTTTTGTGAATTCACATCAGGCGAAGATTCCATGTTTTCTTTTCGTGCCATTGGTTGTGCATTTACGCTTACGCTCTCCTCAATCGGAGTGCATGTGGGTTCATCGGTATTAAAAGGGCAACAATCTGCCTTTGGATAAAACATATACATAACCTCCGTTTTATTTAAAGCTTTATAAATGGATTCATAATCGGATTATCCTTATAGGTTTCAAACGGAATATCCAATTCTTTGAATATTGTTCCTCTCCACAGGGCTTTGTCGGTTGAATATAAATTTTTAAACTCCTGAAAAGGCACATATGCGAATGCAAGATGGGGATTTTCAGGCATAAAAGGAATTTTTTTCATAAAGTCACCTCCTGGCAAGACACAAACCAAAAGTTTTGTGCCCACTATTATAATATTCATTTTGCCCCATTGTTGTTAAAACAAAAAGCGTACCGAGAAACTTCGATACGCTTTGCAAGTTATTTATGATAGTGTGATGTTTGATGTTGCGGGAACTATCTGCACAAATGTATTTCCCGGATTTAGAACAAGCTCTTCGCCGTCTTCTGTTGTATATACCGTTTTGCCGGTACGTGATGACTTTGTCCATTCAATCTCAATCATTTTTCCGTTTGTTATGTAATAACCCGTGCCGGAACCTATGTTTTTGAGATCTTGTCTGCCTACGTTATCATTATCTTTAAGATTAAAATTCTGAACCTTATAGATAATAATGTTTTTGGCAGTGAGAATGTTTCCTGTTTGAGACATGTGCTCTTCGCCGTCAACATATCTTTTATATACCTTTTCTTCACTGTCATATTCGTATGATACACGGTACCAATTCGAATAAGGTAAATCTATTTCCGAAACATTTTCACCGTCTTCAAGCTCGGTATCTTCTTCATAATATGCAGTGTGTTCAACCTCTGTTGTACCTCGGTATCCCTTTTGCTCGGTCGCTTTTTCATAGAGCTGATCAACCCCCGAATACATGTTATGCCATGTATTATCATAGGTTGAATCGCGCCAGAAAACACTTTCATCACCACCAAGCAAACCGTTGATATTGTTTACTCCGAGTGTTGATATATCGGATTGAGCTTTTGGACTCCACCCTGCATGACAGTATATGGCATCATGTTCAAGTGCATAGTCAAGGAAATAATGTCTTGATGATCTTATGGGACCAACCTTTTCGAGATCATGGTTTTTAAAAAGTGCCATCATTCTCGATTTTCCGCCTTCAACAATAATCTCATACACCATATAGGCACTTTCCAGCCCCATTTGAGGTCTGGATTCTTTAACATCATTATCAATCATTACTGCAACCGGACGGTTATCGGATTGCATCATTTCATAAAATTCACTTGCATCTGCAACAGGGGGTTCTTCTTCCTGCAAATCGGTCTCATCTGAATTTTCAACCCGTGCAGCAGATTCCGCTTCCGGCTCTTGAAATACATCTTCTTTTAACTGAGAACAAGATGTTGTTATAACTGTCACAATAAGAACAATAAGTAATAATAATCTTTTCATTTTAACACTCCTTTACAAATGCAAATATATCGGATGAAATCAATCTATAACAATTCTCTTGGGAGGTGCATCGAGTAATTCGGGATTTTCGATGTTTTTCTTCCACATTTTAAAAGCAGATGCATAATAGTGACCGTCGCATATTCTTTCGTCGCAAACCACCGTCATATCAAGCAGTCTCTTTTTAACTGTATTTCCGTTTTCATCCAATCTGTATTCTGTTCGTTTTCCGCCTATAGCACAAAAAAGCGGCAAATTGCCAAAATCATACAAATGATGAAAAACAGGATTAATCCCAAGTGAACCAAGGTTTGTAATATACATAGACCCATGGAAGGGACTGAGCTTAATCAAGAAACCCGGAACAAGATTAAAATAGTCCAGCAATTTTAGAAGCCACACTGTAAACTTGAGCAATATTCCCGGAATGAATTTCAGGATTTTTGCCGCAGAATCGGTATCGCTGGCAGTGTTTTCACCTTTGTTTGCACATACGGTTTCATTAACACTGTGATACACCTCATTAATTGTATCATCCGAGTGAGCAGGTATTTTGAGACACGACTCGGGAGCATTGAGCTTCATAGATTTTTTTATTGTTATGCACATATCAATTCCGTTGCGTGCATAAAGCTTTTGACCTCTGATGAATCGGTTTGCACCCGGATGTGTTGCAATTGCACGAACATAACCCGCAAGAACAACATGCATCATACCAAGCCCCTTCATACCTTCTGAACGTTTTTTCTTTATGTATTCTTCTGTTTTTTCGATATCCAGAGTTGCGGTAAAATAGTTAGATGCCCCCGCCCTTGTCGGCATGATGTAGGGGCCCACTGAATTTATTGGATCTACATTCTTTAATTTTCTGCCTTCTTTCATAAACTAATCTCCATAATTTCTTTAGTATATTTACAGTATTATAACATATATCGACAAAAAAGCCAAGACTTTTATCGAAATTTCATTAAATTGTTAAAAAGAGCCCTCAAAGAAAAATCTTTGAAGGCTCTGATGGATTAGTGCTGATTTCTGTCATATCCGCATTTTGTGCATACTGTGTTAACGGTAAGCTCAAGATTACCGCAATCAGGGCAAACCCAGGTTAAGTCCTCTTCTTTTGTAATGGCGGGATTATTTGCATCAGCATATATAAACGGAGTTTCAGCTTTGAGATTCTCTATTGCTACGGTAGTTTTATCGAGACCAAGCATTATATTAATTTTTTCGCTGAGAGCATCTATGCTGTCGTATATTCTCTTTTGTTCTTTTGTTGTCTGGATGATTTTATCTATTATTATTGCAAGGGACATAAATACAAGAGCAATAAGAAGTCCGAAAATTGCGATCCAAAGCTGTTCGGTAAATGTATCTGAAATTATACACATGATAATCGTCACAACAAGAGCGGCGCCCGATACTACTTTACAAATTGAAGAAGTTTTACTTTTCATAAAAACACAACCTTTCAAAATTAGTCAAGAAATGACGGTAATGAACTTCTGCGAGGTTCAGAAACTTGCTTTTCTTCTTTTCGAATAAATTCCCCATTCATGTCACTTCTGATGAGATCCACTATGTATGAATTGAGAGATTTGCCGATAGAAGCTGCTTTTTCCTGAATCAACACTTTTTCTCCCTTTGGCACACGAAGAACAAAGGTGTCAACTTTTTCTTTGAGATACTTGTCTTTTGCTTTTTGACTTCCGGTATTCATATTTTACATCTCCTTATATATTTTCAATAAAAACATATCCTGCATCAATTGCCTTCTGAACCGCCTGCGCGGCAGGACCGCCGATTATATTTCTTTCGTTTACACATGTTTCGAGTGAAATTGCTTCATAAATATCGTCTTCAATAATATCGGAGCAACTTTTAAACTCCTCGATTGTAAACTCACTGAGAGCTTTGCCATTGTCAAGAGCGTAAGCAACCATTTTGCCGATGACTTCGTGAGCCTGTCTGAATGGCATACCCTTTTTAACAAGATAGTCCGCAGCATCTGTGGCATTTGTGAATCCGCCTCCGGCACCGCTATACATTCTTTCAGGATTAACCTTCATTGTTACAATCATTTTTTCAAACACGGGAATACACAGCTTTATTGTGTCAATTGCATCGAAAATACATTCTTTGTCTTCTTGCATATCTTTGTTGTAGGCAAGCGGAATGCCTTTCATTGTTGTCAGAATGCTCATTAAATCGCCATATACCCTACCGGTTTTTCCGCGAATGAGTTCGGCAACGTCGGGATTCTTTTTCTGAGGCATAATTGAACTTCCGGTAGAACAGCTGTCATCCATTTCGATGAACTGAAATTCGTTTGTGTTCCACAAAATCAATTCTTCCGAGTAGCGGCTTAGATGCATGATAATGATAGAAAGCGCCGACGCAAGTTCAATTACAAAATCCCTGTCAGAAACCCCGTCAAGAGAGTTGAGTGTCACAGAATCAAAGCCAAGTTCTTTTGCAACAAATTCCCTGTCAAGAGGATATGTTGTTGCGGCAAGTGCGCCCGAACCCAAAGGCATTACGTTTGTTCTGGAATATGCATCCTGCAAACGTCCGATATCACGCTTAAACATTTCAAAATATGCCATGGTGTGATGTGCCAGAGTAATCGGTTGCGCTTTTTGAAGATGAGTGTAGCCCGGCATAATGGTGCCAAGATTTTGTTTGGCAATGTTAAGTAGTGATTTTTCAAGAGAAACAAGCATCGCTATGATTTCAGATATTTCGTCTTTTATGTACATTCTGATATCAAGAGCAACCTGATCGTTACGGCTTCTGCCGGTGTGCAACCTTTTGCCTGCATCACCAATGCGACTTGTAAGAATTGTTTCGATATTCATGTGGATGTCTTCGGCATCTACCATAAATTCTATTTTTCCGTTTTCTATGTCTTCAAGGATTTCTTTTAGGGTTTTGACAATAAGATCGCTGTCTGCTTTTGGAATGATGTTGCATTTGCCGAGCATTGTTGCATGGGCTATGCTTCCCATTATATCCTGACGGTACATTCTCATGTCAAATCTAATTGACGAGTTAAAATCATTTACCTCGGAATCGGTATTTTTCGAAAATCTTCCGCCCCAAAGTTTCATGTGAATCTTCCTTTCAAATGTAATATAAATATATTTTACCATATATGATATCAGATTTCAACTGTTTTTTAATAAAAAATCCGCACAACTGCAAATTGCGGTTGTGCGAACCATGATTTAGTTTGTTTCATATTCAATTATGATTATAAATCCTTTTATTACATCCATTTAAAAATTCTTCGGTCGACTCTTCTGTACATAACAAGACAGATAACAAGAGATACGGCTTCTGCTATCAAAAAGCTCCACCACACAGCAGAAAGACCGCCAAGTTCAGACAGAACAAACGCCGCAGGAATGAGCACAAAAAGCTGTCGACAGAAACTCATTATCATGCTGTAGACACCTTTCCCGATTGCCTGAAAAACAGTGCTTAGTGTAATACCGACCGCCGCAAGGACAAAATGAACACATATGGTTCTGAGAGCAGGTGTTCCGATTGCTGTGATTTCACCACTCCCCTCCGATTCGAAAAGTGCGAGAAGGTTTTCCGGAAAAATCATAAACACAATTGTACCGAGAAACATGATTGTAATTGCCCATATAAGAGCTGTTTTAATTGCCGAATATACTCTTTCTCTGTTTTTGGCACCGTAGTTATAACCAACAATGGGAACAAGCCCATTGCTGAGTCCGAACACCGGCATGAAAACAAATGACTGCAATTTAAAATAAATGCCAAGAACACTTACTGCAACTTCACCGTATGAAAGCAAAATCATGTTAAACGTCAAATTCATAACGGTTGAGATTGACTGCATTATTGTGCTCGGAATACCAACAGTAAGAATATTCTTTATTCTTTCAAGCTTGGGTTTGATATCACTAAAAGACAGACGAAGCTCTTTATTTTTAATTTGGTTCAGGAAAAATCCGAGAATCATACCTGCACACTGACCGATAACCGTTGCATATGCCGCACCCTCAATTCCCATTGCCGGACATCCGAAATAGCCAAAAATCATAATGGGATCAAGAATGATGTTTGTTATTGCACCGAAAAGCTGAGTCGTCATTGAAAGAACTGTATTTCCGGTACACTGCATAAGTCTTTCAAATGCAATGGACATAAACAGTCCCAAACTGCATGTACATACAATACTAAGATATGAACCGCCAAGCTCACGAAGAGTTGAATCATCGGTCAAGAGATTGAATGTGCTTTTTGCAAAGAACAAACCAAATACAAAAAACATGAAAAAGCCGCAAAATTCAAGAAACACACCGTTTCCGGCGCATTTTTTTGCTTCGGACATTTCTTTTTCCCCGAGTTTTCTTGAAACAACACTGTTTATACCGGTTCCAAAGCCTGTTGAAAATGCAATCATAAGCATTTGAATAGGAAATGCAAGAGATACTGCCGTCAAAGCCTTTGGACTGTATTTCGCAACAAAAATACTGTCAACAATATTATACAGTGCCTGAACAAGCAGACTTATCATAATGGGAACAGATACTTTCGGAACCAATTTTGACATTTTCATGGTACCAAGCATTTTTGATCTTTCGTTGTTATTCATTATTTTTCTCCACGATAAAAATTTTTAGCTGTAAGATATATCATAATAATTTTACTAAAAACTCTCATTCTTGTCAACGGCATATTTAACGAATTAATATGAAGTGCAGGGTATTGTTTTTAGCCGATTATCCAACCAAAAAAATTTCTTTCTATTTCAAAAATGCTCAATACAAACATTAGAATACATTTTTACAAACCAACTGATTTTTTGAGATTTTTTAAATTCATGTTAAATGATAAAAAATCCGCTATTCCCGCATCCTCAATACTGCAAGATTTTTCCACATCACAAAATTCATTATAATTCTTTGAAAGCTTCAGCGAAAGCGCTTTGTTATCGTTCTTATTTTTTACTTTTAAATTAAGAATATAATCCGAATTTGCGAAAAAACTCTCAAACTCAATCTTTTGGTTTGAAGATACACTAATTCCTGCAGTGATTTTTGGCTTTGTGCCGCTTTCGAAACTAAAATTAACTTGTTTATTATTTGAACCTTTGAAGGAAATTGACAATACATTCCCGTTTTTTGTTATTTCAACTTCAAAAACCACGGAATTTTTTGTTTTGTTGCTCAAAGCAATTTTTATTTTTTCATATCCATCATGAAGAGATATGTCCAGTTTATAGATACTGTCTGACATTTTCGGTGTTGTACAATCTATCCGTGTCACTTTTGAATTTTTTATATCTACGTTAAACGTATAATATCCCTTTGCCGAGTCGGCAGTAACCTTTTTTATGTTTTCTCTTATTATATTATCAATATAATCATAACCGGTTATGTTTACGGCAGATATGTTGTTTAAAAACATGCCAATATCATGAGATTTAATCTTAAAAGTATAGGTTGGATCTTTTTTAAAAAGATTAAGATTTGTATTTTTGTCCCATTCAATGGCTGAATAGAGTTTTAACAGTTCATCTGTAATAACCGCCTTATTTATTGAAACTTTTTTCTTTTTTGTAAGTTTAGACAAAATTTCTCTTATTTTATCAACGGTTAAATGCTCATCGTAATCTGAAAAAACAGAGCTTGCCACAGAACCTGCAACACTTTTAAAAGTCTGTGCAGGTAAGGTATAGAAAACTGTTGAATTGCCCGAAAGAGAAATTCCTGCACGCTTTGAAGTGCAATAAGCGTACAAATCGGCTATGTCTCCTTTCGGACTTCTGAAAATTGCCATGGCAGAAACCCGCTTTAAGATTGGTTTGTATGAAGCGGAAATACTTGCTGTGCTTTGAGAAGACAGTTTTGTTTTTGCACTGACAGTGAACGGTTCGCTTTTTTTTACATCGGGTATCGGAAGGTCTGTTGCCGTCACCGAAAAACTTTCATTTAATGCATTGAATGTTTTTACAAAGGCATTTTTTAGTCTGAATGCATTTATCAAATTACAGGCAATGACTGAAGCCAAAGTTAAAATAATTGCTGCAATGCAAAGTGCGGATATTTTAATGATGTTTCTTTTTATCGGAATATTTTTCGATTTCATCTTAATTTAATCACCGATAATTATTATCGTCAAAATCAAAAAACATAAACTTCCATATCCTGTGAATTATATGAATTTAATTTAATATAAAAAGTCTGCATATTTTAAAAAAACAGACATAAATTTATATGTTTAGCATATAAATTTACTGAGGCGATACCTATGAAAAAAAGAATGAAAAATCCAAGAAAAATCCCGCATATTTACCGTATGACATTTTTGTTTAAGCTCTTTGTTGCAGGAATAATAATTCTTGTTGTATTAAAATTTATCCGCTAAAGACATTAACAAGAAAAAATGTCCGATAATGACATCTTCAAATATTGACATTTTATTTTAATTATCTTATAATTAAAGAGTATTTTTAATTATAAGGAGACGAAAAATATGAGTAAAATCAAGACAGGTTTTTCGAGAATTTGCATCACTCCCCCACTTGGTGTCCCTGTTTCGGGGTATTACGAAGCAAGATTCGCAAAAGAAATTCTTGATGACCTTTATGTAAATACCGTTGCTTTTGACGACGGAAAAAACAAAGCAGTTGTTATTAATGCAGATATCATAATGCTTTCAAAGGATTTGTGTGACGGATACAGAAAAAGAATTTCCGAGGCTTGCTCCATTCCTGCAGAATGCATTTTCCTCACCTGTTCACACACACACACCGCACCCATGATTGGTCCTGATTTTGCATCGGATCTGTGCGGAGACAAAGACTATGAAGAAAAAATGGTACAAGCTTTTTGCGACAGTGTAAAAGAGGCTCTTGAAAATACATATGAATCCGAGTTTTCAATTGCATCGGGTGAAGCGAAGAAAATTTCTTTCATTCGCCGTTTCCGCATGAAAGACGGTGGTGTTCAAACCAATCCCGGTGTTGGTAACCCCAACATTGACCATGCTCTCGGCGAGCCAAACGAAGAAGTTCAGCTTCTTAAAATTGAAAGAGAAAATGCTGATGACATTTATGTTGTATGCTTCGGAACTCACCCCGACTCTGTTGGCGGAGAGGTAATAAGCACCGATTATCCCGGTTATGTGAGATATTATGTCGAAAAGGCATTAGACGGAGTTAAGTGCGTATTCTTAACCGGTGCTCAGGGCGACGTTAACCACATCAATCCCGCACCAACCGAAGGCGACAGATGCGGACTTGACTATGATTCCTTTGACGGTGTTCCGAGAGGTCTTGACCACGCTAAACATATGGGCAGAACCATTGCCGGTGCAGTGCTTCAAATCTGCGGAAAAACAGAAAAAATATGTGCAGATGAAATTGAATTTGACGAAAAAATTGTTACAATACCTTCAAGTCAGGATAACTCCAGAATTGAAGAAGCAAAGAAAATCGTAAAACTTCACGCAGAAGGTAAAGACAACGAGCTCGGCTATGATGCAATGGAACTTACAACGGTTGTTGCCGAAGCAACACGAATCTGCGAGCTTGAAAACGGACCCGAAAGCTTTGATTTTGCTCTCACAGCAATCAAAATCGGAGATTTTGCATTTGCTGGTCTTCCCGGTGAACCTTTCGTTGAAATAGGCAGAAGAATAGCAAAAGCATCGCCCTTCAAGCAGACCATGGTTTGCTGTCTTACAAACGGCGGTGATTCATACTTCCCCACTTCAAGTGCATATGATGAGGGCGGTTATGAAGCAAGAAGCTCCCACCTTAAACAAGGCGGAGACGATATTCTTGTTGAAGGCTTAAGCGAACTTCTCAAAAAAATTGGAGGCTGAAAAAATGGCAGAGAAACTTGTAATTGACAAAAATGCCGCAGACAACGAATATTTTCACAGAGATTTTCATATCTCCGGAGACCGTGGTGTAAGATATGTAGGCGAAAACTATGGTGATGACGCCGTGGTTAAATATCTTGAAAAATTTACAAAAGCATATTACAGTCCACTCATTGCAAAGATTAAGACTGACGGCTTAAAAGCAATGAAAGAACATATTGAAAACATATATGCTGTTGAAAAATACCCCGATAATGTAGCGTGCACCCTTGACGGAGAAAAGCTCTTGGTAGAAGTCAGCGAATGCCCCGCAGTTAAATACATGAAAGAAAGCGGATATGAGCCTTCGAAATGGTATGTCATGCTTACTTCGGTTGTAAATGATGTTATTGCCAAAGAATGCGGCTACAACTTCGAAATGATTTCTTATTCCGAAGAAAACGGTGCCGCTTCATACAAATTTTTCAAATAAGAGGAGGTCATAATAATGGTATCATGTACTGAATTTATACCGCTTTACAGCGAGCTTTTTAAATATCTTGAAGAAAAAGGCGGACATGACGAGGTTGTGAAATATTGGGAATATATTTCAGATACTTATGTTGCCGACCTTCTTGGAAAAGAGGTTGCAGGAAAAGGACTCAGAGGGTGCTTTGACTACTGGTCAAAATCACTCAACGAAGAGGCTTGTGACTTCCGAATGGAGCTTGACGAGGATAAGGGAGAATTTACCATTGACATGAGATGGTGCCCCTCTAAGGGAATGCTAAACTCTCTTGAGCACATGGAACCCTACCATGACTATTGCGGTCACTGCGCCGTGCTCTATGCGAGACAGCTGGAAAAATACGGAATTGTTTCGGACTGCTTTGACATGAGCAAGGTTGATGAAGCAAAATGCTTTGAAAGATATGTTCTTGCCGAAAAGAAAAAATAACGGATATTACAAAAGCGATTGTGATTTTTGATCACAATCGCTTTTATCATTTGCAATAATTATTGTTTATTATTAGACTTTTGAATTTCTACCAAAGTATCTTTAATCTGTTCAAGCAAAACAATATCATCGCTCTTTTTCTCAGGTTCGGGTTCAGGTTTAGACATTTGAGCCTCTCTGCGTCTTTTCATTGTGTTTATACCCTTAACAACAAGGAAGAGACAAAATGCTGTGATTAGGAAATTCACAAGGTTCTGAATAAGATTTCCGTATGCAATTGTTGCATCTTTAAACTGAAAACTGAGAGCGGTAAAATCTTTTCCGCCAATCAATACCCCAACGGCAGGCATGATGATATCATCTACCAATGATTTAACTATGGCGTTGAAAGCAGCACCTATAATCATGCCGACAGCAAGATCAAGCATATTACCTTTTACGGCAAATTCTTTGAATTCTGCAAAAAACTTTTTCATTTGTTACCTCCATGATTTAGATTTATAAAAATATAATACCCCAAAAAACCGACAAAGTCAAGCAAATATTGACACATTATCACTCAATGTTGCAAAACAACTTTTACCCTGTCAATTCCATAATGTTCAAATAATGCAATGTGTTTTTCAGTTATGACCTCACCGCTCACTGCAATTGGAACAGCAGGCGGACAAGACACTGACGGCATGGCACAGATTTTGCCCAATGAAGCTGAAACATCAACATTCTCTGAGTGCGAAAACATTGCTTCTCTCACGGTCATTGCACAGCTTGGAATGGGCAAATCGAACATTTTCTTTGTTATCGGCATTTTTGCTCTTACTGTTTCAAAAACGTGCTTTATCCGTTCAAAATCTTCGTCACGATTTTCAGGTGTAATCATCAAAACAACATAATCTTCATCATAAAATTCAGGCTCATTTTTATTTGATTTTAAAATATCTGCAAGTTCATACCCTATAAACCCCGATTCTTTTGCATCAATTACAATTTTCAAAGGTTCACTTCCAAGAATACAAAAACCATTTTCCGAAATAATTTTTTTGGTTTTCTTTATATTTTCAATACATTCCGAAAGCTTTTTTTCAAACCCGTCTGACAAATAAGCATTGCAAATGTCAAGGGACTGCAAAATCAGATATGACGGACTTGTGGATGAAAAAAGAGTTAACGCATCCCGGGCTTTTTGCAGAAAATTTTTCGGTGCTTTTGGTGAAACATGAAGATATGCACCTCCTGTCAGCACAGGAAGTGTTTTGTGTGCTGAATCGGCACATGCATCTGCCCCAAGATATAACGGGTGCATGCGTGGATTTGTAAATGCGAGATAAGCACCGTGAGCATTGTCCGCCAACAGCGGTACATCGTGCTTGTGGCACACCTCAGAGATTGAGGCAATGTCTTGAATGTTTCCAAGATAGTCGGGTGATGTGACAAAAACAGCCGACGGCTTTTTTGAACAAGAATTAATGGCGGTTTCAACATCATGTGATGAAATGATACACTTTGTTATGTGAGCCATTTCTCGAGGCATAATCCATTCTATGTCATAATCCAAAAGTGCACATGCATGAATAAAGGATTTATGTACATTTCGCGCAGCAAGAATAAGAGGTCTGTCGTTTGCGTTGTCACGCACTAAAGACAGCATTGCACAAATTGCCGTGCTTGAACCTTGAGTTGTGTAGAATGTATGTGCACTCGAAAAGAGCGAAGAAGCATTATCTTCGCTCTTTTTTATTATTCCGTCAGCCGCACCAAGCACATCGGCTCCGTCAATCTCGGTAATGTCGTAGCTTTCAAACCCAAGAAAACCTTTGCCTTTGTGACCGGGCATATGAAACCGTGAACTGTCGCTTTTTATGTAATTTTTTACAAAATCAGCTATGGGAGTATCCATTATTCTTCCTCAGCAATCTGCATCATTATTGCACATTCTATCCTTTTTTTGAAAAGCTCACAACCATATTCATACACGCCGCTTATACTTCCGGTTGCATGATATGAATTTGCGGCACAACCGCCTGAACAATAGAGCTTCGCCCAACACTCTTTACATTCGGGACGAGCATAAGCGTTGCAAGAGCGGAATTCATCTTGAACATCTTTCTTTGTAACTCCGTCCCATATATTTCCAAGGCAATATTTCTCGTCACCAACAAACTGATGGCAAGGATAAAGATCGCCCCATGGCGTTACAGCCATATATTCTGTGCCCGAGCCGCAACCGGTTATACGTTTATAAATACACGGACCGTTTTTAAGATCCAGCATATAGTGATAGAACGTAAATGGTTTTCCGGCTTTTTTTCGCTTTATCATCTCTTTTGCAAGAATTTCATATTGTTCAAAAAGTGTTGGCAAGTCATCATTGGTCAGTGCATAGGAATCGCCCGGAGGACAAACCACCGGTTCCATACTGAGTTCTGTGAAGCCCATATCTGCCATGTGAATTATGTCATTGGTAAAATCGGTATTATTGTGAGTGAAAGTTCCGCGCATATAATAATTTTTACCATTACGGCTTTCAACAAGTTTTTTGAATTTTGGCAAAATAAGGTCATAACTTCCGTTACCGTTGTAATCTTTGCGGAAATGGTCATGAATTTCGGGTCTGCCGTCGAGGCTTAAAACAACATTGCTCATTTCTTTGTTGATAAAATCAAATTTATCGTCATCAAGCAAGACACCGTTGGTTGTAAGAGTAAAACGAAAATTCTTGTTGTGCTGTTTTTCAACACTTCTTGCATATTCCACAAGCTTTACCACAACATCCCAGTTCATGAGGGGTTCTCCGCCGAAAAAGTCCACTTCAAGATTTTTTCGGCTTCCCGAGTTTGCAATGAGAAAATCAAAAGCCTGCTTTCCAACTTCAAAGCTCATAAGAGCTCTGTCGCCCTGATATTTACCCTGACTTGCAAAACAGTAGGAACAGTTCAGGTTGCAGGTGTGGGCAACATGAAGGCAAAGCGCCTTTACAACATTTGAATTGTTTTTATAGTCTTTGGCAAGCTGCTCATAGACATCTTCCGACCAAAGCTTTTTGCCTTCTTCCAAAGCCTTTATGTCCGAAAGGCATTCGTCAACCTCGGCTTCGTTTACATCGTCATAATCCTTATATTTTGTGCATATTTCCGACACAATTTCGTCGCGACTTTTTTCTTTGTACATGGAGATGATGTCATATGCCACTTCATCCACAAGATGCACCGAACCGCTGGCGGTGTCGAGAACAATGTTATATCCGTTTAATTTATATTGATGAACCATGTTAGCTCCTTAAACCTTTCGTTTATAGTTTGTGCTGAAAAATAATAGGTTTTCGCAAAGTGTATGCGAAAACCTACATAGAACACTATTCTTCAAACAAAATCAAAAATTATTTGTTTTTGTTTTCACACTGCTGATTAGCAACGCCGCAAGATGTTTTGCAAGCTGACTGACATGATGTCTGGCATTCGCCGCATCCGCCCTTTTTAACTGTGTTTTCAATGTTTTTTGTTTCGATAGTCTTAATTCTGCTCATTTTTATATCCTCCATTTAAAAGACTGAATTTAATTACAAATATTATAACATCATTAACATCAAATGTCAAGTAATATAATGCAAATTAATCTTGACAAGATATGCTTATAGTTATAAAATCAGAATATACAAATTCCGGTTGTAAACGGAGGTTCGGAAAATGCCAAAAAAAGTTGTTATATCAATAGTTGTCGTTGCCGCAATTGCTGCGATTATTTTTGTATTTTTAACCCAATGCGAAAACAAGATTGAAACCACTTCCACATCATACATAACTGCATCCGATGATGCTCGTGATTATTGGGCGCTTATTCCCGAGGGATTTACAACAAATGACGAGTATTTCCCGATTAATCTTCGTTTTGAAAGCACTGACACGGTTGTAGAAGTTTATTGTGAAAATTTAAAAAATGAATTTCGAAATGCATATATAAATTATACAAACGAAGCAATCACCAAAAACAATACGGATTATTTTAACATAAAACAATTAACCCAAGACGACTACCAAATACTTTCGTGGAACAGGAACAAACTTTCTAAAATAGAAAATGACAAGAACCATTATGTTAAAATTGACACAATTCATACGGACAGTGTGCAAACCATGCTGATAAAGTCTGCAAATCCAATCAACGATTACACTGTGTATATTCCGCTTTTTGATGTAGCGGCAAATTACACTGTACCCGATAAAACATTTGTGAAAAAAGAAGCCTCACATCGTAGCTTCAATGAAGAAACCCAAAAATTTTATTCGGATGTATTTGAAAATCCGGACAATCTTTCCTGGGGTATTTTTCATCCCGATTACATGAAAAATGATTCATTGGCAAAAATCGAAGATGAAATTGACCACAAATTTGAGTATGCACTTTGGTATGTGGGCTTTACTGAAGAGTATATTCCTCACAAAATTGAAGGCTTTTTGGAAAGGGCTTATTCGGACGGCAAAATAGCCGAATTGACATTACAAAATGTGCCCACACACAAAAGCGGAAACGAATTATTCAGACTTCTAAACGGAGATTACGACCGATTTTTAGATGGTTGTGCAAAAGCCATTGCCGACTTTAAGCATCCGGTTATGCTCAGAATCGGAAATGAAATGAATGGTGACTGGTGCGAATATTCCGGATACAGAATGTCTCTTGATACGGAATTATACAGAGAAATGTACCGATATATATTTTCATATTTTGAAAAACACGGTGCCAATAATGTGGTATGGATATGGAATCCGAACGGAAAATCATTTCCCGATTATAAATGGAAC
Source organism: Clostridia bacterium (assembly GCA_017397885.1). Lineage (GTDB taxonomy): Bacteria > Bacillota > Clostridia > UMGS1810 > UMGS1810 > RGIG1828. The sequence goes on along the minus strand of JAFQHQ010000187.1, from coordinate 8,769 downwards.
TCAGAGGAGATGTATTATCCCGGTAATGAGTATGTGGATGTGCTTGGTCTTACACTTTATAACACCGGAACCTACTACGAGGGTGAAGAATGGACAGAATTTTCCGAGCTATACACTCCACTTTATGAAAACGCAGTCAAAAAGTATGACATGCCTTTTATGATAACAGAATTTTCGTGTGCAAGAATGGGCGGAGATAAAGAAGCATGGACAAGAAAAATGCTTTCAGAAATACATACATTTAAACAAATTAAGTTAGCAGTGTGGTGGAGCAATGCTGACTTTGCTCCAAACGGTGATATTTCACGTGCATATTATATTGATGACAGCAAAGAAATGAAATCAATTTTCAAAGAATATTTTAATAAATATTAAATTCAAAAGTCGTGCGCAGAATTTTTACGCACGACTTTTGAATTACAACTACCTTTGCAGGCAATGTTTCAAATCAGATTTAGTTTTTTCAATTCGGACTTCAAGAAATCAAGGTTTTTGTCTTCCATTTCATAAAGCGGAAGACGAAGCTCGCCTGCATCAAAGCCCATGAGGTTCATTGCAGTTTTAACAGGGATTGGATTAACCTCACAAAACAGAGCTTTCACAAGGTTGAAATATTTAAGTTGAAGTTCGGCAGCTTTTGCATAATCACCACCAAGTGCATATGCACACATGTCGTGAGTTTCTTTGGGGCAAATGTTTGAAAGAACCGATATAACTCCCTTTGCACCAACACTCATCATGGGAACAATGATGTCGTCGTTACCGGAATATACATCAATATTGTCGCCACATTTTGCGATAATTTCAACACATCTCGCCAAATCTCCGGTTGCTTCTTTAATTGCAACAATGTTTTCTACTTTCGAAAGCTCACAAACAGTTTCGGGTTTTATGTCAGAACCTGTTCTTGAGGGAACATTATATAAAATTGCAGGAAGATCGGTTGATGCAGCAAGGGCTTCATAGTGTTTAACAAGACCTCGCTGTGTGCTTTTGTTGTAGTACGGTGCAACCCAAAGGACACCGTCTGCACCAAGCTTTTGAGCTTCTTTGTTCATCATAACTGCATGAGCGGTGTTGTTGCTTCCCGTTCCTGCAATGACAGGGATTTTGCCTTTTGCGCAGGAAACTGCACACTCAATCGCACCCAGATGCTCATTATCCTCCAAGGTTGGTGCTTCGCCTGTCGTACCACAGATGACAAGTGCATCGGTACCGTTTTTAATTTGAAAATCAATTATTTTTTCAAGTGCATCATAATTTACGCCTTTTTCGTTAATTGGTGTTACCAGAGCTGTTGCCGAGCCTTCAAAAATTGTTTTTTTCATTGAAATAACCTCCTTACAGCATTTGTATGCATGTTCCAGATTCATTATAAACAAATAGTTTCGCCGCCATGAACACAATATACTTCATTATCCTGCATAAACCATACATCGATTGTCGTCGGATTGCAAACTGTTTTACCGTCTACGCTCACCTGCAAAGCTTCATAGGCTTTTATGTAGTCATAAATTTCGATGTTTGTTGCATACCATATGTCTTCTCTATTGCCGATATATTCACAAAAATTTTCAATTACATTCCAGTTGTCATTGTTGTCAAATTCATAGCTGTGACCCCAAAGATAAAACATTTTATTAATTGCTTTATTCCTGATTTCATCCTCTGCAAATTTTTTTGCAAGTATCATGAGATTTGGGCAATTGTGATGACATGTGGGATGCAGAGTAAGCCAGTTTTCGGGGAACGAAAAAGTTTCGGTGGATTTTACCGTTCTTGAATAGACAATACCGCATTTTCCGAGAATATCCACCACTTCATCGCTGTAGGTTCCGTAAGGATATGCCATACCACGGGTTATGGTGCCATATTCTTTTTCAATGGCTTTGCGGTCTTCGAGAATCTCCATCATGAGTTCAGGTGCTTTGAGTTTTTCGAGATAGGGATGCGTGTAGGCATGTACGGCAACCTCGTGACCGGAATTTGCATAAAGCTCTTTCGCTTCGGAAAGCTTCATTCTTCCGTAATAACGCTCGCGAACAGCATCTTCTGCAAGATAGAGACCCGAATTAATGTTGAATGTGCCTTTGATACCGTATTTATCCATGATGCCTATGAGTCTGATGTCCTGAACAACACCGTCATCATAGCTAAGTGTAAGTACCTTTGACTTTCCGTCTTTCGATTTCATATACATATTGATGCACCTCTTGCAACGAAAAATATATTTCTAATTATAAATATAAAATTAGTGAACATTTTAGATGTCATTATTCGTTTTCGGTACGGATTGTGAATTCTTGGGGCAAATTAAATATTTCATCTTTAAGAAATAAGGGATAAAAATATTCATCCTTTAATCCTTCGAAATTCAACCATTCAAACGTATGAATATGCTTTCCTTCTTGGATTAAAAATTTTGTACCTCTACTTAAGACATCAGTATTTGACACATCTACCAAAAAATATATACATAGCTCATGATAATTCAAATTGTCAACATCTTCTGTGAAAAACGCCTGATTTAACCACAAAGGTCGAACTATTGAGGCTTTGATATTAAGTTCTTCCTGCAATTCTCTGATTACAGCTTGTTCTGCAGTTTCACCCATTGCAACTCTGCCACCCGGAAGATAAAAATATGGTGAGCGTTCATCGTGCATAGCTAATATTTTGTTATCATTAATTATAATAGCACAAACTCTATAATTAAATTTTTCATTTCCGGTTACATAAGATATATCCACTTTTACACTCCATTATTTTTCTCTTTAACTGTGTTAATTGATGAAATCAACATTCTACGAATTTGTCCGCAATTATTTATTATTAACTTATACTGTTCTGCATCAAGGTATCCTGTTCTGTTCAGAAGTTCCAACCAATATTCTGACTCGTAACACTCTTTTAAAGCAATCTGCATTTTTGATATAAAATCAGCAGGACCATGAGCATATTTTGATTCATGAATGTTGGCTCCTATTGATGTTCCCGAACGCATAAGCTGATTTGTTAAAACACTTTCTCTTTTTGTTTCTTTTATGTCTTTGCACATATTTATAATTTCAACCGCAAAATCCTTTGCCCTATTAAGCATTATGCTTTCTGCCATATACTCACATCCTATAATTCTTTTAGCTAAATTTTGCAACAAGTTGCAAAGCTAAATTATTCCGCTTCGCTCCATAGCTAAATTGTTTTTTCAAAACAGCTAAATTAAATTCGCCTTTTAGCGTGCGTAGCACATTTAGCTGCCGTAGGCAATTTAGCTGAACTTGTTCAATTTAGCTCGCCGTCAGGCGAATTTAGCTGAATAGATTTAACTTGCGTTAAATCTATTCTATCACAAAGTATGTTTTTTTGCAACAAGTATATTGACATATCTACACGGTTTTTTTATAATAGAATAAATATTGCCTGACAGAAGTTATCCGAACCTGTCAGACTAACTGAAAGGACAGATAATATGGAAAACAAAGTTATACCACTGCCGATTTTGGGCGAAAAGTCAATAGAATTTGACTATTTCCCCACAAGAATGCAGGCTTTTATATTTAAAAACTGGGACATCGTTCCAAAAGAAAGAATTGCAAAGGTGCTTGGTTGCAGTGTGGAAGATGCTGAAAAGCAAGCATATAAAATGGGGCTTTCCCCTCAGGGCGATGTTTCAAAATGGTTAAATGTCGGTTATATTTCAATCATAAAAGTAAACTGGCAACTCCTCCCCTACGATCAGCTTCTTGAGCTTCTTAACTGGAGCGAAGACAGACTTGCCTGGATTCTTAAAGAAGAAGACTTTTTGAAATTCAAGCTCGGCGATGTGAAAATCCCTTGTGAACGCATTGAATATCATGAGTTAAGCGAAGAGGAAGAAAAAAACACTGAAAAAATAAAAAAGGCTATTTCAGAAAACTTCACTACTGTGCCCGATGAAAAAGAAGCCTTTGACTTCTTTTCCGCAACTGAAAAGGCTGTTTCAAAAACTTGTGAAACAAAGGATAAAACCGTTGTTACATCGTCCTGGGGTGTTAAAGACCTGACAGATAACGAAGCTGTTTCGGAGATGGTGAAACGCTTTAAAAACAAATTTTTGAAAAACTGGAACATTGCGCTTGACGGCTGTGAAAGCTTTATTGAGCTTTCGCTTTTTGACGAAGAAAAAAGCGAAGAATATCACGAAGTTGAAATCAGTGATAACAAAATCACAATAAAAGCTGCCGACAGCGCAGGTATCCTTCGTGCGCTTAATCTTCTTGAAGATATGGCAATCTCAAACAGTGCACCATGCTTTGAAAAAGGCTTTTGCAAAAAGACTGCATGCTTTAAAACAAGATTTATCTACTCTTTCTGCGGTCTCTACAACGACGCACTTGATGTTGACAGCGAAATCTGGCTTCCCGATGAGCTTTTGGAAAGCTATTCCAAAACAGCAATAAACGGAGTTTGGATTCAGGCAATCACCTACCGTCTGACAGAGTTCCCATTTGAACCTTCACTTTCAAAGGGTTGGGAACAGAGACTCGCAAACCTTAACAAGCTCATTAAAAGATGTGCCGCCTATGGCATTAAAATTATTCTCTACATAAACGAACCCCGGGCAATGTATCCCGTTGTGTTTGAAAAATATCCGCACCTCATGGGCAGTGAAAGAAAAGGTCTTGTGTGCCTTTGCACATCACAAAAGGAAGTTCAGGACTATCTTTCCGAAAGCATTGAAACCATTTGCAAAAATGCAAAAGGGCTCGGCGGATTTTTCATCATTTCCGCTTCGGAAAATCTCACAAACTGCCATTCGAGAGCAGGCGAAAATTCAAAAGACTGCCCCGTGTGCTATGCAAGAGAACGCTGGGAAGTTATTGCCGAGGTTAACCAAATTATTGAAGGTGCAATTCACCGTGCAGACCCGTCCATGAAAGTTATTTGCTGGGACTGGGGCTGGAACAGACCCGGATTTTTTGACAAGCGAGAAGATGTTAAAAAGCTTGTTGAAGCAATTCCCAATGATGCAATTGTAATGTGTAACCGTGAATGCGGCATAAACCTTGATATTGACGGTGTTAAAGTTAAGGTTGACGATTATTCGCTTGCAGTTCCCGGCGTGAGTGACACCACAAAGGAAATCTGGCAATGGGCAAAGGATTCGGGACACGAAACCTGTGCAAAGCTTCAGATTAATAATACATGGGAATGCTCTACCATTCCTTATGTACCTGTTTTTTCCACGGTTGAAAACATCATTGACACCATGAAATCTCACGGCGTGAGCCACCTGATGCTAAGCTGGACACTGGGCGGTTATCCGTCACCGAATATTAAAATCATTTCCGAGAAATTTTTTGAAACCGAAGGAAATCTCACAGGTGAAAAAGATATTTATGACCTTGTGTACGGAAATGATGCCGAAAATGTTAAAAAAGCGGGCAAAATCTTTGGAGACGCACTTTCAAGGTACCCCTTTGATTTTGAAGGAGTGTATCGAGGTCCCGCAAACTCCGGTGCGGCAAATCCTCTCTATGCAGAACCAAGTGGCATGAAGGCAACCATGACAGGGTATGCATATGACGATCTTGATGCATGGAGAACAATCTTCCCGGAAGATATTTATGAAAACCGTTTCAGACAAATGAGCGAAAAATGGGCTGAAGGTCTTAAGCTTTTGTCGGACATTGCAGACACAGAGCTAAAGGATATGGCAGAGGCTGTGTATATTCAGCTTGCATCGGGCTATAATCAAATTCACTTTGTGAGAGCAAGAAACAAAGGCGACACCAAAACCATGCTTGAAATTGCAAAGCAGGAAATTGAATTTGCCGCAAAGCTTCACAGACTCATGCAGCTATATCCCACCATCGGATTTGAAGCAGCAAATCACTATTATTACACTAAAAATATGCTTAAAGAAAAAGTTTTAAACTGTCAGCATATTATTGATAAGCTTTCGTAATTAAAACACTCCCCATCGGTATGATAGTTATATAATACCAATGGGGAGTGTTTATTTAAAATTCAAGAATTATTTCGCTGCTTTTTTCGTTCCATTTAACTTTTGCTGCGAGATTTTTTTTCAACAACATCCGCACCATCGAGAATGAACGGAACAGGTTATAACTAATCAATAGCTGTACAATTTCCTCATCTAAAAATGTAACAGAAACTGCCCTGTCCCCAATCTGTATGATGTTACGGAAAGCAATTTACCCGTGGCATCATAGGTATAAGTATTTGCAAGAATTGTACAGTCTGCCGCACCCAAACTATACAATGATTGTAGTCTTCATATTTTTGATTTATTTTTTATCAAACCAATTATTTTAACAATACATACAATCGGAAACATAATTTGAACACCCCAAATTCTTATACGCATATTACCTATAAAATTATATGCCATCGGGCGATTGAGATAAAGCAAATAATCATTTTGGATAAAAAGCTGAGTTATTGCGGTGTATAGTATGCATGTAATAATCAAATTAATCAGAACACAATTAAAATATACAACAAAAGAAATGAATTTTTTGTTAAGTATCCTGTTGTAATAAAGAATTAAAAATAAAAGTGGTTCAACAATAAATTGAACAATCATATTAATTCTAAGCAAAGAAGGTGCAACAAAATTAAGATATAATACAAATATTATATAATACAATATAAGAAATGCATTCGCAATTATAATTGAATTGTTACATTTAATCATAGTTGGTCTCCTTAAATATGTCTTCTATACTCTTCATAATATTTGCTTTACTGAAGAAACTTTTATAGAATTGGTAATTCATCCCTGAAATATAATCATTCTCCGACACTGAGATTGCTGCAATTTCTTTTCCATTTGAATCAACAAATGTAATACGTCTTGTTAAGTCTGTATTGTTATCATACTTTTTGGAAGATACAGATTTTAATGGTAGTTTATTTAAATAATCAACTATTTTATTAACCTTGTTTGCATCGTAGATTACTGTAGATTTGCATCCGTATAACTTATACCAAGTCGGATTGTTGTCACATTCTAAATATGGAGTAATTACAACTTTCGTAATTGAATCGTCAGAAGGAATTTCCATAGGAACCTCATGCCAATTATATATTGATATAAACTGAATGTTCATCACAAAATAAATCATAACAATTATAATTACAAATATTGAAAATATATAAAATTTTTTCAATTTCACACCCCCAAAAGTGGAAAGCTTATAAAAAAATAAAACATTATATAATTATTACCAAGAAAATATAAATCTTCGACCAATTCTTTCTCGAGCAGGAACACCATTGCGTTTATCAACATATTTCCACCATGTCGATTGATTATCTTTTACATAATACCAAGGGTCGATACAACCAATCTGTCCCATGAATAGAATAGATTGAGGTACTTTTCGGAAATCACCTTTTGACATTTCCGTTTCTTGATTTGTTCATTTTTGCGATTCCCTTTAATATAAACTTTATAAAAATGATAGCAAAACAGACAAATATAGCAAGACCAATACCTAAAAATAAGTGGTCCTTTGCAACGGATTCAAGGATACCATATTCGTCGCTCATAGGGTATCCTAATTCAAGATATGTTTGCCCGGCGTAAAATGTTGCCTGTGCCATCACCATGCACAGCAAAATACTGTACAGTATTCCTTGAATTGTTTTATTAGTGCATAAATTATATATCGAAATTATAAGAATAACACCGTAGTAGATATTATCAGTTTTCTCATCAATCATACATCTTGTCTCAGGGATAGTTGTGTAATAGTATTCAAGCCACAGAAAAGCCGGAATCGTATTAAGAAGCATGTTCAGAATTATTTTAAATGTTTTCATAATATCACCGTTTAACCTTAATAAAAATATCTCTTTCCATGTCTTTCATGGAACATATAACCATAAACAACCTATCCTCTTACCAACCAAAGTTGAAGTGTTATGGTTAAGGTACTTTAATAGCTATAAAAACAACGCTCTCCTTCTCGGGATCTAATTGGCTCACCATCATCCTTGTCAACATATTTCCACCAAGTGGCTTGATATTTCTTCACATAATAATATGTCCCGAGAGTCAATGCTTTAAAGCCAGTTAACACTTCTCCACCACCCATTACATGATCCTTATCTTTTTCGCTCCACATAGCCCCACCATCAAATCCCCTTGTTTCATAAAGAATGTCTGTGCGCTGCATAAATCCGTATACCACATTATAAGTGTCGGGATTAGCAGAATTACATGCATTTATATGTAATTCTTTCGCTTCTGCGAAAAGGAGCTTATATACAGAATAATCACCACTTTTCATATTTTGTACATCTCGAGCAAACAAACGATCTTTCTTATCTTTACCAAAATAGAGATATCCGGTTGAATTAGCTGATCCATATTTATTCATACCCGTGTCACCGGTTATACTTCCATGGCTGATTATTTCTATAGCATCTATTGGTTCTGTCGGAAAAATAACATTGTCATTCCAACTATCAACAAATTCATTGGCAGACCCTACATGGATTGTATATGAGTTTGTTCCGTATTGTTCAGTATATATATCCGCTCTCACTTTGGCTTGGTCTCCCATTCCATCTGCGTAAAATATGTACGAAGACAACCCACACGGATCCACAAACATCACCGGGTTATTTGAACAATACACATACCAGTTTGTTCCGTCCATTGCAGGGTCTTCGGATATGAATCGACCTGTTTCTGGGTCATAATATCTTGCTCTGAGATATATGAAGCCGGATTCTTTGTCATGATATTCTCCCGAG
>JAFQHQ010000186.1 GCA_017397885.1 Clostridia bacterium | reverse complement strand
TTGGAGTTTTAAAATAATAAATTTTGTCTCAGTCAAGGCAAAAACGCAGGAAATATGGTTATATTTCCGAGTATTTTAACGACGAGTGAGGCGAAATTTATATTTTAAAACCGCCTTTAGTGTCGGTCGTTAAGGCTAGCTATGGCGATAAGCGACATCGAAGAAAAATATCCTGACGACGAAAACCCGATGTCGTCAACTTAACGCGCAATATCTCTCTTTTGTCATGTTGAGCGAAGCTGTAGGCGAAGTCGAAACATCTAAAAATGAGATCCTTCGACTACGCTATCGCTCCGCTCAGGATGACATTAACGTAGTTTTCCCTTAAAAACCCGAGCCAACCGATTCAAAAAAAGAGATTCATTTCTCTGTATTTTGTGGGTGAAATGCCGATTTCTTTTGAAAAAATGTTTGAAAACTGGTTCTGATTTTCATATCCCACACGTTTTGCTATTTCGTTTATTTTGAGATTAGTATTGCAAAGCAATTGGCAGGCAACCTTTATGCGGTATTTCACAACATATTTATGGAGTGTGATTCCGCAGTGTTCTTTTAAAACTCTGTTTATATGATAGGGATGATAGTTAAGGGCTTTTGCAATCTGACTGTCCGATGTCACGGTGGCATAGTTTGCACAGATGTATTTTTCAATTTTCGAAAACAGTGTGTGAGTTTTGTCACTTTTAAATTCGGCAAGGTTGAGAATTGCACATTTAAGATATGAGGCGGATATTTCTCCACAGTATTTTGTCTTTTTGTCAAATTCGGAAACTGCAGAGCTTATAAGTTCTTCAACAAAAAATGCCTTCTGACATACAAACGGTGCTCTGAACATTTCGATTTCGCAGTTTGTGTGACTTAAAATTGCAAGACTTGGGTTATATTCTTCCGCTCTTACCGGATAAAAAATATTTGTACAGTTACAAAACTCGGTCGATAAATCAAAGTTAATAACCGAGAATCTTGATGATGAAGTCTCTGAAATAAAAGGGAAATAGCTATTGCCCGATGGTATGTAGCAAAGGGTTCCGTTGTCGAGAGGATAGGTTTTACCGTTAATTTCGATTTTACCCTTGCCCGAATAAATGTAGATAAATTTCGCATCATATGCAACTGTTAAAAATTTGTTTGGAAAAATTTTGCCTGTTGCCGTAAATCTTACAAAAGGATTCATATGTTCACCTCTGAAACTTAATATATAAATTGAGGTTTATCGGTGTGTTCGCAAACGAGGCTGAAGCGAAAGCCGCCCCTGCCTAAGGGGAGGTGGATTTGCCGTTAGGCAAAGACGGAGGGGTACGAAACGCAGAAGTATCGACGCTTTCAGCAATACCCCTCAGTCAGTTTCGCTACGCTTACTGCCAGCTCCCCTTAGGCAGGGGAGCCTCGCGCCCTTGTGTTAAACTCAGCGATAAACTCAAATTTATCTTAAGTTGACAATATTATTGTTTTAATATAGAATTAGTGAACAATTTAGATGCAGTCCTAAGTCTTATGTATTTTTGTTATAGCAATAATCTCATCAGCTACTTGCTCTGGGGACAAATTTGATGTATCGACACACGGATATTGATACATTTCATAAAATGTAAATGTATTTTGCATTCCACGTTTGATTCGTTCACCATCTCTTTTATCTTGTTTCGCTCGTTTTATATTTTCATCTAAAGAACACTTCAAAACAACTATATGTAAATCAAATTCTAAATTATCATAATTTAATTTTGATATTATCGTATCAAAAATTTCTTTACGCTCGCCATGAAATCCATACGGAAATATAATAGTCTTTATATCATCACAAATTATATAATTGCGAAATATACAATATATATTTTCAATCACAGCCTGCTTAGTTGCTTCTGTAAATTGGAATGGATTAATTGCACGACACCAGTCAGCATCAATATATGCACTATTAAAACACTTTCTCTTTTTGTTTCTTTTATGTCTTTGCACATATTTATAATTTCAACTGCAAAATCTTTTGCTTTATCAAGCATTATGCTTTCTGCCATATCTACACATCCAATCATTTTCTTTAGCTAAATTTTGCTCTGTAGAGCAAAGCTAAATTATCTCGTTTCACTCAATAGCTAAATTGTTTCTTACGAAACAGCTAAATTAAATTCGCCGTTTAGCTGACCGAAGGTCAATTTAGCTACGAAGTAATTTAGCGTGCGTTAGCACATTTAGCTCGCCGTCAGGCGAATTTAGCTATGATTTCATCAAAGATGAAATCATTATACCACAAAACACATCCGAAATCAATAAAAATGTTTGTTTTAGTGAGATTTTGGTTTGATGGTGTTATATATTTTCAGTCTGTTTTTCGATACAATAGCCTTAATCACCGACGCTAAAGGCGGTGGGTAAGGCTATTGATATAAGGACGTGATAAATTGGCTAAATACAAAGATAAAAATATATTTGAGACAGATTTAGAGCTTGGTAACAAATACAGAAAAGAATATTTGAATTCCATAGAAACCTTTGTTAAAAATGAATTTGAAAAAGCAGAGAAAAACCGAGATAAGCTTTTTGAGGATAATCTTTTAGAAAATCAGGCAAAGCACCGCCAAAGCTTTCTGGAAATGATCGGTCAGCCAATTTTGCCCTATCCGGACGGTATACCCCGGGCAGAGTTTCAAAAAGCAGGATCCGACGATATGTGCAACATAGAGTATGTACGCATAGAAACAATGCCCGGGTTTTGGTTTTTCGGCATATTTATGAAGCCGCACGGCTACAGCAAAACTCCGCTTGTTATTGCTCAGCACGGAGGCGGAAGCACACCTGAGATATGCAGTGAAATGATGGGAGTCAGTAACTACAGTTGTTTCACCAAACGGGCACTGGAGAGGGGATTTTCGATTTTTGCACCTCAGCTTCTTTTGTGGAATTTTGAAATTGATACGGGTGAGAGAAAAACGGAAATTCATATACCCTTTAACCGCATAAAAATAAACGACAGTCTGAGACAGCTTGGTCTGAGCATCACAGGTCTTGAAGTATTTTGCATAAGAAGGTCAATCGACTATTTTTCATCACTTGACTCAACAGACAGCAACAGAATCGGCATGATGGGGCTTTCTTACGGTGGTTATTTTTCGCTACATACTGCCGCTTTGGATACGAGGATAAAATCCATCTATGCCGGTGCAATTTTTTCTGACCGCTCAAAAATATGTTTTTCGGACTGGGCATACAACAACGCCGCAAACACTTTTTTTGATGCCGAGGTCTGCATGCTTTGTGCTCCGAGACGACTTTGCATTGATGTGGGAAAAACTGATGAAGTGTTTGATTATTCGTACTCGGAAAACGAAAGCAAAAGAGTGAAAAGATATTATTCGAAATTTGATGCCGATGATGAATACCGTTTTAACCTGTGGGAGGGCGGTCATCGTTTCGATTCCAACGGCGAAGGATTTGAGTTTTTCTTTGATGGAATATAAATTACAGAAAGAGGTAATGAAACATGTATAATATTAAATTTAGTTCTTATGTACCAACACCAACCCCTGCTACACCGGACAGAATAGTAGCCGCTCATTATTATGCGGCATGGAAAAAAGGCGCAGCAGGCATTCACGAGGGCTTTAACGACCTTGCAAAGGAATTCCCCGACCGCACACCTCTTATGGGCTATTATGACGAGGAAAATCCCGAAGTGTGTGACTGGGAAATCAAATGGGCATCGGAACATGGAATAAATTGTTTTATTCATTGTTGGTACAGAAAGCCTGAATATGTCGGTAAACCTGTTAAAGTGGAGAATCTTCGTTGCGGACACGGACTTCACGAGGCTCTTTTTAATGCAAAATTCCAAAAATTTATGAAGTTTGCAATCATGTATGAGGCATCTCCCCGTTGGGGCGGAACCGATGAGCGTGACATTGTGGAAAATTTGATGCCCTTTTGGATGGAGACCTATTTTAAACGTGAAAACTACCTTATAATCGACAATAAGCCTGTGCTTTTTGTGTATAATCAGAGAAGACTTGCCAACGAATGCTTTAAAAGCGCCGAAAGTCAGAGAGAAGCCTTTGATGCTTGTCGGGAATATGCAAAGGGGTTCGGATTTGACGGAATGATTTTTGCTGTTTGCAACTGCACTGTGCCTGTTGATGAGTCCCATGACGATTATATGAAAAGGGGCTATGATTTCAGGTTTGGCTACAATTCCGGCTATATTTCTCCCGAGGATTATTATTCCGATGAAGATGATATCATAGACAAACAATGCGAAATATTCAAGAAAAATCTTGAAGCAGATAACACTGCTTTCATTCCGACAGCTTCCTGTTTTTGTGATGCAAGCCCCAGATTTACCCAAAGATGGAATGACCTTGGATACAACTTCAGAAGTTATGCCAATATATGGTATCTTTCGCCGGAAAGGTATAAAGATCTTTTAAAGAGGATGAAAGAAATAAGTGACAGCTTGCCCGAGAACGCATGGGCGAGAAAAATGATTATGATTGACAACTGGAACGAATGGGACGAGGGGCATTTTGTTGCACCAAGTCATAAATTTGGCTATAAATATCTTCAGGCAATCCGTGAGGCTTTAACATCTTGTGATAATCTGCCTGATTATATAACACCTCATGACCATGGTTTTTCGGGATATAACACTTCGTGGGAAACCCCTGATTTCAAAGAGTTTTGCGAGAAACAGCTTATGGTTTCGGATTGATTTGTGACGGAGAATATCCGGTCTCTCTTTTGTAAACAGAAGAAAAATATCCGGGCGACGAAAACCCGAGGCTTTCTGCCACCGAGCCAACCGGTTCGCCGTTTTCGAGGAGCCTTGTTGCGGCACTTATTTTCAGATGAAGAAAATATTTGTGTACACCAAGTCCCGCATAGTCATAAAAAACCTGCTTCAGACCCGTGGTGCTTGTGTGGCAGTATTTTGCAATCTGATTCACCGAAAGGTTGCTTGTGATATTTGCATTCATAAAATTTACCGCTTCTTTAAAAAGCTCTGCCCCGGGGGAAGTGACATTTGACAAAACAATAAGACCGGCATTATCACGGAGCTGAAGAAACAATAATTCAATGTAAGATATGACAGTGTTTGAAAAGGCGGAGAAAGAATTATAGCACTCCATATAATTTTTGACATTGCTTTCTTTTGCAGAGTTGGTTTGACTGTATTTTGAATTTAAATATTCATTTAACATTTCAACGGTGGATTTCTGCATTTTTGAAAGCTTAAAAACCTTGTTTTCAAAATATTTCATAAACTCGCCCGACTCGGTAAATGAAAAAATAAAAACACGGGCATTTTCAGAGTTTTCAATCTGAAGATTGTGAAATTCAAAGGGCTTGTGAAATATCATGTCGTTTGCTTCAAGATGATAAATCTTATCATTGCTTGTGACAGTAGCATTACCGTCTGTAATATATACACATTCCCAAAAGTTGTGGCTTTCTCCCACAAAGGAATAGCCGGAATCATAAACGGCTTCAAACAAGGTGTGAAGAGCCGTAATATTCAGATGTCTTTTTACCTCATAAGATTTTCTGATAAACTTTTTATTTGTTTTATCGTTTTGAGCGAATATAAATTCATACATGGCAGTGACCTCTGTAAACCGGATTACGGATATAAAATCAGTCCGACCTCAGCATTTTGATATTAAGCGCTGAGGTCTTTTTTATAATTATAACATAATATGTTAAAAAAATCAACGAGCTGTCAGACCAAGTTATAATTATCTTTTGAATGTCGGTCCCGACTATCTCGGAAGAATTCCCAAACCATGCGTGAGGATACTCAGAGAGGTTGGAAAGGCTGTTTCGGGCGATTTGGAAATATAATTTATAGTTTGAACTCATCGGGAAATTGGAGTTTATCGAGCTGACAGCAAACAAGGCTGAAGCGAAAGCCGCCCCTGCCTAAGGGGAGGTGGATTTGCCGTAAGGCAAAGACGGAGGGGTACGAAACGCAGGAATATCAATGGTTTTAACAATACCCCTCAGTCAGTTTCGCTACG
>JAFQHQ010000185.1 GCA_017397885.1 Clostridia bacterium | reverse complement strand
TTATGATTGGGTGATAAAATTAATATATAGAAAATTCTATAGATAAATTGGAGTTTGTCGGTTAGTTTGCATGCAAACTAACCGACAAACTCCAATTTATCTATAGAATTTTCTATATATTAATTTTATCACCCAATCATAAATATTAAAATTATTATTGTCAACCAGAACATTAACAATATCACCATATATTTATGATGCCTTGACAAAACAAAACCGCGGTAATATAATGAATATGGTGATTATATGATAGGAATAGACCTTAACAAACATATAGAATTCACACATGGATCAATGAGATATTTTGATGCAGGTGAGCGGTATGTCACAAGACTCTGTCCCGACAATGTTCTCCTTATGGTTTTTAAAGGTGTTTTGCGTTTTGTGGAAGATGGTATACAATATGAAATAAAGACGGGTGAATATTTTATTCAAAAGGATAACAGCTATCAGGAAGGAACTTTACCCTGTGACAGCCCCGAATATTTTTATGTTCATTTCACATCTTCGTGGCTTCCTGACAATTCAGAAATTCCGCAAAGAGGTAATTTTGATATTGAAAAATTCATGCCATACATGGAAGAACTTGATGCTCTTTGTCACAGCGACTCATCCCATACATTAAAAACCTACAGGTTTTTGAATTTGCTTTTAAAGCTTGCTCAACCAAAATATAAAAATCCCGTTGTATCACAAATTGTGGATTATATAAACAACTCCTTCACGCAAAACATTAGCCTTGATGATTTGTGTAATAAATTCAATTTCAGTAAAAATCATATTATCAGACTTTTTAACGAAGATGTTGGTACAACACCGGTTAAGTATATCAACACTCTGAGGCTTAACCGAGCTAATCATCTCATGGAATCAACCGCAGCCTCTCTTGAAGCAATAGCAATTGACTGCGGATTCAACAATTATTCCCATTTTTACAATCTTTTTTATTCAAAGAATAAAATGTCTCCGACAAGATATCGCAAACGTTTCCGGTAATGATTTTTGAGCTAACTCTGCCTATAATACGTACTTCATAATTGAAAACATCAAAAAAAGACTGCATACATGGCAATACACCATTTACGCAGTCTTTATATTTATTACTGAGCATTTTCTTCGGAAGCTGCTTCTTCACTGAGAGCATCTTTTCCGTAAAGATTGAATTTGCCCTGACGGTCAATTTCCATAAGCTTAACTTTGATTTCGTCACCTTCGGAAACAACATCTTCAACCTTGGCAACTCTGCGGGTTTCAAACTTGGAGATGTGAACAAGACCTTCGATTGCAGCAAGAGCTCTGTCTCCTGCTTCCTGATCGGTAGTAAGAATGAATACACTACCATCGTCTTCGATATCGATTTTAGCACCTGTATCTGCGATAATTTTCTGAATTGCCGTTTAAGGGACATCACAAGCAATTTTACTCAATCTTATATTAAAATTAACAAGAATAAGTAAACAAACATACACTGCATATTAATAACAAAAAATCACATTAATATCAAGGCATCTTCATGCAGGAACGATAAACTCCGATTTATTTCACTAATATATAAATAAAAAACAAACCGAGAAAAAACCCAAGTACCAAAAACAAATTTCTTAACCAATGTTTTTTGTTTTTGTATTTCGAAAGAATTTCTCCTCTTTTTTGCGCAACATAATCTGCAATAATACGATCTGCCTGATGCACAATATCTTCGCAAACAGGCTTTTTTATTTTGAATACACCTTTCAAAATATTAATCATTCCAAACTTTTTTTCAGGCATGGCTAAGCTCCTTTTGTCAGTATATTGTCTCGAATTTTGACACGGTTTGTGTTTCGCTGATGTTTGTATTATACTTCCAAAAATTGCATATTATACCCGAAAAACAAATTTAATCAAATATAAATATGCAGTCAGACTTTATTTTTTTCTTTTGTAATGCATGCCACAAGCACAGTCATATCATCACTCACTTTTCCCTTTTGAAGCTGTGTTGCTTTTTCCAGAAGTTTCCCGGCTATAATTTGCGGATTGTTGCTTTTCAGTTGTGTAAGCAGATTTCCTATCCAATCATCACTCACCGATTCTCTGAGGGAAATGTCCGCCACACCGTCGGACATAAGAATAACAATTGTGTCCCCCTCCAGAGAAAGCATGTGTTTTTGACCTTTGGTTTCACGAAGTATGCCTACGGGGAGAGCACATCCCTTTACCCTTGTGATGTTTCCGTCCGATTTTATGTAAGCATCAGATGCGCCAAACTTTGTAAACTCAATACTTGCCGCCGTAAGGTTTATGTTGCAAATATCCATAGTCGCAAAGCTCTCCCTTCCGCCCTGCATGAGTAAGCTCGAATTTATCAGTCTCACCGAGGTGTCGCAGTCGAATCCTGCCAGAAGAAATTTTTCGAGAAGGCTGACGGTCATCTTGCTTTCACCGTTTGCAGCCGCTCCGCTTCCCATGCCGTCGGAAAGCACCATAACCATTTTATTTTTGTCGGTATAGACAACATTAAAACTGTCACCGCACACCTTTTCTCCGTTTTTTGCTTTGGTTGCATAGCCAAAAGATGCACTGTAGGAAATTTTGGGCGAGAACATAAATATAACATCTCCACCTCTTCGTCTTATACCCGAAAAGCTCACCTTCATATGAACTGTTTTTTCTATGCAGTCTGCAACAACAGAGCGAAGCTGCTTTGAAACCTCAGCTCCCGGAACGGTTATGTCAATATCATAGAGCATATCTGCATTTTTTTGCACACGTATATCAATTGCATTAATTTCGATTTTATCAAGCTCGGTATGCAGTTTGTGTTCCAATTGTCTGTCACGAGAGTGTTTTATGTTTAAACACTCTTTTTGTATTATTTCTGCTATTCCCCCAAGCTGCTCCGACACAAGTTTACGTGTTTCAACTGTTTTTGTAAGCCACTTGCTTTCTGTTTTAATTATGTCAGTAAAATGGTTGCACGCCTGAGCAAAGCTATCGCATCTGTGACATACATTTTTAAAATTTTTAGGAAGTGTCTGTCCGTTTAAGTGAGAGGCGCCCAAGGGAAGTTTGAGCATAGCTTCAACCGTCTTTGTTGCAATTCCGCCGCTCTGATCAAAACATTTTTCTTTTTCGTCACAGCCGGTGCACACTCTTTTTTTAATTTCATTTGTCATCATGGCAATGTATGCCGGACTGATTTTTCTTTCACCAAAGTCAGATCTGTAAATTTCCGAAAGCTCCTTCACAGACTCGGAAATACGTTCAAATCCCGAAGTTTCCGTGAATGACAAACCCGGCGAAACGTCACAAGGTGACGTGGGTGAATTTTCTAAATTGAGTTTGCGAACCGGAGCCATAAATTTTTTGGGGATTATTGCAAATATAACCGACGCAACAAAGCAATCGTATATGCCGATAACAATTTCGTTGCTTTCGGCAAGAAGAAGCGAAGATGCACTGTTTGCAATTACAAATCCCAAAACCACCCCGCTTTTTCCGTATTTTTTGAGAACCGATGCAATGAGTGCACCAAGGGGATAAGTGCCCATTATGGCATAACCGCTACCGTGACCGAGAGCATTTACCGTGCCCAGCAAAATTGCAAGCGGAAGTGACGAATTCTTCTCTGACGTAAGACAAAAAATCATAATCAGCAAAATTGAAATAACCGATGAATAGTGATGTCCGTTCTCTATTGCCTGATTTTGAAAACACAAAATAAAAACTGCCACAGTTGTATAAAAGCTCAGCACTTCCGATTCGGATATAAGCCTTCGCCGTTTTATTGTTCCCATCATGGTCACTGCCGACGAAAACACCAACGCCGACATGACCACCAATATCGATTCGAGAATAAGAGCCATAACATCATAGGCTATGTAACCAAATCCCACAAGTCTGAGAAAACCAAACCCAAAAAACAGCATAGCCGATACCAAAGCTCTTTTCAAACCTGTTTCGAGCCATTTGTCAAACATTGCAAATACAGCAGTCTGTGCAAGCAAAGTTACGCCGTATGTCCAAAATGCCTCCTTGTGAGAAAGTATCATACCCAAAAGTGAACCGATAAAATTTGCTACCCATCTGTCACTGCGAAACACAGCCGAATAGAAAGCCGTTCCGAAGGGGGAAAAATTTGAAAATATTTTTGAAAACTGAAACACAAAACACAAAATTGTTTTCAACGTTTCGGATGCAGTGAGCTTGAATAACAATTTTTCATATCCACGCCCAAGGGTTTTCGATATGACCAGAGCCGGTTGTTCCTTTTTACCTTTTTCCATATTGTGCCTCCCGATATTTATAAAGAAAGTATTATATTTATTATATATATATCCGTGTAAAAATTTTGTAGATATCGGGAAGTCGGGTTTTGTTTGTTTGCGACAAACAAGCGTCAAATGCAGCATTATTTTCCAAACAAAGAGATTTTACAGGTCACATTAATTCGGGAAATAAGGGGCAATTTAGAACAAAGTAATATTTTTATCATTAAATTATATTGACAAATACATTACATGAATTGACAATTTTTCTCATGAAATGTATAATTATACTAACAGCCGTGGCTGTATAAAGTGACGAAAGGGGCAGTAAAATGAAAAAATTGTTTTTGTTTTTTCTGATTATAATAAACATTTTTGCATTTTCAGCATGTGAAAAATCGGAAAAACAGCAGGAATATCAAATCAAAACCCTGGATGAGTCCGATTTCGAAAAAGCACTCAACGCAGATATGGCAGACTTAAAATATTCACGAAGACTCGAAGATGACATCAAAGGGCTCAGCGCCGGAGACAACAAGCTCGTGCTGGTAAAATATAAAGACTCATCAAACATGACAAAATACGATATCTGTGTTGCACAATATGACAAATTGCTGGTATCACGTTTTGACTACGGTGAATATGTTCCGCTTGAAATTGTTTATGAAGAATTTATTGAAAATTTTTCGCAGCAGAATCACATAAACAACCTTGACATTGTTTACGAATTTGTCGAACAATACGGAATAAACTGTTTTGAAGACAAAGAAATAAGCGAACTCTATCTCAAAAGACTTACAAAAAACAACAAGCTGATTAATGTGGAAGACGCAAAAACCGCAATAAAAAAGAACATTGCATCAAAAGAAGCAAAGCTTGACATTTATTCGGAATTTGAAATCTTTTTTGAAAGCCGAAGTGCAGTGCCGCAATATTATGCATATAAAGACCTCGATTCATATGGCGATGTATGTTGGAAAGTGATGGATTCGGATTTTGACGAAATTTCGGGAATGAGATTTGAAACACTTGATGAACTCAAAGATTATCTGGATCCGGACAAGAAGGGCAGCTTCGAAAAAGACTATGAAAAGACGGACCTCGATCGCGAAGATAAAGATTCGGATGAGGACAAAAAAGAAACAGAACTCAATCCGGAGGAAGACGCGGAAGAATCCGAAAAAGGAACAACCGTAACGGATAAACCGGAGGTTGCAGAACCGGAATCTGAAGAAGAGTCCAAAGAAACCGAGAAAGACGATGAAATTTTTTACCGTGTAAGAAAATCGGCAGATGATGCCGATTCTCAAATAGGTGCATTTATAACACTGGAACGTGCCAAAGCACTTGCCGATGCTAACAAAGACGCCGGATACAAGGTTTATGACAACAAAGGAAATCTTGTATATACACCCTAGCCGGATTTGCGAGCATTTTAACGTAGTTCAAGCGGAATTCTTCCGTTTAAAATCAGGTTCGGATAGCTCCTGTTAGGCTAAGACCAAAAAACCCCTGTGTCAGATAGAAGAATCAGATACAGGGGTTTTTTGTGTTTTGAATATTATTTTATTTCAACATTTTGGAAAC
This sequence comes from Clostridia bacterium, assembly GCA_017397885.1. Classification (GTDB taxonomy): domain Bacteria; phylum Bacillota; class Clostridia; order UMGS1810; family UMGS1810; genus RGIG1828. The sequence goes on along the minus strand of JAFQHQ010000185.1, from coordinate 37,102 downwards.
GCATTAATTGTTTGATATCAAAGCCTTGGCTTTCAATGCCGCAACAACAGTTTTAGCATCCTTAATTTCACCGTTCATAACCATTTTCACAAGCTCGGCAAACGGAATTTTAACAACGTCAACAAACTCATCTTCATCAGGACTTGACTTCCCGCATTCAAATTCTGTTGCAAGAAAAATCCTGATGATTTCGTTTGTATAACCAACCGACGGATAAATCTCACCAAGTGAAATCAATTTTTTTGCCAAAAGACCCGTTTCCTCTTCAAGTTCACGCCTTCCGCATGCCTCGGGAGTTTCGTTTTTGTCGAGTTTTCCGGCAGGAATTTCAAGAATATCTGTATCATAGGGCTTTCTGAACTGTCTGACCAAATATACATATCCTTCAGAATCTATGGCTATAACACCAACTCCGCCGGGATGAAACACCATTTCACGCTCAGCTTCGAGTCCGTTTTCAAGTTCAACCGTATCTACAACATATTCCAGAACTCTGCCCTTATAAATTGTGTTTCTTTTTGTGGTATTCTCTTTTATAATCATTGTTTATCAACCTTCTTTTCAATCTTTATAAATGCCTTTGTTATTACAATACCTAAAACTGCACCTACAACCATAATTACAAGTGCGTGCATCCATTTTTCACCCGGAAGCCTGAACTGTTTCGTCTTTTTCTCTGCGCCATCTTGTATCGGCACAGATGAACCCACAGTTTCTCCGCTTTGATTGGTAAACTCAATACCCATCGGAACATCAAGTTCTTTTTCCGCACCGGCTTCATGAGTATATACGTTGCCGTCTCTTATTGAAAGGTCACTGTTTCTACCGTTGGATTTTACATAGTTATATATGGCGGTTATTTCAGCCATACCTTCTGCCGAAATATTGTCGGGGGCTTTAATCATAAAAGAATCGTAGTCCGCATCTGTAACCAAGAACGCACCGTTTTCAATCATATATACATTTCCGCCGAATTTAAGCGACAACAAAACATTGTTGCCAACTCTGGGAGAACACCGATCCGAATCATAATAAAGATACGAAGTAAAATTGACCACGGGAATTTCGCTTCCATGTTCGAGAACTCCTGATGTGTCAGCCTCATTTTCAGCTTCTTCATCAAATTCGCTCCGATCTGTTTCGTCAGCGTCTGCCGGAGCTTCATTGTAATTTCCGACAATTTCCGATACAAGAATCACACCATTGCCATCTTCATCGATTTCCATAATGGTGCCGAAAACAATGTAGTCCTGATCACCGTCTATAAAGCTTTCGATATAATCAATATTTTCCGCATAAACGTTGCCGGGAACAAGAATAGCAAACGCTAAAATTATGAATACTATCTTTGACACAAGTTTCATAATATCACTACCTTTACTTAATAACAATTCTGAAAAAGGCTGTCGCACATTTGCAACAGCCCTTATCAATTGAATTTAGATTAACAACCGTTTTTAGTGTTGGTTGTTAATGAATGTTTATTATTCTTCAGATGCTTCGGGAGCTGCAACTTCTTCAGCTACTGTTTCGGGAGCAACTTCTTCAGCAACCGCTTCGGGAGCAACTTCTTCAGCAACTGTTTCGGGAGCAACTTCTTCAGCTACTGCTTCGGGAGCAACTTCTTCAGCAACTGCTTCGGGAGCAACTTCTTCAGCAACCGCTTCGGGAGCAACTTCTTCAGCAACTGCTTCGGGAGCAACTTCTTCAGCTTCTTCCTTGGCGGGAGCAATGAGAGCTCTGATGCTGAGACCAATCTTCTGTTTTTCGAGATCGATTTCAACAACCTTTGCCTGAACATGCTGACCAACAGTGAGCTCGTCTTCAACTTTACCGATTCTCTTGTCGGCAACCTGAGAAATGTGGATAAGACCGTCAACACCGGGATAGATTTCAGCAAAAGCACCAAAAGGAACAATTCTTACGATTTTTACATCGATAACATCATCAACTTTGAGTTCATTTTCAACTTTAACCCAAGGATTATCTTCTGCTTTCTTGAAGCCGAGAGAAACCTTGCCGGTTTCTTTGTCAAATTCAAGAACATATACACTAACTTCATCGCCAACATTTACAACCTCTGAAGGATGTTTGATTTTGGACCATGAAAGCTGTGAAATGTGAATAAGACCGTCTACACCACCGATGTCCGCAAAAGCACCAAACTTGGTGAGAGACTTAACAATACCTTTGTATTCTTTGCCAACTTCAATATCAGCCCAGAAGCTTTCAGCAAGAGCAGCTTTCTGTTCGAGCAATACATTCTTAACCGAACCGATAACTTTGTTTCTGCCACGCATTTTTCTGATATCAATGATTCTGAATGCAACTTCATCACCAACAATTGATTCGAGATTCTGAAGGAATCTGTCGCTTGCCTGTGATGCGGGAACAAACACTCTTGTACCTTTGGCAGATACTATAACTCCGCCGTTTACAGCCTGAATAACCTTACCTGTGAGAATTTCTTTTGATTCGAATGCTTCTTCGATTTCTTTTACACCCTTCATCATTTCGATTTTCTTCATGGAAAGTGTAACTTCACCGTCAACATCATTTACTCTGACAACGAAAACTTCCACTTCGTCGCCTTCAGAATACATTTTTGTAATGTCGGCAGAAGGATCATCGGTAACTTCAGCAGCAGGAACAAATCCGTCAGATTTGTAACCAAGGTTTACACTGATACCTTTCTCGCTGACACTCATAACTGTACCCTTAACTACATCCCTTGTATTTAAAGTGATCAGAGATTTTTCGTACTCCTCAAATTCTTGTGCGAAGCTTTCAGCTCCATTAATGTTTTCAACCATTTTGTCTATAACCTCCTTAATTATGCCCGGCGGTGTGGAAGCACCTGCCGTTATACCAATTATCTTTGGTATATATATATTCTGAGGAAAATCCTCAAAATTTTCAATTTGAAAAGTATTGTGACAATACTTTTTGCATATGCCCGTAAGCTTTCCGGTGTTTGAACTGTGCGGATCACCGATAACGAGCATAAGCTGTACATCTTTTGCAATTTCCGCCGCCTCACTCTGACGCTCATTCGTCGCAGAGCATATTGTATCAAAAACAAGGGCATCACTGCAAATACCTTTTATGTGTGACGATATTGTCTCAAAAGTGTTTCTGTCCATCGTTGTCTGACAAACCAGACAAATTTTATCGCCACACTCTATTTTACCACTAATATCGGATATGTCAAGAGCAATTATTGCATTATTTTCACACCAACCGTTAATTCCCATAACCTCGGGGTGATTTTTGTTGCCCACAATTACTATTTTATATCCTTCATTACTGTGCTTGTATACAATGTTATGAATTTTTTTGACATAGGGACAAGTAAGATCAATACACTCTATACCCGACTTTTCAACAAGATCCATTGTTTGTTTGCCAACACCGTGAGCACGGATTGCAAGTGCGTTGCCTTTTGGCAGAGCCGATATGTCATCTATGACACCGACTCCCCTTTTTTTCAAATCACCAACAACAATATCGTTGTGAATGATTGGCCCGAGAGTTGAAATGGATTTGTTTTCGGATTCTTTTTCAAGCGTGCTGACTGCACGGTTAACCCCAAAGCAAAACCCTGCGGTTTTAGCCAGTTTTATTTCCATGTTGCTCACTCCGAATGTTAATTTGCCAGAGATTTTATGTCAGCATATATTTTTTCGCTGATAAGCTCAAAATCTTCGGTAGTGGCTTTCCCTTCGGGAACAGCAAACTCAACAGGCTTGCCGATGTTTACCCTTACCTTTGAAAAAACTTTGTAGGATGCTGTGATATGTACGGGAATTACCACTCCGTTTGTCTTAACAGCCAAAAATCCGATGCCGGCTTTGACATCTCCCTCACCCTTAACCATTTCACGCTGACCTGTCGGGAAAATTCCCAAAACGTCACCGCCTCTGACGGTTTTTATGGCTCTTTTCATTGAAGTTATGTCTGCACCGTTTCTGTGAACGGGAATAGCCTTTATGCGTCTCAAAATGAATCCCACTCCAAAAGCTTCAAAAAGTTCTTCTTTAGCCATATAATAGATACGGCGTTTTATAAACGCCTGAAGGAGCGGCGGATCCCAATTACTGAGATGATTGCTGCAAAGGATGAACCCACCCTCTTTAGGAATATTTTCTTTACCTGTCACCTTAACTCTGAAAAGCAAAGACAAAAACCCTTTTACCAGAAGACAAACAAATTTATACATCAGTCTATCACCTTTCGGATTATATCACAAACAAGAGCGATTGATTCTTCAAGTGTGAGAAGTGTTGTGTCGGCTTCAATGGCATCGTCCGCTTTTCTGAGTGGCGAAACTTCGCGCTCACTGTCTTGCTTGTCACGATATTTCATTTCGGCAAGAACCTCGTCAAAGCTGACTTCAACGCCCTTTTCCACCAGTTCAGCCAGGCGGCGTTTTGCCCGTGCCTCGGCAGATGCTGTAAGAAAAACCTTGACATCGGCATTTGGCAAAACACTTGTACCAATGTCACGCCCATCCATAATACAGTCATATTTTGCGGCAAATTCACGCTCGGTTTCAAGAAGCCATTGCCTCACCGCAGGAATGACCGCAATGTCCGATGCAGCCTTGGAAACCTCGGGAGTTCTGATTAGAGAAGTGACATTTTTGCCGTCAAGAAACATTAGTTGTTGTCCGTCATCACGACCAATATCGAGAACTGTGTTTTGAAGCATTGCTTCAACCGCGGCAGGATTGGCTTTAATGTCGATGCCCTGTTCAATGCACTTTAAAGCAAGCGAACGAAACATTGCACCGGTATCAATATAAATAAACTCAAATCTTTTTGCAACGGCCTTTGCGATGGTGCTTTTTCCGGCACCTGAAGGACCGTCCAACGCAACATTTATCATGTGTTTATTTTCTCCTTCCGAAAAATGACATACAACAAGTTATATTATAACTCAAAAAATCAAAATACACAATAGTTTTTTGAAAAAATATTTTACAATTTCATTACAAAAAACACAACCGACATCTGCAAACAATACTAAAAACAGTTTTTCGATTCAAAATATCATTTTGATACAAACCTGCAAATAAAATTGATTCCCTTTTTGCACAAAATTTTTTCGGACGGTGCAATTGATGTTACATTAATTCCGGATGCTTCGTAACCTATTTCAAATTTGCTGTCTGTACACGAAAGCACTTCCACAACCGCATTTGCATACACGCTCACCATCTCATCCGTACCCAAAAACGGCGCATATTCTTCACCGTTTAAATATATATAAGCTTCACCCTTGCCAAGGCTTCGTGAAGATGTGAGGGTAACACTTTCAAGCACAGCAGAAAGTGCGTCGGGTTTTGCCGACACACGGACAGTTTCTTTGTTTGAAAAAATGCGCCACTGGGACACCAAAAGTGCAAAAGCAAGAAACACCGATGCCGCGGCAAGAAGTTTCCCGGTCGGCGAACTTTTCGGTTTATTAAAAAATACTTTCAAAGAAATCACCTCTTTGAAAGTATTTTATGCGAAGCTTCAAACATTATTCCCCGCAAGAAAAGCAGTGGAAAAAGCAATCTGCAAATTAAATCCGCCCGTATAGGCATCAACATCAATTACTTCACCGGCAAAAAAGAGCCCGGAACAAAGCTTTGATTCCATGGTTGCAGGGTTAATTTCTTTTACACACACACCGCCCGAGGTTATGATTGCCTCGTTTACCGGGCGTTTGCCCGAAACAGAAAATGTGAGACCCTTCAAAAGATTAACAAGAGTGCGCCTCATTTCACGCGTAATTGAATTGACTTTCGTTCTCTCTCCTATTCCCGAAAGCGAAACGATTGTCGGGATTAACTTTTTGGGCAAAAGTTCATCGAGAGCGTTTATGAAATCTTTGTTTTTTTCTTTTTCAAAATCTCTTAAAATGCGATTATCAAGCGTTTTAAAGTCGAGAGCGGGCTTTAGATCAATTTCTATTTTATAATCACCGTCACCTTTCATATGAGAAGATGCACTCAGTATCACCGGACCGCTGAGACCAAAATGAGTGAAAAGCATTTCACCAAAATCGGAATATATTTCTTTGCCGTTTTTCAAAAGACGAACAGCAATGTTTTTAAGAGAAAGCCCCATAAGCTTCGAAACATATTTTTCTTTTGTCACCAAGGGAACAAGAGAAGCCTTCGGTTCAACAATTTTGTGGCCGAATTTTCGGGCAATTTTGTAGCCGTCGCCCGTTGAGCCGGTGCCGGGATAGCTCACACCGCCTGTTGCCACAATAACCTTTGAAGCAACAAGTTTTTTTGAGTCGGCAAAAATGACGACAAAACCGTCTTCGGATTTGTCAACAGCTTTAACTTCGGCATGCAAAAACTTAACCCCCTGTTTTGAAGCAAAAGACACAAGCGCATTACGAACATCCGAAGCTCGGTCCGAAACAGGGAAAATTCTGCCGCCGCGTTCTTCTTTGAGCTTCACGCCCTCAGATTCAATGATATCCATAATGTCGGTATTGGTGAAGCTGTAGAAAGCACTGTACATAAAGCTTGCATTAACCGCCGTGTTTGCAATAAAATCTTCCATAGATGCACTGTTTGTCACATTGCACCGCCCCTTACCGGTGATAAGAAGCTTTTTTCCGATGATTTTATTTTTTTCTATGAGGCAGACCTTATTGCCGTTTTTTGCGGCAAATGCCGCCGCGAGTAACCCTGCAGGTCCTGCTCCTATTACTGCTACAATATCGCTCATTTTATTTTTCCTTTTCTTCAATGGGTTTTTCATACACACGGTATTCATCCCAAATATCTTCAAGTGCATGAAAATTTTCGACAACCTTTTCTCGGTTACGCATTACAAGAGCCACAATGAGGGCATTGATAATGCTGAGCGGTGCCACAAGAGAATCCACAAAGTTTGACATATCGGACCTTGCAATCAGCGAATGATCGGCATATTTTACGATTGGCGAAATTTCACTGTCGGTAATGGCAATGATTTTGCTCTTTTTGTTATGAGCATATTTCACGGCATTAAGGGTTCTTCTTGAATATCTCGGATAACTTATGGCAATTATCACATCATCCTCACCGGTGGCAAAAATCTGTTCAAAGGTTTCGCTGGCGGAGTTTGTTGTGATGAGTTTGACATCAAGGGAAATGAGATTAAGATAAAACCCAAGAAAATTTGCAATGGAAAAGCATGTCCTTGCTCCAAGCACATACACTTTTTTTGCCTTCATAATTGTATCAATACACGAGGTGAAATCTTCGGCACTTACGGTTTCTAACGTCTGACGAAGTTTGTCGATGTCGGAAGAAAGAACCGTTGACAATATGTCTTTTTCCGCAAACTTTGAAGATGTGATTTCCATTCTTTGCACAGCAGTCAGCTTATTTTTAATTATTTCACGCAAAACGTGCTGAAACTCAGGATATCCGCCATAGCCAAGCTCGGTGGCAAAACGGACAACCGTGGATTCGCTCACGCCGGCATTTTCTCCAAGTTTTGCAGCAGTCATGAAAGCCGCCTGATCGTAGTGTTGGGCAATAAAATCGGCAATTCTTTTCTGACTTTTACTGAGTGTCGGTTTTATTGTTTCAAGTTTTTCTATAATATTATTTTTATCATCCATTTTTGCAAATCCTTTCGCAAAACTTATTTGGCGCAATTGTGTATCATACAAATATTTCGGAATGAATTAAATATTCATTAGACCAAAAATGCCCCTCCAAAACGTGGAGGGGCTTGGGTACGTTATCGAAATTTATATTAAACTTTCAAACTTATGCTTTAACAACGTTTGCAGCCTGAGGACCTTTAGCTCCGTCGATAACTTCAAATTCTACAGCTTCGCCTTCCTGGAGAGATTTGTAACCTTCCATGTTGATAGCTGAGAAGTGAACGAATACGTCGCCGCCGTCTTCACACTCGATAAATCCATAACCTTTTTCGGCATTAAACCATTTTACTGTACCTTTTTGCATTATTGTGCCTCCTAAAAATACTGAGCATAACTGCTCTTTGTTAGTGATTAGAGCAGTTAATTGTACTACTCATAGATGCATTTTATCACAGTTTGGAAATGTTGTCAATATTTTTTTGCAAATATCGCGAAAATTCCGTCTATTTATACAAGAAATTATATTAATTCCGAATCACACCGAAAAATACTGTTTTTTTACTTCTTTTTAAATTTCGAGGGGGTAATCCCGGTGACCGATTTGAATTTTGTAATAAAATATGTATAATTGCTGAATCCGGAACCAAAGCATGCATCGGTGAGACTCTTGCCGTTCGAAAGCAAATATTTCGCATGAGATATCCTCAGATTGGTTATATATTCGTTTGGTGTACAAAGCATAAAATCCTTAAACATTCTTGCCAGATAGGTTCCGGTTATATTGCAATGGTGTGATACCTCATCAACCCCAATAAGCGTGAGATAATTCTGATGTATATAATCCACTGCCGTTTTCAATTTCTGCGGAATTTTAATTACCGGCATACTTCTGTTTAGATTATACTGTGAATGTATTATGCCCATAATCTGTATGATATGTGCATATACAAGAATATCGGCATTGGAATTTTGAGAGTTTATAACGTTTTCTATTTCACGCAATTTGCTCATCATCACATCACAGTTGAATCTGTCTAAACTAACCATATTTCTTTCGCCGTTTTCCCTTTCATAAAAAAGAGAATAGAACATATCTGTACCGTTGTAATCGCCAAAAAACTCCAACGGAATTTGAATTTCATAATAATCAAGATAAGAATCAGTATAAAAACACGCCGTGTACTTTTCGTTGTTTCTGATTATCAACGCATTGCCATATGAAGAATTGTAAACTGCATTGTCAAAAATAAATCCGAATTTTCCGGTTTGAAAAATAAAAAGAGAGCAGTGGTCGTTATTTTTGTTATACATTACCCGTGACGAAATGGTGTGTTCATGGGTATAGTGTGCAAAAGTTATGGGGGATTTTGCGTGCTTGGTATATGAATAAACCAATGCATGGCTGGATGCTATTGATTTGTCAATTCCATGATTCTTTTTAATTTCTTCCAATTTAGACATATCATCACCTCGGTTTTGTTTGAAAATACAAGATTTCTGATTTTATCTTACAGTATGATTATATTTTGAAAATAATAAAAAGTCAATATTTATTGATATATTTATCAAAAATTTCTTTCTAATTCATTATAAATTTTATTGACATATATAACAAACCCGATATTAATTTTGAATACGAAAAAAGTGAAAATCATAATGCAAAAAACAGTTTTGTTTGAAAAATGAAAGTTTTTGTTTGAAATAAATGTATTAAAGTGTATTTCGGCAATGATATACTTTAATTACAATAATATTTTATATTCTTTTAATTAAGGAGAAGCAAATGATTTTCCCCAAGCCGCAAAATGCCATATTTGAAAATTCAGTATATGTTTTAAAATGTAACTACAACTGCAGAAATCACAATGAGCTGTTTTATATGTATAAAGACGGGAACTCTGATATCAACGTAATAAACAATCCGGATATGTCCAAGGAAGAATATCTTTTGACAATCAATTCCGACGGGATTTGTGTTACATCATCCTGTGATGAAGGCAAATACAGAGCTTTCACTTCTCTTTTTCAGCTTTTGAAACAGGGCAAGGAAAAAGTATGTTGTTGTGAGGTTCATGACAAGCCTCAATTTGAGCGACGTGCATATATGCTTGATATCAGCAGATGCAGAATGCCAAAACCGGAGACCGTAAAAAAGATTATAGATTTTTTATCATATCTTAAATACAATGAAATTCAGCTTTATATGGAAGGAGAATGTTACAAATACAGCTCCTACCCCAAATATACCGAAGATTTTGACTGCCTTGATTGCAATGATATAAAGGAACTCGACAAATATTGCAGGGAGCGTTACATAGATTTTGTTCCAAATCAAAATTCCTTCGGACATTTGACCCCATGGCTCAAACACGAAGAATTTCGTCCCCTCGCTTTGGGAAACGAAAACACAAACAGCGGTACAATAAATCCGCTCATTGACGAAAGTCTTGATTTTATCGATAATGTTTATTCATCTCTTCTGCCCCATTTTTCATCTGAATATGTCAACGTTGGGCTTGACGAAGCATATGGACTTGGAAAATTTCAGATGGAGGAATATTGCCGGGTTCACGGCAAAGCCGCTGCGTTTATGCAATGGCTCCAAAAGCTGGATAATCTTACAAAATCCAAATACAACAAAAAGGTAATGTTTTGGTCGGACATGATTTACGGCGACGAAGAGGTTTACCATATGATCCCTAAGGACAGCGTTGTGCTTGAATGGGGATATGAGCTTATTCAATCTCAGCGTATGGCGGAGCATTGTATAAAATACCGTGATGCCGGACTCAATTTCTATGTGTGTCCTTCATGCAACACCCACCTTAGTTTTACGGGCAGAGCCGATGTGACAACCTTCAACATCCGCACCGCCGCCGAAGTCGGGCTAAAATACGGTGCAAAAGGCATCATGATAACCGATTGGGGCTGTGAAGAAGGACATCCTCACTTTGGTGTATGGAGTGCCGTTCCGTGTGCACTTGCAGGTCAGTACGGGTGGAACGTGGGAAAAGAGCAAGACGGCGAAAGCTTTAAGGCGGATTTCATCAGAAATGCCGAAAGATTTACCGATGAAGCGCTCTTTGGCGGTAAAAACATTTCAAGACTGATGTATCGTATGGCAAATTATTATCTTCTTGAACCTGAGAGAGTTCATGTGGGAAGCATGTGCGGTCAGTTATTTAAAACACCAATATCAAATTCACGCTTCAACCATCTCTATGACCTCAAGGATTCGGGAGATGTATTCTATTTTGATAATGTCACCGCATATGTAAAAAAGGTGATAACCGATATTGAAGCTGTTGATTTTGATAAACAATTGAAAAGAGAAATACTGTTAAATTCCCGCTGTGTGATACTTTCATCCGAGCTTTGCAAACTGAGAATAGGCGAAAAATTTTCAAAAAACAAAATTAATGAACTCATTGAGCTTTGCGATGAAATTAAAAATGAATATTACAAGCTTTGGTGCATCAGAAATTATGAAAAAGGTTCAGAAAATTTCATGAATCAGCTTAGTCTAAGAAGAACCGAGCTTGAAGAATTACTACAAAATGATGTGTAAGGATTTTATACGCATGGTAAAATTCTGTCGCTTCATATAAAATTAAAACGGAGGTTATAATCATGAAAAAAATTGTTGCAAAAGTTTTAGTGTTGGCTCTTATGCTGACAACAGTCGGAGCAATGACAGTTATTCCCACTCATGCACAGGGCACATCTGTCTACACTCTTTCACCCATTGCCGATGCTTCGGTCGGCGGTGCCGGATGGAGCGGTTCAACCGTTTTATCAACAAACACAGGCAATGACGCATCCGTTAAATTCGGTTCGCAGTATTTTGCTACGGAAGATTTTTTCGGTTGCGGAGGTAATGCAATATACACCCAGTGTCCCGGTTATCTTGCTTATTTTAAGTTTGATCTTGCTAACACCTTTGATTTTGACAGTCAATATGTAAAAAAGGCAACTCTAAAGCTCACCTACGCACTTTCAAACCAGGCAGACGGCGCCGGCGGATTGGGATTTTGGAAGGTGGATGACAATTCATGGACAGAGGACGGTCTCACCTACAAAAATGCCCCCCTGAAAACCACAGCTATCGGTTTGACAGATGCAAAAATAAAACCCGATGTGCTTATTGCAAGCCGAAACAACATGCCTGCCACACCAACCACATATGAATATGATATTACCGATTTAATCAAAAAATACTCCTTGTCCGAGTCTGACAGCGTTATCAGCTTTGCGGCAATTCTCGGAACCAAATATAATTACTATGCAAATCTTGAAACAAAAGAGAGTGCAACCGAGAGTTACAGACCGCTCCTTACAATTGAGACAGAAGAAATGCAGCCCCTTGCCGCAGAAAGCTATCCAAGCGGAGAATGTGTTTATACCGATGATATATCTGTGTCATACAACAACCCTCTCAACGAAGTTATGGTAAACACCGACACAGTGTCACTGTGGTGCGAGGGAGAAAAGCTGGCACTCTCAGATGAGGACATATCGGTTAACGAAAAAACTATAACTGTTTCATATCCCAAAAAGCCCTTTAAGGAATATACATTGGTAATAAGCGATGTAATCACCGATGTTTACGGAAGTGTCATCGGCGAGCAGGCTTCTTATTCCTTTACCACAATAACCGGTACAACACAACTTACAATTTCATCATCAAAATTCAGCTCTGCAATGTATGATACCGATGAACCTGCCGGCACAGGAGTAAGCAACAATTCCGGCAGCTGGCTTCCTCATCTCTATAACGGTTCATCATACAGAGAGTATTACTGCACAGTAGATATCAGTGAGCTGGCAGGCAAATCTATTTCAAATGTAACATACAATCTTTTCTGCAACGGAAATATTAATATATCTCTGTATAAACTCAACGGAGATTTCGTACCCGGCACTACCCAATATGCCGAGCTTCCCATACCCGGAGATGTTTTCCAAACATTTTCCAAAGCCATGGGCAATGGAGGCTACGCACAAATAGACATTACCGACTATGCAAGAGAAACACTTCTTGCAGGCGGCACAATCCTGAAATTTATGGTCAAACAAACCGATGCAAGCACAACCAATCTTGCCAATGAAACAGCATGGTCAAGCTGGAGATCCAATCTCAGTGTAACAACAGAAAACGAAGTATACATTGCACTGAAATCATCCGATCCGAAAAACAACGAAACCGATTTTGAATGTGACAAAAATATAGAGCTGATTTTCACAGCAGATGTGACACAAATCAATGCAGAAAACATTGTTCTTACAAATACAACAGATGCACAAACCATATCACTTACAGAAAGTGAAATCACATTTGTTCCGGCTCAGAGAAAAATCATTATCAATCCTTCCAAAGAGCTTGAAGGTGCAAAAAACTATCGGATTGATATCACCGGACTTTATGCCGGCAGTGTTATTCAGAGCGAAAATATTTCGCTGTCATTTACAACAATAAATAACGAAATAATTCTCACAAATGAAGGCTTGGTATACACAGCCTCGGTATATGCAGGTTCAAATGCCGCAAACTGCGTTCTCATCATAGCCGAGTATAATTCGGACGAGCTCGTCTCTGTTACCGGTGTGCAAGGCACCGATTCGAGCGATATGATTTCCCATAGCTACACAGCTACAGGAAATAACAAAATCAAAGCATTTTTGTGGTCTGCCGATTCAATGCTTAAACCAATCAGGCAGGTAGCAACATCAGACAATTAAAATATACTCCCGAGAAAGCAATTTATTAAAAAATTTCTTTCTCGGGCCTTCGACAGGAAGGGAGTGATATTATGAAAAGCAGGATAATGGGCGTACTACTGGTTGTGATCATTTTGCTTGGCACTATCGCCCCTTCCTGTTTTGTTTACGGAGCATCTCACATTGATGCTCCGTCGGAATCGATGATTCTCGAAGACATTGAAGAACGCTTTTTATCGGTAGATGTCAAGCATCCGTATATACACGCATCTTATGACAAGCTTGAGCAGATAAAATCAAATATAGAATCCGGCGACGAATATTCGCTGATGTTATATAATAAGGTTCTTTCCGATGCAAACAAGCTTTTGGAGCTTACGCCTGTTTCAACTCAAAACGGTGTAAGCCAAAGTCACATTGCCGTGGAGTCAAGAATTATCAATCTTATGACAGTCTATTTTGTCAGCGAAGATACACGTTATCTAAACCGCGCCCTCGCAGAATTTGCTAACATGCAAACCATTTCAAAATGGACAGCAGCGGCTCAGCTTGATAACACTCAAAGCGCGGCATCAATAGCAATATGCTATGACTGGCTTTTTGATTATTTATCTGACGAGCAAAAGACGTGGGCTGTAGAAACAATAAAGGAAAAAAGCCTGGATATTGCCTACAGATACTACAAAAATCCGTCCGAGCTTTCCGCTCTCCGTGCAGAAAACGACAATATGAATATATGGTGCTGGCGCGGAAGTTATAATCATTGTGTATACAACAACAGCAATCTTGCCGTTGCCGCGCTTGCAATTGCACCGGTATATCCCGAATACTCGGCATTCATTATATACAATAACCTGTATAATATCCAACCATACTTTGAAATGGTGGGCGAAAACGGAGGTCATGAAGAACCTGTAGGCTATTATGGTTACACCACAGGCAAAGCGATAAATATGCTGTCTGCAATCAATTCATCGCTGGGTACAATGTATGACTATGATAAATATCCCGGATTTGCAACCACAGCTTACTATCCGCTTTACATGCATGGTGCAGGTCCCTTTGCCTTTGGCGATACTTCCCCATCAAAAGCATATTACGATACAAATTTTCTCTATTTTGCCGCAAAACATTCAAACAATCAAAAGCTAATGAAACTTCTTTCCGAAAGTTTTGCAAAAGGTGATTGCGCAAAAGCCTTACTCTGGTATGACAAAGGAGAGCTTGACAACACGGAAGATGCCGAAAAGCTTCCGTATGACAGACTTCTTTCGCCGGTTTCAAAGGCTCAGAATGTGGCAGTGTTTAGAAACAGTCACAACATTGACTATGGTTTTTATGCCGCAATGTATGTCGGATGTGCCACAGCCACCGGTCACAATGATGCAGTTTCGGGGGCTTTTTGCCTCGATGCATTTGGCGAAAGATTTATAACACCCATAGGAGCAGGCAACTACGACTATCCGGGTTATTGGGAAAATGAACAAAACGGAAGAAGATGGAATTGGTATGAAAAGCGTCCCGAAGGAGCAGGATGTCTTGTTATAAATCCATCCGAAAAGGTTGGACAGGATGTCAGCGAAACGGCAGTTATAGACATCTTTGAAAGCAATGATGCCTGTGCCTATGCAATCAGCGACCTTTCGGGCGTGTACAAAGACTATGTCAAATCATACAAACGCGGCATGAAGGTTCACAAAAACAGAGAACGGATTGTTGTTCAGGACGAAGCCGAAATGAAATCGCCTTCAACAATATTCTGGTCTTTTAATACTCCGGCGCAAATAGAAATCACATCCGAAAACACTGCGATTCTTACAAACAACGGCAAAAAAGTCGCTGTGAAGATATATGCAAACACAGATATAAGGCTATTTGAAATGGCTGCCGAAAAACTTCCCACCTCACCGCAGACAGCGGAGCAAAAGTCTTATCCGGGCTATCGCAAGTTAGCCCTCAGTGCCGAAAACATAACAACTCTTCAATTAATGGCAGAATTCACTCCCGTTGTAACAGAGTTTGAAATGCCGGAGGATATATCAGACTTTGTACCCATTTCCGATTGGAATACCGACGAAGCCATGATTGCAAAACCCACCGTTGATGCCATATATGTGGACGGAACTCCCATAGCCGGATTTAATTCCATGAACTATAATTATGAGTTGGTTTTTGAAAAGTTTGCTGATAAAGAGCCCGAAATAACCGTTGATAATCCAAAGGGATATGATGTGGATATCCGATATACCGAAAACGGAGAATTCAAAGCAATAATCACCGTATCGGGCAACGGACGAAGTGCATATTACGTTGTAAAACTCACTCGGTTGCCCCCGGAAGGAACCATACGTCAAACAACTCTGAACTACACTAAGTTTACTTCTGCCATGTATGAAACGAATGATGCATCACACACAGGTACCCTTTCGCAAGCCGACAGCGGATGGTTGCCTCATCTCTACAGCTCCGGGGTATATCGTCACTATTACTGCACAGTGGATATCAGCAGTTTAAAGGACACCGAAATCACAAATGGAAAATTCAGTTTGTTTTGCGGCGGTAATCTCAATATATCGCTATGTTCTGTTGACGGAGATTTCACTCCGGGTGTTACCCCCTTCAAAAGCCTTCCGCCTGCCAAATCGCTTCTCGGCGAATATGCGGGCAACATAGGAAACGGCGGATATATCTCCTTTGATTTAACAGCTCACATAAACAAGCTCATTTCAGAGGGCAAAACAAAGCTTGGATTTATGATAGTGCAAAATGAGCCGTCTACAACAGTGCTTGCCAACGAATCAAGTTATTCACAGTGGAAACCTTACATATCGATATCTTATCGGCTAAAAAAAGAACCTCTTGTCATTTCGGATATCATTATTTCCGAATCCTCGGGATATGTCAACGCTGAGGTGACACTTAAAAACAACAGTGACCTTTGCTTCAGCAATTATATGCTTGTGTTGGCAAAATACAGCGATAATGAACTTACGGATGTTTCAATGGAAACAAGCGGGCGTATTTTGCCCTACGCAACCCGCTTACTTTCTGCCGAAGTTACATCCGGCTCTAAAATCAAAGTTTTTTTGTGGAATATCTCAAGCGGAATTATACCGCTTGGGACCGCCATAGAATATTAAGAAAGTTGAGGATTTTATGAAACGAATTATATCATTATTACTAACAATTTTTATAACCGTTGCCGCTTCATATCCCGGTCATGTATTTGCACAGGAAAAAGAGGCAAAAATCGTTTTTTCACCAACGGACGGTCCATCCGGCGAAATAAGCTACACCTCGCCGCTGAAAGTCAGCTTTTCCGATACGGTTGATCCTTCCACCGTAAATGCCGATACGGTAAAGCTCTACAAAGACGGCTTTGATGTTGAAATTCAAAGATCCGATCTTGAAGTTAGCGGAGCTGACATTATGGTAAATTGCCAAAAATCGCCCTATTGCACCTATATTCTTGAAATAAGAAACGGCATTTTAAGCAAGAGCGGCAACAAATTTGGCGAAGATGTTTTATACAAATTTGAAACCTGTGTGAATGAATACGAATTAAAACTCACTTCATCAAATTTTTTGTCAGCAGTATATCTCCCCTCAGATCCGGACCATACCGGAAACCGCAAATCAAGCTCCGGCGGCAGCGGATGGCTTCCGTATCTGTATGCCGGAGGCACCTACCGTCATTACTATTGCATTATTGACATCAGTTCCCTTGAGGGTAAAAATATTACGCAGGTCACATACAAACCTTTCATGAACGGGTCGGTAAATGCCTCACTGTATGAAATAGACGGTGATTTCACCCCGGGAACAACTCCCTATTCACAATTACCCCAATACGGCGATGTATTTGCCACAATTTCCGAAGCAGCCGGTAATGGTAAATATGTTGACATCGACATTACGTCTCAGGTTAAAAAACTTCTTTCTGAAGGAAAAACCCGCCTTAAATTTATGTTGAAACAAAATGTGGGAAATCAGTCATCAATAGCAAACGAAAGCAGTCAATGGTCAGACGGTTCCTGGGGACCCGGTGTTGTTGTAAAATATACCGGTGAGGATTTTTACGGAGTGAAAAATACTGTGCCGAAAGCATTGGAACGCAGTTTTTCTCCCGACCAATGTATCGAAATATATTTAGGCTCTGCAGTGCAGTCTGTTGAAGCATCTAATCTGAATCTCCAAAAAGAACACAGCGGAGAAACGGTGGATTTGTCGGAGTCGGATTTTACATATGATGAAGAGAGCAATATAATTACAATTACTCCGCCAATGCCGCTTTCTCCAACAACCGTATACAGCCTTTGCATTTCGGGATTGGAAAGCAGTGATTCAACAATTTGCGAAACAAAAAAAATCCTGTTCAGAACAGATGGCGACGAATCGGATTATAACCCCGTATACTCCAATGAGTCGGGTACCTCCTTCGCCGATGTTTCAATATCCTCCGATTACAGCGGAAAGCTGTGTGTCAGCGGAAAGCTTTTTGACTGTGCAGAGAGTGTCGTAAATCTCATAATAGCTAATTCCGACTCGGATACGGAAAATCCCGTTTTCAGTGCAACTTCCGTCACAAATAAAAACGGCTATTATTCATTTGAGGTACAGTTAACGGATGGCGGAGAATACAGGGCATATGTTTCTTCTCCATACTATCTGGGAAAAGCCCTGATAAGCGATGTGTTTACGTGCTATTCAGCCGCAGAATATGCTCATGTGTGGTCTTGCTTATCCTCCGGTGATGCACAGATCATCAAGGGTGTTATTGATACGGCATATGATATGTTTGAAATATTTGAAAATAAAGAAGAAATTTTTGAGCGAAATGATTATGTGAGCAATCTGCTTGCCGACGAGCCGGAATTTGGCGACTATACTGCAGAAAACATATCTGCCGCACGCGATGCAATTTATGATGCATATCTTATAAGCGGATTCTCCCATGAAAAAGATGTGGATATATTAATTGATGCTTTTGAAAAATATGCTTCAGAATGTGCAATTGACAAAATTGATAATTATTCATTCTATTCAAATATGAATGATGAATACAAAAGAATGACGGTATCTGATTTTGCCGACCAAATTAAAAATACAACATCATCATTTGAAGAAATTTGCGAAACATTCAGCAAAAGCATTCAGACGGTGAGATTGCAGGCAATCTTTGATAAAATAAAAGAAGCATCAAACTATGCCCAAGTAAGCGAAATAATCAAAGATGAATCAAACAGCGAACTTTTGGAGCTTAGTCAAAAGGACATTGACAAATTCAAGAAAAACGAAAAGAATGCCGCCAAAGCTCTTGCAGGGCAGGACTTCAAAGATATCGACGATTTCAAAAAGGCTTTTAACAAATCTATTGACACCGAGGACAAACGTACAACCGGCGGTGGCGGTGGTTCGTCAACAATAAAAGGAACTCCCAACGTATCCATCACAGCACAGACTCCCCCTTCCGATTCACAGCAACAAGGAAATACTCAAACTTCTTCACCCGACACTTATGCTGACAACATATATAGTTTTGATGATATATCAGACTATGACTGGGCGAAAAAAGAGATTGAATTTCTGTATCGTATGGGAGTGATAGACGGCATTGCCCAAAGGCGCTATGCTCCGGCAGAAAACCTGAGTCGCGAACAATTTGTAAAGCTGATTACAGAAGCCTTTGAATTTGAAATGACAGACAGCCCCGCAAGCTTTGACGATGTTTCCCCGGACGATTGGTTCTATGCCTATGTTTCCTCTGCCGAAGCTCTCGGCATAACCCGGGGCAACGGACAATCCTTTGGCAGAGGTCAATCCATAACCCGCGAGGATTTGTGCGTTATGACGGTCAGAGCACTCAATGCCGCAGGATACAAAACCGAAGAATGCGAACTCAACTTTACAGACGGAGCATCAGTTTCGCAATATGCAAAATCCGCCGTTGCATATCTTTCGAAAGAAGGTATTATCAAAGGTATGCCCGACGGCACCTTCATGCCGCACAGCAAAACCACCAGAGCAGAAGCCGCGGTAATAATGTACAGACTTTCCGAATATATCAAAAACTTTTCAGCCACAATATGGACAGCGCCTCTCACGGCTTTGGACACGGTTGAAGCTCCAACCGAAGCCAAAATTCTTTCTGATATAAAAAGCAAGTTGAATCCCAAAAACATCAGCCATCCATATATACACGGCACCCGTGCCAAGCTGGAAGAAATAAAAACAAATCTCATCTCCGGTGATGAGGATACTAAAAGGCTTTATGCCCTTGTCAAAGAATCTGCCGACGAGCTTCTTGATACTTCCGTCATCACACATAACAATGCTGTAAGCCAGCAACACACAAGTGTTGAAGGCAGAATACTTGCACTTATGACCACTTACTTTGTAGAAGGTGATCAAAAATATCTCAACCGTGCAATGGAGGAATTTACTCACCTGCAAAAAATCACAAAATGGACAGCTGACGCTCAGCTTGATAACACTCAAACCGCGGCGGCAATAGCCATCTGTTATGACTGGCTGTATGACTATCTTAGCGATGAACAAAAATCATGGGCAATATCCTCCATAAAAGAAAAAAGTGTTGACATAGCATATGAATATTACAAAGACCCTTCAAAACTTTCGTCATTGCGTGCAGAAAATGACAACATGAATATATGGTGCTGGAGAGGTTCATATAACCATTGCGTTTATAACAACAGCAATCTTGCAATTGCGGCTCTTGCTCTTGCACCCGACTACCCCGAATACTGTGCATTTGTACTCTATAACAACATGTACAATATTCAGCCGTATTTTGAGCTTGTCGGCAGTGAAGGCGGCCATGAAGAGCCGGTTGGATACTATGGCTACACAACCGGTAAAGCAATGAACATGCTCTCTGCAATTCAGAGTGCTTTGGGCACCATGTATGACTATGACCGCTACAGCGGATTCCGCACAACTGCATACTATCCTCTGTATATGTACGGAGTCGGTCCTTTTGCATTTGGCGACTGTTCACCGGCTGCATCGGAGTTTAATTCAAACTTTTTGTATTTTGCCGCAAAACACTCAAAAAATGCGGAGCTTCTGAGTCTTATCAACGACAGACTCACCTCTTCAAACAGTGCAAAGGTGCTTCTCTGGTATGATAAAGGTGAGCTGAACAACATTGAGGAAGGGCTGACCCTGTCTCTTGACAAAAAGCTCTCCCCTGTGTCCATGAAGCAAAATGTGGCTGTTTTCAGAAATTCCTGGAACAAAGAAACCGGATTTTATGCCGCAATGTACACCGGAAACGGAAATGCAAACGGTCACAGCGATCCGGTGTCGGGTGCATTTGGTATAGATGCATTCGGAGAAAGATTTATCACCCCAATGGGACTTGGCAACTATGACTATCCCGACTATTGGGACAATTCTCAGAGCGGCGGCAGATGGAACTGGTATGAAAAACGTCCCGAGGGCAACAATTGCCTTGTCATAAATCCTTCAACTGCTGTCGGTCAGGATGTTGATACAACTGCGGTATTTGATGATTTTGCATCGGGCGAAGGAGCAGCTTATGCCGTAACAGACCTCACAAAGGTTTATGACGGATATGCTGCTTCATATAAACGCGGAATAAAAATCCATGACAACCGAAGCAAAATTGTTATTCAGGATGAAGCTCTCATGGCTGAACCGTCGGAAATTTTCTGGTCGGTCAATACTCCGGGTCAAATTGAAATTCTTGACTCATCCACTGCACTCATAACATTAAACGGAAAAAAACTTGCTCTCAAGGTATGGGCAAATGTAGATTTTGAGCTTGGTCAGATGGCAGCCGAAAGATTGCCAACCTCACCGCAAAATCCCGAACAGCGAGTTTTGAGAGCCTACAGAAAAATATATATAAAAGCTAACAACGTAACCGAACTCAACCTCATGGCGGAATTTATTCCCGTATCCACCGAGGCTGAAATTCCCGAGCAAATCTCGGATTTTGTTGCCATTGACAATTGGACTGCCGACGAAGCCCTTGTTCCAAAACCGGTGCTCACGGATATTCAGATTGACGGTCAATCAATAGATGGCTTTAACGGCGATGTATATAACTATAACATTAAATATGACTCCATTCCGACACAGCTCCCAACGGTTGTTGCAAAAGCCGACAATAATACCGAAACTGTTGTAACATATCCCGAAGGTGATGTGAAAAAAGCAGTTATTGAGGTTAAATCCTCCGGCAGGACTTCATACTATGAAATTTTGTTTACTCTTAAGCCAAAAGAAATTGACATTAATTCATTAACAAAATATGATTTTTCTGCAATTACTGCTACCGATAATGACGGCAATATTCCCGAAAACGTTGGTGATAATGATATGAGCACCCGTTGGTCCGCCTCGGGCGAAGGACAAAAGCCTTGCCTGGATATAGACCTCGGTTCCGCCAAAAACATCAAAGCAATCGGAATTGCGTTTTATGAAGGAGCCAAAAGACAATCTTATTTTGAAATATATACCTCAGACGACGGACAAAGCTGGACAAAGCAAATTGTGCTTGGTGAATCCTCGGGCAAATCTTCGGAGTTTGAATATTTTGAGCTCAATGCCAAAGCAAGATATGTACGCTACGAAGGTCAGCAAAATAGCCTGAATCACTGGAACAGCGTGACAGAAATTCAATTATACGGTGAATAAACAAACGTTAATCGGAAAGGAGTAATCTATGAGAAACATAAAAAAAATAATAAGCATGATATTGCTCTATGTTCTGTTGATAAATGCAGTCCCTGCGCAGAGTACCTCTGCTTCGGCAAACGAATATTTTGACGATGCAAATGCGCTTCTTGTGGGGCTTGGATTTGACGATGCTACATCAAAAAGAACGGAGTACATATCCC
The DNA here is from genome assembly GCA_017397885.1 of Clostridia bacterium. Taxonomy (GTDB): domain Bacteria; phylum Bacillota; class Clostridia; order UMGS1810; family UMGS1810; genus RGIG1828. The sequence goes on along the minus strand of JAFQHQ010000185.1, from coordinate 14,891 downwards.
GTGATACCTTTGTGGACATACTTATCAAAAACTCTTACTACGAACAACTGAGCAGAGACGAGCTTGCAATGGCGGGGATATTTTCTGACACAAACTATTATTTTCATCCCTCAAACAATATATCCTTCAAGGATGCTCTTATTCTTTGTGTCAAACTGCTTGGAATTCGTTCGGACAACATCAATGATTTTGAATTGCTGAAAGCCGGCACAAATCTAAAGCTATTCAAAGGTGTGGGAACCGACCTTTCGGTTACCCTCACCTACGAACAAGCATATGTCCTTATTTACAATTACATAACCGCCGATCTGACCTCATATAATGCTCAATACCCTTACATAGGCAATTCCATATTAAACGATAAACACGGCATTTATACAATATACGGTATTGCAGATGCGGCAGGAATCTATTCAATCAGTGCTAAAACTGTCGACAACGGCAGAGTTTCGATTGACGGCATTGAATATAACTGCGACACCCCTGCCGAAGAACTCTTTGGCAGATATATCACAGCATATGTCAGAGAAGAAGGAAAAACAGACAGAGTTATTTGTGCTGTCGTTGATGACAAAAGTCATGTGACCGAGCTTTATCCGGATAATGAAGCCTGCTTTTCAGACAATGTGTATGAGTATATTGACAAAGACAAACGCACAAAATCTGCAAAAATATCTGTAAAAGCAGACATATTTTACAACGGCTGTGAACATTTTCCCAATGCAGAAGGTGCAGTGCCCGAAAGCGGAAAGGTTACAATTATTGATAACGGTATCTATTCCGACGGAGCTGATATAGTTATTATAGAATCCGGTCAGGCAATGAAGGTTTCGGGAATAAACAAATCAAATGAAACCATCTTTTGCCAAGGCATGACATATAAAATTGAGGATACAACATTAATTTTTGACACTGACGGCAAAAAGCTTACTCTTGCAGACATCACCGTCGGAGACATCCTCAACATATATCAGGATATAAACGGAAATATCTATAAAATTGTCAAGCTTTTGGAAACAGTTTCCGGAAAGATTGAAGAAGTAAGTACATATTCGGTTATAATCGAAGGAAAATCCTTTAAAATAACATCTCGGATAAGCCGCGAAGCATCTGAACTTTTGGGGAATTTTGTAACTTTGGTAACAGATGAATATAACACGGCAGTGCATATATCCGAAGGTGCAAATGCCGGCGGACTTGCAGGAATTATACTTGCGACAAAGCTTATCAAAAAGAGCTTTGACGACAGCCTTATTGTAAAAATTTTCACCGAGGATGGTATAAGTGTTCAATACGGTTTGGATAAGAAATGTCTGATTAACAACAAGTCATATGATTCATTTGCCGATATGCACTCGGCTATTCCCAAAATCGGCACAAATGTTGAACTCGGCATTGTAAGATATGAGCTTAGCGCCGACGGACTGATTACAGCTCTTGATTTTCCGGGAGATACGCTCATGGATACCGAATGCGGTGCAGACATTTACAAAACCGGTGAAGACAAGCTCAAGAACCTTTCTTACATCACCTACAAAAAATGGTCAGAAATATTTGGCGAAGGAGTTTTTATCAATCCGTCAACAAAGGTTTTTCGTATTCCCAACCAGGCAAGCGACGGAACCATTGAAAACAACGAAGACCTTTATTCCGTTTTCACTTGCTCTTCTCTCACCAGCGGCACCAACTATACCGCCACCTCCGAGGGATACAGTCTTGACAAAAATGACAAAGTTGCCGATTATGTTGTTATGAGATATGACGGCAGTCTCGGCGCCGAAGGTGTGCCGGATGATACAAGACTGTTTATGGTCGGCGATGTTTCTCAGGTCATAAAAAGCAACGGCGATGAAATCGAGGCCGTAACCGTGTACAACAAAAACAACCCATCCGGAAGAGTTGTATACGGAAAATCACTCGACTATTTTTCCTCAATGAATATTGCCGGCGGAGACCTCATAAGAATAAGCTATTTAAGCAATACATCAGATGTGAAAGCGGCAGAGCTTGTATATAAAAAAGGTGCTCTCACCCTCGCCGACGGAAATTATATTTTCAGCGGAAACGGCGGCGGAGCAGGCAAGGTTGCAGAAATCCGACTTTGTAACGTAATCAAAAACTGGAATCCCGTTGTGGATCTTGCCTATGCCAACATTAACCCTGCCAACGTGAAGGAGAGTGACATTAAGCCCATTAAGGCAAGCCTCTATTCCATCTTCCGTTATAACGACAGAACCCGTACGGTGGAAACTGTCACTTTAGACGAGCTATACTCTTATGAAGTTGCCGGTGACAATTGCACCAAGTTGGTTTTTGATGACAGATGGCTCGATCCCTTTTCCATATTTATTGTTAATTGACAAAAACGACCTCGACAATCAACATAAAAAGCACTTATGAAAACAGTTTTTAATGATGACTGCCGAGGTCAATTAAAATCCGGAGGAATTTTTCATGAAAATAAACTATAACTTCAACAAAAATGCAGGTACAATCAAACCCATGCACGCAATAGGTCAGCCTCCTTTTATGGGGGTAAACGATTCTATGTTCCACTTTGTTTCCGAAGCAGGCATGCCCTATTCCAGACTTCACGATGTTGGTGGGGCTTACGGTGCCAACCGTTTTGTGGATATTCATAATATTTTCAGAGATTTTAATGCCGATGTGGAAGACGAAGCATCCTATGATTTTACATTTACTGACTGGCTTATAGAAAATCTCATAAAACATCACTGCGAACCTATTTTCCGACTTGGTGAAACTATAGAGAATTATCACTACATAAAGGCATATCGTATATTTCCGCCAAAAGACAGCCTTAAATGGGCAAAAATCTGCGAACACATTATTCGTCATTATAACTACGGATGGGCGAACGGGTTCCGTTATAACATAACCTACTGGGAAATATGGAATGAACCCGATAACGGCAGAGACAACTCGGAAAACCAAATGTGGCACGGTACAAAGGAAGAATACTATGAGCTTTATACCGTAACATCAAAACATCTGAAATCGGTTTTCGGGGATGAAATAAAAGTTGGAGGCTATGCAACCTGCGGTTTCCGTCATATTCTCTCCGATCCCGAAAAGTTCGGTATAAAGTGCGAAAAGGTTGATGATGAACTCTATGCAAGCGGACGAAGCTCCAACTTTATTGACTTTTTTGAAGGCTTTTTTGAACATATCAAAAAGCATGATGCTCCCATAGATTTCTTTTCATGGCACAGCTATCTCACAACCGACAGAACCGTTATCTGTGCCGAATATCTTGACCGACGTCTCAACGAGCTTGGATATGGTGATATAGAAACTCAACTAAACGAATGGAACAATGTGTGTGAAGACAGAGGCAACCCACTCGAAGCTTCACAACTTGCAATATCTCAAAAAGGTACATCTCTCGCCGCCGCAAAAACAGTTTCCATGATGTGTGCAATGCAAAATACAAAAACCAAAATCCTGTGTTATTATGACGCACAGGTTTCCGCATCATATTATCACGGAATGTTCAATCCCATAAACAGAGAACCGTTTCCACTCTATTATGCATTTCCTGCGTTTAACAAGCTATATATGCTCGGTAACCGGGCAGAGAGCTCTGTAAACAGTGAAAACGGCATATACACTCTTGCGGCATTCAACGGTGACAAAAAAGCCGTATTAATCACTAATACTTCAAAGGATGCCGTTCATATAGAAACCAATCTCTGCTCCGATATGACGGTTTATATCAACGATGACACCCGACATCTTGAGGCATCAAATATAAATCCCGGAGAATTTACATTACCGTCAGGAAGTTTTTACCTTATATGCAATTAATATCCGGAGGTTAAAATGAAGGTACAAAAAATAAAAATAACATCCTCCCCTCAGTGCTGGGAAATAATACAACACCAAAACGGATTTGCTGATTTTGATGTAAGCGGTATATTTGAAGAAAACACAGACGACGATACATGGCAGGAAATACCTTTTTCAACCGAGATGCTGTATGTTCGTATTATGAGTGAATGTGACGGTTCTCTCGTCATTCCTTTGGTCAGACTTACGGTTGAAGACATGAGCTGGCACGTTCGCGTGAATAATGTGCCGTGCGGCGGACCATATACCATGGATATTGTATTGTATAATCCCGATTTATGCGTAGAACAACCGCTTCGAGGAAACAACATACGTCATTTTTGCGTTGGTGATGTTTTTTTGATAGCCGGTCAAAGCAATGCGGCAGGCATGGGCAGAGGGACTGTCTGCGACGAACCCGAGCCGGGGGTACACGTGCTTCGAAATCTGGATTTTTGGGACATTGCCACAGCCCCCTTTAATGAATATGATTATTCTAAAAACAACATGTTTCTCTCTTTTGCCAAAAAAATAAAAAAGACCACCGGCATTCCGGTAGGATTAATTCCCGCCGCAATGGGTGGCTCTCCGCTTTCAAGATGGCTCGTTGCCGAAAACGGAGACCTTTACTTAAAAATGAAAAATGCACTAAAGAGCAAAAATATCGGGTTCAAAGCGGTTCTTTGGTATCAGGGATGCACCGATGCCGGCGATGGAGTGTCATGCAAAGAATATCTCATGCGCTTCGAAAAGCTTACCAAACAGTTTCGCAGTGATTTTTCAATGCATGATTTGCCGTTTTTTACGTTTCAGCTTAACAGACAGATAAGGACTGCACCAAATGAACGACTCAGCCGTTCATATGATGAAATCCGCGAAGCACAGCGTCTGGCTGCCCATAAGATAACAAACACATATATTCTCCCGGCAATCGACGCAGTCCATATGTCAGATTTTATTCATATCAGTAAGCTTTCGGCAATTATGCTTGGCGAAAGACTTGCATCCCAGGTACTAAACGTCTTGTATAGCAAAGGAATGCCCGTAAATGCTCCGGATATATCATCTGCGACCGTCAAGGATTCTAAAAAACTCATAATTGAGTTTTCTAATGTTACGGAATTCTTATATGATTACAATGCTTCACTTGATGAATACCCAATAGAAATTGAAGATGCAAACGGCAAACAAAATATTGAAAAAGTATTGATACGTTCAAATACTTTAGAAATCCAAACACAAAACGAGCTCAAAGCACCGATATACATAAGCGGTCAGACCGGCACCGATCCGAAACGCATACTCATAGATTTCGGCACACAAATGCCTATGCTTTGTTTTTGGAGATATGTGGCAGAGACGTCAAAAGCCGATGACTAAACAGCAAACTTAATTTTTAACCATAAGATTATAGCCTTAACATCTGACGCCGAAGCGTCGGATGTTAAGGCTAGCCGTCGGAAGATTATCCGAACCCGTTTCAGAATTGTAAATTTTTGATATAATTTCGCTAAAAGCCTCGGAAATATGGTCGATATTCCCTGCGTTTTTATCTTATTCTATCAAAAATTTACTAATTCTGAAATTCTTCAAACCCTAAAGTCTTGAAAACAGCGATTTTTCGAGGCGGAAGCTTTCGGCAATACGAGGTATGACGATAAGCGACAACGAAGAAAAAGCCTGTCTTTCATGGCTTTAGGGCGAGTTCGGATAGTCCTCCGACGGCTAACCTATAAACATATCATTAAACACAGTTGCCACAACGTTTGCCGAATAAAGCCTTGTAAAGCGAGGACTGACAAAAACCGCAGGGCTTTCGCCTTCGGGAATGTTGGCAAAGGGAAGTCTTTGTGCCGACAGCTCGTCTATCACATAGCTTGTGTCTGCAAAAAATCGCTCAAGCTGAAACCTCAGCGTTTGAAATCTTGATTTTAACGCTCCGTAAATCATGTCGTGAACCTCAAAGCCGTTTGCCTTGTTGTAAAAAAGCCACGACCTGCGGTGAACGGCGTTAAGATTGTCAATTCTTTTTTCTGTTTCAATGCTTAAATCATAGAGCTTTTTAAGTGTGGGAATATCTTTTTCGTCATATGCCTTTTTAAGCTTCACACCAAAATCCGCTTTAAGCTCCAAAACATTTACCACAGCTTTGTAATATTCAAAAGCTTCGGCAAAAAATCCGATTTTTGTGCCTTTTTCGGCATACTCCTCCCCTATTTTTCCGTAAAACCGGGAAAGCTCAAGTCCTTGAGCATGTTTGTCCAAAAGACCTGCAAGAGGGTCATTGTAAAGATAATAACGGCTTGGGTTTTTAACCTTTGATTTGTCGGCATCCCCTGCAGGATAATCTGCAATTTCCATATTTATAATATCATCGGCACAAACACCCGTGATAAATCCAAAGTTTTCTTTGACTGCATCAAGGTCGAATTTGCCGGTATAATCCATTTGGGCAAAAAGCATGAGTCCGGGCAAAGCAAGCACAAGGGGACATTCTGCACCGTTGTGCCACACGGTTGCAAAAACCTCACTCACGCCTTTTTTTATGCACGTTGAAAGTGCTGCTTTTGAGACGGCAATTGTTTTTGCATATTTGGGGCACGGTCCGCTCCATGTCCATATTCCGCCCGCAAAAATCACATTGTCGGTTATTTCGCGGTGCTTTTCAATCATTGCTTCATAGGCAGCTTCATCAAAAGAATCATATGACCAATAGACCTGACTGATGTCAGAAGGCACTGCATTTTTGACAGTTTCCGAAAATTCGGCATCGGAGCTGTATCCAAATTCACCTGCCATGTCAAAAAACATGTCACTCCACATCATAGGCTTGAAACCATATTCCAAAGCTATGCTCCGACAACGGTTAAGGTGACGGCAAAAAATTTCGGATTGCTCGCAAAATCCGTTTTTGTCAAGGTATCTGCCCTGACCGAGAAATGCCGCCTCATCCATACCTATGTGCACACGACGGCTTTTGTACATTTTTGAAAGGTTAGAAAAAACTGTGTCTATAAAGGCGTAGGTTTCTTCACTATCGGCAAGCAAAACATCGTGTGTATCACGGATATGAGCAAATTCGTCCCATTTGAGAGCTGTGGCGAGATGTGCAAGAAGCTGAATACACGGCACAAGCTCAATCCCCAGTTTTTCGCCAAAATCCTGCATTTGACCGATTTCTTTTTTGGTGTACCTTCCGCGCATATGACCAAAATACGGGTAGCCTTCAAGCTCATAGGTATCTTCGGTGTAGAGCATGAACATGTTTAGTCCCATAAGTGCCATATATTTCATGATTTCTTTTACGGTTTCAACCTTGAACACCGAATTTCGTGACATATCAAACATAGCACCGTTTGTTTTGAAGCTTCTTTTTTCACAAATTTCAAAATCGTCTGCCATATTTTTGCAAAGAAGCATAAGCCCACGAAAAAAAGAAGCCTTATCATCATATTCAACCGCGGCATGATTTCCTTTTAAAGCTACTCGAAGCAAGCCTTTATCTTCCGATTTTTTTGCGGTCACATAAATGTTTGGGGCTTTGTCGTCAATTTCGAATTTCAAAATGTCGGAGACTTCACATATGCCGTCCATTAACTTTTCTGCGTTTATAAATGATAATTTTGTCATAGGGTTCCTCCGTTAATAAGCATCGTTAGATTGAAATTTATCGGGGTGTTTGAAATAATAGATTGTAGGGCAGGGGCTTGCTCCTGCCGAAAATGTGGAATGACGCAAGCCCGTTACCTGCAAATCCGACATTATAAACACTTCGATAAATTGGAATCTGTCGTTCTGATTGGATTTCCAATCAGAGCAATGCAAAGTGTAAAATGCAAAGTGCAAAAACGCTTTGGTATTTAGTGAAAAATCAGCACCTAAAAATAATTTATCGCTCTGTTTAACACAATAATATCGTAGGGGAGGGTCTCTGTGCCCTCCCGTATACATTGATGATTTCGCACCGGGAGGGCGCGGAGCCCCTCCCCTACATAATTATTCCTTCTCCCCGCTAATTTGTAATTTGTCGCTTTGATTGAAGATGAAATTAACACCAGAGCGTAGCAAGCGGGCTTGCTCGTTTCGTTGAACTTTGTCGGCAGGAGCAAGCCCCTGCCCTACAATGTCCCGGTGTTAAACACAGCGCCAAACTCCAATTTGAAGCCCTACTACGTTTAAATTATTTCAATCCATTTTTTATATTTTTCAAGAGAAAACGGAACACCGCCGCTGATATAGTGGTTAAAGCCATCGCCTTTGTCGGTTTCCCACTCAATGACAAAAAGTCTTTTTTCCGAATAATAAAGCTTTATTTCGCCAAGAGCTTCACTGCAGTTTGGCATAACAGAAAATTCTTTTTTAAAGAGAATCTCTTTGCTTTCGCCGTCGGACACCCTCACAACACCATTCACATTTTCAAGAGTATTGTTTGAAGCGACAATTCGGCTGTTCCAGTTTTGTATTTCGTCCATCATGATGCAAAATGGCTGTTGACTCTGTTTGATATAATCATATGCAAGTTTTTTCTCAAAGTAATAATCAACCACCGCATCGGACACATGAGGCCAGCCGTCAACAAGGTTCCACCATAGAATTCCGCTCTTTTGCGGACGGTTTATTCTCATGCGTTCCACAAAATATTTCATTGCTTCCGCTTGAGATATTTGTGAAGCAAGAATGTAGTCATCCATATTGTCGGGAACTTTTGAGAAAAGCTGAATAACCTGATTGGACACAAGACGCACTCTGTGGTCGGAGCCTTTCCAATCGGTTGAGTGGAGAATATTGTTTTCGGTTATTACTCCCGGCTTCATGTCATTGTTTTCAAGGAATTTTTCAAGGGTTTGCCTGCAAGGCATGCCGTGATAGCCGCATTCACTGATAAAGTGAGCATCGTTTTCACTGTAGAAATCACTTTTAAAATAATCTCTCGGTCCCCAGACATGCTGTTCCGCCGGCTGAATTTTTCCGCCTTTTTCCATAACTTCGCTTCCGTAATAGGGCGAGCTTGGAAGATATGGCTTCCATGTGTCATGATTAAACACCGCTCTTTTTAAAATATCACGGGTTATGATGTTGGAATTTGGGTCTGTCCATATGCTTTCAGTCAGCATGCTGTCGCATTCGTTGTCACCTGCCCAAAGGGTTAGGGAAGCGTGATTGCGAAGCTTTTTAATGATAAAAACGGCTTCTTTTTCTATTTCTTTCAAAAATTTTTCAGAGTGTGGATAGGCATTGCACGCCATGGTAAAATCCTGCCACACCATGATGCCGTGTGAATCGCAAAAATCATAAAAAGCTGTGTCTTCATACACATTTCCGCCCCACATTCTGACCATGTTGCATCCGATGTCATCAAGAAGCGCAAGAGCTTTGTCATATCTTTCCTTGTCACGGCTGTGAAAGGCATCAAGGGCAACCCAGTTTGTTCCAAGGCAAAAAATCTCTTTGCCGTTTATTTCAAAGGCAAATTTTCCGTTTGTTTTGTCGGCAACATATGAATTCAAAAGTTTTATTGTGCGAAGCCCCATTGTGCAGTCATATTCTGCAACAACCTTTCCGTCGCATACAATTTGTGCTTTAACATCATAGAGATTTGCCTCGCCATAACCCTTGGGCCACCAAAGAAGAGCATTTTCAATGCAAAGTTCAATTCTGCCTCCGTGGGTTTGCAAAAGGCTTTCTGTCTCAAAACTTCTGCCTTTGCAGCTGCCTTTTATGATGATTTTGCTGTTTTTAAGCTTGTCATAGGGGCAAGCAATGTCATAGCAAAAACAAACAAGCATATTACCGTACTCATATTTAACGGGAATGTATGTAAACTGTCTGAATTCAAAATCACCTTTTGAAACAAGCTCTGCATCTCTCCATATTCCTGCACTTACGGCTCTGGGCAAAATATCCCATCCGTGCATGTGAGGTGCTTTTCGAAGCTCAACGGATTTCTGATGAAAAAACGGATTCATCAAAAGCGATCTTTCGGAAAATTCTTCCTCATGTTCACGAAGCACAAAGGAATTAATTTTAACATGAAGAATGTTTTTTTCTCTTTTAACACCGTCTATGCAAAATTCATGCTCTGTGAGCATGTTTTCACTCTCACCTATTTTTTCCCCGTTCAAAAAATATTCGGCTATGCAATCCACTCCGTTAAAGTGCAGATAAAGTTTTTCCGAAAGTATGGATTTGTCAATTTCAAATTCCTTTTCATACCACCATGCATAGGTTTCAAACTTTTCGCATTCTTTCATGTTTGTGCCAAAATACAAATCTTCAGGAAGAAGCCCTGCAGCTGACAAATCAAGCTCAACATTGCCGGGAACACTGCATTTTATGCATTGTTCACAGCCAAGCTCCGATGGATTTTTAATATCTTTTTCAAGTTGATTGTAAAAATAGAGTTTCCATTTTCCGTTTAAACTTATCTTTTTCATGTTTTTCTCCCATTGTTTTAAATCATCATATATTTTAATATATCAAAAATTACGCACAAAATCAATATTGAAGTTAACTTATATACAAATATTAGCATAATGTGTGAATATAATATAATTCTTATTTACAAAAAAAGGAAATGTAAAAAAACTCCAGACCGCAAAAAGGACCGTAAATTAATTTGCTGAATTAATTTACAATCCTTTAATATTTGTTTTGTATTAATTTTTCAGTCTAATATCACACATCAACAACAGGCTTTTTCACCACAAAGAAAACTCTCTGGTCGTCTTCTTTCGGAAGGTCTTCGGTAAGCTCCGAATAGACAGCCTCAAGAGAAAGACCGTTTTCTTTGATAATTTCTTTGAGTTCATCAACCGAGTGATACCTTTGAGAATGTTCTTCGGTCATACGGTTGTATTTTCCGTTTTCGTCCTTGGCAAAAAAGTTCAGCCGAAAATCGTGATATTCGCCATCGAAAGCATTTTCCCAGGTGTAGAAAATTTCGTTTTCTTCGGATACAAAAGTATTGTCCGAGAGAATTTCTTCGTATTTATAGAGAGTGTTTACATCAAAAATGAAAATTCCGCCGGGGTTGAGATAATTCTTTACTAAGGCAAAAATTTCATTTACTTCTTCGATAGATGTGATGTAATTTAGAGAATCGAGCATACACAAAAACACATCAACTGTGCCGTAGAGTTCAAATTCACACATATCCTGGCAAAGATAGAGAATTTTTTTGTCGTCATTCTTTTTTGAGGCAATGTCCAGCATCATATCCGACGAATCGATGCCAATCATGTCATAGCCTTTTTTTGAAAGAATATTGCACACGCTCCCCGTGCCGCAACCAAGGTCGCACACAAGTTCGGGCGAAAAATCCATGTGTTTTTTCATTAGCTTTTCAATGTATTCACAGCGTTTTTCATATTCCACATCGCCGGTGAGCAAATCATACACTCCGGCAAAGCCGGAATAGCTCTCGCCCTGCATCATTTTTCTTCACCGCCATCAGGTTTTTCCTTGGGGCAAAGCCTGTCCAAAACAGCACGGTAGCCGCCCGCACCATAGTTCAGTGCACGGTTAACACGGCTAATGGTGGCTGTGCTTGCACCGGTTTTGCGCACGATGTCGCTGTAGACAACCTTTTCGTCAAGCATTTCGGCAACTTCAATGCGCTGTGCCATGGCTTTTATTTCGGAAATTGTGCAAAGGTCTTCAAGCAGATTGCAACATTCTTCTTTGGTTTTTAAAGAAAGAATGGCATCCACAAGGGTATTTATGCTTTTTTCGTTTAATTTTTCTAACATAAAAATTCAGTCCTCTTATATTTATATCATGTTTCGGGAATAACTTTTATTATTTAGATTCTTCGACTTCGCTGACGCTTCGCTCAGAATGACATTGCGATAATGCTGAGCACTTTTTCCCATGTCATGTTGAGCGAACAAAGTGAGTCGAAACATCTGTTTTCATCTTCTTCTGCTTCGCTCAGAATGACAGAATTGCAGTTTAGCGGTTAAATCTTGGTAAGCTTTGCAAAGGACGCCATGAGAGTTCGTGTGCCCACATTGTCAAAGGAAATTTCAAGTTGAGAATCTCCCCCAACATCGGTAACGGAAAGCACAAGACCATTACCGAATTTTTTGTGATTTACCCTGTCGCCTTTTTTGATGCCGGAATCTGTAACTGCGGATTTCATTTCGGAGCCGCGCATAACACCGGGGATTGACGAAACAGACGGCTTTTTCTCGGTGCTTCTCGAAAAGCTGAATGTGGGAAGTGTGGTGTTACGCTTTACAGGTGCAACATTATAGAGTGCATTGAAGCCAGACTGACGCTTAACCTCAATATCCAGATATTCGGTTGGGATTTCATTGACAAACTCCGAGCAAACTCTTGCTTCGGTCTTTCCGAAAAGGGTTCTTTGCTTTGCATATGTAAGATAGAGCTTTTTGCGGGCTCTTGTGATGCCCACATAGCAAAGACGGCGTTCTTCTTCAATGCCGCCTTCTTCCATTTCGCTCATGAAGCTGGGGAAAAGTCCCATTTCCATACCACACATAAACACTACAGGGAACTCAAGCCCCTTTGCGCTGTGAAGTGTCATGAGAACAACGGCATTTTGCTTGTCATCATAGTTATCAACATCGGAAACAAGGGAAATGTTGTCAAGAAAGCCCTCAAAGGTGGGATTTTCAACCTTTTCTTCATATTCTCTTGCTTTGGATTTGAATTCTTCAACGTTTTCAATTCTCGACACTGCATCGTCCGGCGGACTTTCAAGAAGAAGTCTCGAAACATAGCCGGTAGCCGAAAGAAGCTCATCAATAAGCTCGGAAACAGGAATGGTGTTCACTTTTTCACGAAGTCTTTTAATCATGTCGGCAAATTCGGTAATTTTTGCGTTGGCTCTGCCAAATGCCTCGGCATAGGAACCATCGGTAATTATGTCGAACATGCTTTTTCCGACGGTTGCACCGAAGCTCTGAAGCTTTGCAACGGTTGAATCGCCGATACCTCTTTTGGGAACATTGATTATTCGTGTGAGATTCTGATCGTCATCGGGATTAAAAAGAACCCTCAGGTATGAAAGAATGTCTTTGATTTCCTTTCGGTCATAGAACCTGAGCCCTGCAAGAATGCGGTAGGGGCATGTAAGGTTTTCTTCAAAGGCACGGGTCTGAGCATTTGTGCGGTAGAGAATTGCAAAATCGGAATACTTGTAACCCTCTTTGGACACAAGATGTTCTATCTGATTGTTAACATAAACCGCTTCGTTCACCTGATCGCCAAGAGCCCTCAAAACAATTTTTTCACCGTCTCCGGCATCGGTCCATAGATTTTTGCTCTTTCGGTTGCGGTTGTTGGCAATAACCTTGTTAGCCGCAGTGAGAATGTTTTGAGTTGAACGATAATTTTGTTCGAGTTTTACAACCTTTGCTTCTTCAAAGTGCTTTTCGAAATTGAGAATGTTTGAAATGTCCGCACCGCGGAATTTGTAGATACTCTGGTCGTCATCACCAACAACACAAAGATTGCGGTGTGCTTTGGCAAGCATTTCCACAAGCTTATATTGACAGCCGTTGGTATCCTGATATTCGTCTACGAGAATATATTTAAACTTATTCTGATAGTACGCAAGAACATCGGGACATTTTTTGAAAAGCTCAACTGTTTTTAAAATGAGATCGTCAAAATCGAGAGCATTGTTATATTTGAGAGTTTTTTCATATTCCGTGTAGAGTCCGGCATATTGACGGTCACGGTAATTGGACTGACTTTGCGCTTCAAATTCTTCGGGCGAAATGTCTTTGTTTTTGCAATCGGAAATGCGGAAAATGACCGACTTAACGGGGAAATTTTCCTCACTGAGCCCGCAAGATTTCATGCAGTCTTTGACAATTCGTTTCTGGTCATTGGAATCATAAATTGTGAATTCACTCTTATAGCCGAGTGCGGTTATGTCACGTCTCAAAATGCGCACACAGCACGAATGGAAGGTACGAATCCACATATCATCCGCCGAATCTGGAACAAGAGATGCAATACGCTCTTTCATTTCTGCAGCCGCTTTATTGGTAAAAGTGATGGCAAGAATCTGCCACGGCTTTGCAAGTCCTTTTTCAAGAATGTGAGCCACCCTTCTGGTGAGCACGGTGGTTTTGCCGCTTCCTGCGCCCGCAAGCACAAGGAGCGGTCCCTCGGTTGTGAGTACGGCTTCTTTTTGTTTATCGTTGAGTCCGTTTAAAATATCACTCATCGCTTTCTCCCCCATTGTCTAAAACAAATTCATCCACATAGCTCCAGAACTCTTCAACCCCGGTGCCGTTTACTGCGGAAAAAGGTATTATAATGTCATCTCCCTTGAGTTCAAGGGTAGAAATTATCCGTCTTAAGGAATCATCCCTCTGTGAGGGTTTAAGTTTGTCAAATTTTGTTGCCGCGACAACAGCTCTTTCGCACACACCGCGAATAAACGACAGCATGAGCTTGTCGTCGGCGGTTGGCTCGTGACGGCTGTCAACAAGAAGAATAACCTGGCTGAGGGTTTCACGGGTGTTTAAATAGGTTTCTATCATCTGACCCCATTTTCGTTTTTCTTCTTTCGACACCTTGGCAAAGCCATAGCCGGGAAGGTCAACAAAATTAAGACAATTATCAATGTTATAAAAATTTATGGTTGCGGTCTTGCCGGGTTTTGCACTGACACGAGCAAGACTTTTGCGGTTTAAAAGCTTGTTTATCAATGATGATTTTCCAACGTTCGACCTGCCTGCAAAGGCAATGTCGGGGAATGTTGTTTTGGGATATTGATTTGACTTTACCGCAGATATTGTAAGTTCCACGTTATGAATATTCACTTTTGGAATACCCCCCCTTAAAATGCTGCATCAAATGCTTTGAATCTTTTCACTTGCTCACAATGGCAAGTGTGCAATTTACGTTCAAATTTGAGTTTGTCGCTCCGGCACGAAAACGCCGGTTGTTTTTGAGAAAGGGTTCTCAAGCACTTCTTTTGAGAAAAAGTTCTCAAACTTTTCTTTCGTGGGGCTTCTATAGTCAGCCCCACACCCCGACCACCGCTGATGTTTTATTCGGCA
>JAFQHQ010000184.1 GCA_017397885.1 Clostridia bacterium | reverse complement strand
TGAGCGTAGCGAAACTGACTGAGGGGTATTGCTGAAAGCGTTGATACTTCTGCGTTTCGTACCCCTCCGTCTTTGCCTAACGGCAAATCCACCTCCCCTTAGGCAGGGGCGGCTTTCGCTTCAGCCTCGTTTGCGAACACACCGACAAACTCAAATTTGAATAAAAAAAGCGGGCAGATAGCATCCGCACCTACTTAACATATATTTTATACGTCAGCCAATAATGGCGACTAATTTTTAACCTTGAATATTCTTGTATAATAAATTATTTTATAGTACAATTAATATATATTTTAAAATTTATACCACATTTAAACATCATGCTCTATAAGGAGAATGTCCATGACTAAAGCCAAAATCTCAAAAAACTTTATATCGCTTATGCTGATTGTTTCAATGGTGCTGAGCATATTGCCTCTTGGCATTTCAACAACTGTTTTTGCCGAAGGAACCGCTTCACAATATGAGGCAATCGGCACTTACACTGCACTTACCGAAAGCTACAAGGTTAATGGTGGCAAAATAGAAATTGCCTCCGGCAATACGATGTCAACCTATATTTCGGGAAAGGCGAATTTTGCCATATACAAAATTCCGCTTCCGAGACTAAATATCGGCAAGGAATATGAAAAGTTTGTTCTTCGTTTCGGCAGAGGCGGCACAACAAACTTTAAGGTTCTGGGCTTAAACGGTGACGACTGGGATTTTTCAACACTTCCCCAAACAGTTGCTCTTACCGACGAGAGAATAGCTCCTCTCATTTCGTCTTCAACCGTTGATAATTACAACGTTCTCGATGCAGAGCTTGAAACCGTTTCAAATCAATATTACAATCTTTCCTATGCCGACATCACAACCTATGCCAATGAATGTCGCACATCGGGAAAGCTCTATATGTACCTTGCCGTTGGTGCATGGAATTCCACAACAAACTGCGCACTCACATCAATGACCGACTCCGATTATCTTCGTGCAAATGTTAATCCGGCATTTACATATACCGAAAAAAATTCTCACTCTGTCGAAAGCTATCAGTCTATCGGCAGTTTTAATGCGATCACCGACAGCTATATTTTAAACGGTGGTACCCTCAAGGAAGATACGGGTAACTTTGCTTCATCAATTATGGTTTCCGGCGGCAAGGTTACGGGTAACATGGCAATCTACAAATTCCCGCTCCCCACCTATCACGAAAGTGAAAAGCTTGACCGTTTCATAATCCGCTTCGGCAGAGGAAACACATCTACTCTGAAAGTTCTTAAAATTGACTGTGACAAGTGGGATATGACTTCGCTTCCTCTTGAAGTCGGCAATTCCGACCCACAGCTTGCACCCTTTTTCAATTTATCCACTGTGGACAGTTACAGTGTGGCAGATGCCGAATTTATTAATGACGAAATCAGCAGTTCATACATTCACACCTATGTTGATGTGACAAACTATGCAAAAGAAGCATATTACGGCGGAAAATCACATTTTTATGTTGCTGTGGGCACATGGAACACAACCACAAACATTGCCCTTGCCTCAATGACAGATACAACATACAAAGGTCTGAAGCTCTATCCCGGTTATTTCTACACCATGGAACCGCAGTATGACGAACCCCTTCCCCGTTATCCCGAAATCAGCCCGGCAAGATTTGAAAAGCTTTTTGAATCAACCGTGGAAAAAGGTCATCCATGGCTTTACGGAACCCAAGAAGACTTTGACAGAGTAAAGGAATATGCCTTCGGCAAAGATGCGGCAATGACCGAAATGTATCAGAAAATAAAAGACGATGCAACTGTGTATGTTGACAAAGCCGTGTCAACGGTTTCGGAGGATGTTGTTCTTTCAAGAGCAACCAGCGCAATGAACATAATAAGAAACTGTGCATTTGTATATATGGTCGAGGGCGAATCTGCCGCTGACTATGCAGACCGTGCCCTTGCAGAGGCAATGTACTTTGTTGAAGAGCAAGACACCTGGGGCAGAAGTCAAAGTCTTGACATAAACCACTTGTCAATGGGTATTGCAGTTTGCTATGACTGGCTCTATGACTATATGACAGCCGAGCAGCGAACCGCCATGGCTGAGGCAATGTTTGCCAAGCATCTTGACGAGGTTTATGATTTTTTCAATAATCCAACCGATCCAAAATACAAATGGAGCTTCCATCAGATGTACAATCAAAGCAACAACCACGCAGTTCTCGACAACTGCTCGGTGTTTGTTGAAGCTCTTGCCTTTGCAGACTATGCTCCCGAAAAGTGCGCAAGCATAATGAGCCTTGCACTCACGCATCTCAACCGTCACAACGGACCCTTTGACCGTTTCTTCCCCGATTCGGGCTGGTATGAGGGTTCAAGCTACTGGAACTATGTGGGACCCTTTATGGCATGGATGTTCTCATCCATGGATGCGGCATTCGGAACGTCCTTTGGTTATGAAGAAAATCCATACATTACCGGCGCGGCATATTTCCCCATCTACACCCAGTCCAATCGCGAAAGATTTGTCTATTCCGATGCAGGAACGGGCGTTACCAATCACAGTGCATTCTATTGGTTCGGAAAAATGGCAAACGATAAGGCGCTTATGAAATATACCGTGGACAACCGATTTGCTACAGATCCCACCATATGCATATGGTATGACCCGGCAGAGCTTGAAAATGCAGAAATTTCTCTCAAAAAAGACAAGCTAATACGAAACATAGATATTGCAACCATGAGAAGCTCATGGGACAATCCCCATCAGATTTTCACGGGCATGGTTGTTCAAAAACCTCGGGAAACTCATGCATTCATGGCGATGGGAACGCTCGCCCTCGATGCCCTTGGTGAAACATGGATAACAAACCCGGGAAAAGAAAGCTATGACATTGGCGATTACTGGAACACAGCCCAGGACGGCACACGATGGACCTATTATTCCACCCGTGCCGAAGCAAACGGATGCCTTATTATCAATCCCTCCGAGGACGGTGGTCAGATTGCAAACTCCCCTGCTGTCATAAACAATTTTGAATCCGGTGATTCAAAGGCGTATGTTGTTTCCGATCTTACCACCGCATATACCGATGCAAAGGACTACAAACGAGGCGTAATGCTCTATGACAACCGAAGCAAGGTTTTGCTTCAGGATGAGGTTGTTTTGGAAAAAACAAGTGATGTATATTCATTCATAAATGTGTATAAATCGGACATTGAAATTTCCGAGGACGGAAGCTATGCAATTCTTTCAAAAGGCAACAAACACGTGCTTGTGAAGGTGTTCTCCGATAAGCCCTATACACTTACTACCTACGAAGCCTGCGCAACGGCTCTTGGCACATCACCCAATCCCGATGTTACTCAAAAGGATTTCACAAAAGATTTTGAAAGACTCACCGTTAAATATGACGATGTCTCGGGAAGCATAAATCTTAAAGTGGTTTTCGTTCCGTTCCTTTCAGATGCTGTTCCCGAAGTTACAGAGCCTGCATCTTCACTTGATGAGTGGTCAACAAACGAAACCATTCTTAACAAACCGATGCTTTCGTCATTAAAGGTTAACGGCAAAGAGCTTGAAGGTTTTAGAGGAGATGTGAATTATTATAAGCTCCCTCTCGAATTTTTTGAAGCAAAAGTTGAAGCAGAAGCTCCCGGCTACAGTGTTGAGGTTAAGAATAACTTTAAAAATAATGCCTTTGATATTTATGTGACCGACACAAAAACCGGTGCAAAAAACCACTATTGCATAGACATAGTTTTCGCAGGTGAAATCACAGCCGATGCTATGGTTGGCGGAAGTATGAGCGGCGAGCCTTATGTAAGTAAAAACTACGGAGGCCTTGAAACAGTTAATATGAGAATTATGTCAAAATATTCCATAATGTCATATTATAAGCTTCAGCTTCCTTATGTACCCCTTGGTAAAAAGGTTAAAAATGTATCTCTGATACTCAATCAGTATCGTAACACAAACTCCGGAAACAAAGATGCCTACGAATTTCATCTTGTGGACCCGTCAAGCTGGCAGGAAAACACAATTACCTACTACAATGCACCCGTGCGTCATTCCTATCTCGACGACGACGCATGGTATCCGTACCGAAAATCCGACAACCCCGGAACAACCAACAAAGAGACTTACACAACCGAATCGGTTCCCGATCTTCAGATGCCGTCTTTGAACATTAAAACAGTTCCCAACCGTCAGGGCAAAGATGACAGATTCTACAAAGAACATACATATGATCTTACCACCCTTGTGGAAAAGAGTGACTTTTCAGATTTCAAATGCTTCGACAACGAATTTTCATTCTGTATGGGACATTATGTCCCCGGTCAGTGGAGCTCCGGTTCATACACTACCATTGCATCAAAAGAGAATTCCAATGAGGCACTTCGTCCCAAGCTTTTGGTTGAAACCGAAAGCGTGGATGTTGCAGTCGGACTTTTTGCAGAAAGCGGAAAAATCATTGCAAACCCATCGGGTGATGAATTGTATTATTCATCGAGTGATATGGTGCCCTCCGAGGGAGGTAAGCTCTGCGCAATAAGCTATGCCGTGAATTTTGAAGATGCCGACAAAGAGCTTGACATTTTTGTGGCACAGTATGATTCAAAGGGCAAGCTTTTAAAGGTTACCAAATGCACAAGAAGCGTTAAAGCCGGGCAGTCTGTAACCCTTGTGTCGGATGTTGACACTGCAGTTTCCGGTGCAACCCGTTTTGAAGCCTTTGTGTGGATAGATGGAATTTGTCCTGCTGATTTATAAATTGGAGTTTGTCGGAGTGTTCGCAAACGAGGCTGAAGCGAAAGCCGGTCTCATCTTCGATTCGGTCGGCGATAACCGCTTGCCACCGGCAAGCATCGCCCCTGCCTAAGGGGAGGTGGATTTGCCGTTAGGCAAAGACGGAGGGGTACGAAATGCAGAAGTATCAACGCTTTCAGCAATACCCCTCAGTCGGTTTCGCTACGCTCACTGCCAGCTCCCCTTAGGCAGGGGAGCCTTTCGTCCTCGTGCTAAACTCCTCTACAAACTCCAATTTATTTAGCTTCATAGAACGCAATAAACTAATTTAAAGGAGAGAATTAAATGAAAAAGTTTGGAAGAAAAACTCTATCTCTCATTTTAGCTTTGACACTTATTTTTTCTGCACTGCCTATGAGCTTTTGTCTCACCGCAAGTGCAGCAACTGCCGAGGAATATGAGGCAATCGGAACCTACACCGATATCACCGAAAGCTATCACCTAAGAGGCGGTGTTGTTTATGACGATTCGGGAAATTTCGGTACAACATATGTTTCCGGAAGCGGTAATATGGTTATTTACAAAATCCCCTTGCCAATCATCCCCGAAGATCAGCAGATTGGTCAGTTTGTTTTGCGTTTCGGAAGAGGTGACACAGTTCCTTTTAAAGTTATGAAAATTGACAGTGACCGGTGGAATTTCTCGTCACTTCCTATGTCTGTTCCCACAACAGACCCCCGTCTTGCACCTCTTGTTGATTCGGCAACCAATGCGGAATATGCCGTTAATGATGCAGAAATTGTAAATGTGGAAACAACTGTTTCGCCCTATCACATTGCCTACGCCGATATCACCTCATATGCAAGAGAGCATCACGAAAAAGGTGACAAGTTCTTTTATGTGGCAGTTGGTGCGTGGAATTCAACCACAAATTGCGCCCTTGCTTCAATGACAGATTCAACCTACAAGGCAGTTAATCTTCAGCCTGCCTTTGCCTACAATACAATCGGTAAACACTCGGTTGAAGCCTATGAATCCGTTGGTACGTTTACCGGGATTTCCGAAAGCTATCAGATGCGTGGAGGAGTTGTTTCCGAAGACAGCGGAAACTTTGGCACATCACACATTACAAAAGGTTCTAATGTGGTTGCCAACATGGTTATTATGAAATTCCCCCTGCCGGCTTATCACGAAAGCATCGACCTTAACAGATTTATCATTCGTTTCGGAAGAGGCGGCAGCAGTGCTTTTAAAATCTTAAAGCTTGATGTTGATGAATGGGATTTATCATCATTGCCGTTGACGGTTGAAACCACCGATTCCCGTCTTGCGCCGCTCATTTCGGCAACAACGGTTGATAACTTCGCCGCAAACGATGCGCCAATTATTACCGTTGAATCCCCAAACTCAAGCTATAAATATTCCTATGCCGATGTTTCAACCTATGCCAAAGAATGCTATGAGGCGGGTCAGGAATATTTCTATCTCGGTGTGGGTGCATGGAATTCAACAACCAATGTTGCCGTTGCATCAATGACCGACACATCCTACAGAGGGGCAAAGCTCTACCCGGGATTCTATTGCAGTGTAACCTCTCCCTATTCCGAACCCTTACCCGAATATCCCGAGGTTACAAAAGAGCAGCTCCAAACCCTTATTGAAGGAACTGTTGAGGGCGGACATCCCTATCTTTTCGGCCGTCAGGCAGATTTTGACCGCATCAAAAAATATGCCTTTGGTGAAGACGAAGCCATGACCGAAATGTATCGGGTTTTCAAAGACAAAGCTGCAGTTTATGTAGACAAAGCAGTTTCGCAAATTACAACCGACATAACCGAAAATTCTTATCTTTCAAGAGCCACATCAGCACTTGACATTATGATGAGCTGCTCGTTTGTATATATGGTGGACGGCGACACGGATTATGCCGACCGTGCCATTGCCGAAGCAATGTATTTTGCCGAGAATATGGAAACCTGGGGCAGAGCGCAGAGTCTTGATGTAAACCACACGGCTCTCGGTGTTGCAATCTGCTATGACTGGCTATATAACTACATGACCGAAGAGCAAAGAACTGCAATCGGCGATGCAATGTTTTCAAAGCATCTTGATGAAATATATGACTTTTTCACCAATCCCACCAAAGAAGAATACAAATGGAGCTTCCATCAGATGTATCTTGCAAGCAACAACCACGCAGTGCTTGACAACTGCTCTGTGTTTGTTCAGGCTCTTGCAGTGTGTGACAGAAACCCCGAAATTTCTGCCACAATTATGGCGGAAGCCCTCAAGCATCTCACAAGAAGAAATGGTCCCTTCGATAAGCTCTATCCTGACTCGGGCTGGTATGAGGGTTCAAGCTATTGGTCATATGTGGGTCCCTTTATGGCTAAAATGTTTTCTTCCATGGAATCGGCATTTGGTTCATGCCTTGGCTTTGAAAACAATAAATATATAACCGGAAATGCATATTTCCCAATATACACTCAGTCAAGTAACCGCCGACTCATCTATTCCGATGCAGGCACTGCTCGCACAGAGTCTTCAACCTTTTACTATTTCGGGCATATGAGTGGTGACGGTGCGCTTATGAAATATGTTATAGATAACAAGTATTTCAGCGAACCGCTTCTTTGCCTTTGGTATAACCCCGAAGAAAAGCCCTCCGGTGAGCTTTCTCTCCAAAAAGATAAGCTTTTCAGAAACATAGACGTAGGCACCATGAGAAGCACATGGGATAACAATCAGGAAATTTTTGTTGGTATGGCAGTTCAGGATCCCAAAGAAACTCACGCCTTCATGGCAATGGGAACCCTTGCCCTTGATGCTCTTGGTGAAACCTGGATAACAAACCCGGGAAAAGAATATTATTCCATAGGCAACTACTGGAACAACACTCAGGACGGTGTAAGATGGACCTACTATTCCACCCGTGCTGAAGCAAACAGCTGTGTTGTTATTAACCCCTCCGAGGACGGTGGACAGCTTGTTAATTCACCTGCCATGATTGATAACATGTCATACGGCGCAGACAGGGCATACATGACAACAGATCTTTCATCGGCATATGCAGATGCCGAAAAGTATAACCGTGGCGTGATGCTCTATAACGACAGGAGCAGAGTTCTTGTACAGGATGAAATTACCCTGAGCGGCACAGCTGATGTATATTCATTCATAAATGTATACAAATCGGATATTGAAATTGCCGACGACGGAAGCTATGCTATCCTTTCAAAGGGCAATAAGCACATTTATGTTAAGGTTATTTCCGACAAGCCCTATGAGCTCACCACCTATGAGGCTTGCTCAACGGCTCTCGGCACATCACCAAACCCTGACGGTCAGACCGACTTTACTGCAGATTATGAACGACTTTGTGTAAAATATGACGATGTATCGGGTGATATTAATCTTTCGGTAATTTTTGTTCCCTATCTTTCGGACAATATTCCCAAAGCAGACGAAGTTCAGACTCCAATCAGCGAATGGACTCTTGTCGATGAAGAAAATGCAAAACCTGCATTGGAATCTCTTTCAATTAACGGCGAAGAGGTACCGGGTTTTGACAGTAATGTAAATTACTATGAATATCAAACTCCCTATTTTGAAGCAAATATTGATGCCGTGGCAAAGGGTTGCACTGTTGAAGTTGAAAACAACTACAACACAAACTGTTTTGATATTCATGTGACAGACAATACCACCGGTGCCGAAAACCACTACTGCGTGGATGTTGTTTTAACCGGTGAGGTAACAGCCGACACCCAAATCGGCGGAAGTCAGGCAAGTGATTCATATTTTCTGAATGAAAACTACGGTCAGAATGAAACGATATATATGAGACTTGGCGGAAAATATTCCATTATGGGTTATTACAAACTGAAGCTTCCTTATATTCCCGTTGGTAAGACCGTGAAAAATATTTCTCTCATTCTCAATCAGTACCGTAATACCAACAGTGCCAACAAAGATGCATACGAGTTCCACCTCGTAGACACTGACAGTTGGACAGAGGATGAAATTTGTTACTATAACGCACCGGTGAGACACACTTATGGCACCGAGTGGTATCCCTACAAAAAAACATCGCTAATCGGTGAGTACAACACAGGAAACTACACCGAAGAATCAATCCCCGACATCAAAACAGGCTATCTTGACATTAAGACCGTTCCCACAAGACTTGGACATAATGACCGTTTTTATGCCGAGCACTCATATGACCTCACAACCCTTGTTGAAAAGAGCGACTTTGACAATTTGAGAGGCTATGACAACGAATTTTCATTTGGTATGGGTCATGTGATCCTTGGAACCTACGGTTCTTCTGCCAACACAACAATTGCGACCAAGGAACATTCCAATCCTTCACTTCGTCCAAAGGTTTGTGTTGAGCTTGAAAACGCCCCCACCAATATCACTTATGCCGCTGAAACACCAAAAATTTTGGCAAACGCTTCGGGTGATGAGCTCTATTTTGCATCGGCAAATCAAACTCCCAAAGTAGGTGACATGGTTTCGGCAATAACCTATGCCGTAAACTTTGAAGAAGATGGTGAAAAAGAGATTGTTATCTATCTTGCGCAGTATAATGATGACGATGAGCTTGTAAAGCTTGACACCTTTAATGCAAAACTCATTGCAGGTCAGGCGCTCACAATCCGCACTCCCGGATTTGCCGTTGCAGACAGTGCAACAAAGTTCCGTGCTTTCACATGGATAGACGGTCAGACACCGATTAACCTCAAATAAATATGTGATAATGCAAAATAACAATTAAGGGTTGATAAGGAAAAAACTTTCAACTAAAAAGTTTTTGACAAAACACTTGTTATATTATATAATAATATATAATA